>NZ_JAWVZF010000013.1:0-35041 GCF_033722355.1 Arsukibacterium sp. | reverse complement strand
TCTGGGGCAGGATTATCTGGTGTTTTTGCCCGACATTCACTTTAGACCCGCAGCGCCTGGTCCCAGTGCTACCGAATCATTAGTGCCGGGACTGCAAAAATTAATTGATATGGGCGTGGCTGATGCTAAGGCGATTGGCTTACATGGCCACAGCTGGTCGGGTTATCAGACCGCTTTTGTCGTGACCGAAACCGATATGTTTGCCGCTGCCGTAGCGGGCGCACCGGTGGCGAATATGACCAGTGCCTACAACGGTATCCGCTGGCAGAGCGGGTTGGCCCGGCAGTTTCAGTATGAAACCGGCCAAAGCCGGCTTGGCGTGTCGATGTTCGACGATTTAAAACCTTATATTGATAATTCGCCGCTGTTTTTTGCTGACAAAATTAACACGCCGATGCTTATTCAGTTCGGTGATGATGATGGCGCCGTACCGTGGGAGCAGGGCATAGAATACTATCTGGCCCTGCGTCGCTTAAATAAAGAGGTGGTGATGCTACATTATGAAAACGAGCCGCATCATTTGCAGCGCTTTGCCAATAAACTGGATTACAGCATAAAAATGCGTGAGTTTTTTGACCACTATTTAAAAGGTGCGCCAGCACCAAAGTGGTGGGCAGAGGGCATGCCGTATCAGCAATATGAACAGTAAGCTGTTCTATCCGCACGTTAAAAAATAAGCCTTGGCAGCCCGGCTCAGTCCGGGCTTTGGGTAAGATTAACCGGGCAGGCTGTGTTTAACTGCTGCCACCATGTTACATGCTGCATCAGTTGCAGCCTGAGCTGCTCGGCCGGTTGCTGATAGCGCTGTTGCAGTGCCGGATAAATCGCCGTGTCCTGATACAGCATGGCAATGATAGGCCAGCTTTCATTATAAAACCGGCTGAGCTCGGCCAGGTGAGCCTGCACCTTGCCAATAAAAAATTTACGAAACACTGTGGTTAAAATACTTAGCTGCTCAGTACTCTGGCCACGCGGGCACAAGCTTGCCGGAGCGATTGCCAGTAGCTGCGGATTAAGCTGGCTGAACCAGGCAGCACTGTAACGCAGGCTGTTCTGCAGCTTTGCCAAAAAGTCGTACTGGTAGATAGCGCCAAGGCTTTGTTCAATATCAAGCGCTGCGGCCTGTTGCCAATGTTGCTGAGCGATAAGCCTGGTCAGTTCAGCCAGATTATTTAATGCGCTACTGGTTGGCACAAAGCCGTTGCCCTCGCCGGTGACTAACTGCTGGCTAACACTTTGCCATTGGCGGCGCAGTGTATCATCTGCCAGCAGCATATTACTGAGGGCGATGGCAATGCTTTGCTGCTTTTCATCCTGCCAGTGGCTGATTTGCTGCTGTAATGCCGGGCTGATGTTCTGTTGCTGGCACTGCTGTAAGCGCGATAATAACCGCAGTTCATAATTCAGTTGCTTACTGGGCTGATACACCCGGCCAAGGCCGCTGTTACGCTCGCCAATCAGTTGATCCAGGCTGCATTCGCGGCTGGCCCAGGCATCACGTAAATTGACCCGGATGTCCGGCAGGGGTTGCCTGAGTTCACTTGGCCGCGGTAAAACAGCCACCGGGACGACCTGCACTTTGACAGTCTCCAGCTCCAGTACCCGGCTTAAGCGCTGCTGATAATCCGTCAGTGTCGCTTCACTGTCAGGTTTACTGCAGCCGCCAAGGCTAGCCAGTAGTACCATACTCAGCAGCGTGCTGAATTTCATGATCGATCCTTTTAATATGCTTTCTTAAGATAAACGCCAGCATAATGGCAGCGGTACTCAGGCCAATAATAATACCTATCCAGAAACCATGGGCCCCCATAGGCTGCACCAGCCAGTCTGTTAAGCCTAGTACGGCGCCTAAACCAAAACCGATTGGCCAGTAAGCAAACAAGGTGATGTAAAACACCGGTTTGGTGATTTTCATGCCGCGCAGCGCACAGGCTGATACCACCTGTATCGCGTCAGACAACTGGTAAAAACAGGCCAGAATAAGCAGCGAGCTGGCCATGGCAATCACCGCCGGGTTAGTGGAATACAAGGACGCGACATAGCTGCGCATAAAAAAGGTAAAACTGGCGATAAAGAACGACATAAAAATTGCCAGACATAAAGCGGTACTGATAGCCACTTTCAGCTCTTTGCTATTTTGCTGGCCAACTAAATGGCCAACCCGGATGGTTGTCGCCAGACCGAAACTCAGTGGTAGCATAAAGACCAGCGCACTGTAGTTATTCGCCACCTGATGGCCGGCCACCACTATCGGCCCCAGATGCACTATCGCCAGCGGAATACAGGCAAACAACGTTACTTCAAAGAAGATTGAAAAAGCAATCGGGGTGCCAAGGCAGACAACATACCAGATGTCTTTCAGATTGGCGCTTAGCTGTTTGGGCCAGTGCCGGTAGGGCCGGGTAGTGCGGCTGAACCAGCCGTAAACCAGCATAGCGATAAACATCGCCAGAAATACCAGGCTGGTGGCAATACCACAACCGGCACCGCCTAAGGCTGGCATGCCCAGCTTGCCGTAAATAAAAATATAATTAGCCGGAATATTGACCAGAATACCAACGAAACTGATCCACATACTGGCTTTGGTATTACCGATGCCTTCAAATAAATTACGGATAACAATGTAACCGGCGGCCGGAAACAGGCCCCAGCTGACATAGTAAAGATACTGCAACGTTTTATCACGAAGCGCCGGCTCCATATCCAGCATGCCAATCGGAATATCGGCAAACAGCATCAGCACAAATAATAAGCCCGCGAGCAGCATTCCCAGATACAGGCTTTGCAGGGTAAAATGGCTGACCGGCTCGGTCTGTCTGCTGCCATAATACTGCGCCACAATAGGCGTCAGGGCTAACAGCAGCCCCTGCATGGTCAGTACCACCGGCAACCACAGGCCCGATGCTACTGCCAGCGCGGCCATATCGGTGGCGCTGAACCGGCCGGCCATGACAGTATCGACAAAATACATCATGGTCTGGGTAAGCTGGGCCAGCATAATAGGGCCGGTCAGCTTTAACAGAGTTTTGGCTTCAAAGCGGGAAAAAGGTACCATGCGCCATCGTCGGGTTGGCCATTAATGGCGCGCAATTTAGCACAATTGAGGTTTTATGTTTACCGGAATAGTTCAGACAACCGCGCAAGTGCGCGAAATTCGCGATGAAGGGCAGCTACGCCGCCTGACATTAGCGGTGCCGCCCGCTCATTTACAGGCGCTGCAGCAGGGGGCCAGTATTGCTATTAACGGGGTATGTTTAACGGTAACAGCGTTTGACAGCGCTGCCGGCTGGGTGTGTTTTGATGTGATAAGTGAAACGCTGAGCAAAACCAATCTGGGCAGGCTGGCGGTGGGCAGCAATGTTAACCTGGAGCGCTCGCTGACCTTTGGCAGTGAACTGGGCGGCCATATTGTCTCAGGCCATATTCAGACCACTGCCACCTTAATCAGACTGGTGCGCGAGCAGCACAAGGTTAGTATGGAACTGAGCCTCGATAAAGGCTTTCTGCCTTATATTCTGGCTAAAGGTTTTATTGCGGTAGAAGGCTGCAGTTTAACGGTGGGTGAGGTGACAGGCAGCGGTTTTAGCCTGTACTTAATTCCGGAAACGCTGGCCATTACCACGCTGGGAGAAAAGCGTGAGGGCGACATCCTGAATATTGAGCTGGATCAGCAAACGCTGACCATTATAAAAACAGTAGAACGGGTGATGGCAGAGCGCTTTGCTGCGGAGCAATAGTCAGGGTTAACAGTTTAATAATATTGCTCATCATCGGCATCGACAAAAATTTGCACGCTGTGATGCTGAATATCTTTATGCACCTTTAAATGAATAGGATTGCAGCAATTGCTGCAATCTTCGATGTACTCCTGATCGTCATCGGTGACTTCAATATCAACATACACCGGATGGCCACAAAATGGGCACCTGATTGCTTTGCTTAAGATACTCATACTGTCTCCTTACATTCAGGCTTTCTGGGCTGCTCCGAGGCTGCGACCACCATCAACCGCGATGATCTGACCGCTGATGTAAGATGATTGCAGCAGGAACAACACTGTACTGGCGATATCTTCCGGTGTCCCGATCCGCTTAAGCGGTATCTGTTGCACGATATCGGCCTTATCTGCCTCAGCTAACTGTTGACTGGGCCATAAAATAGCGCCGGGTGCGATGCCGTTGACTCTTATTGTAGGTGCTAATTCACGGGCCAGCGATTTTGTCATCATTAATAATGCGGCTTTTGCCATACAATATATATTATGGTCCTGCAGCGGCCGCTCGGCATGAATATCGACCATGTTGATAATACAACCTTTAGTTTCATGTAATGCCGGTGCCAGGGCTTGCGCCAGAAAATAGGGGGCTTTCACGTTGCTGCCAAATAAGTCATCCCACTGCTGATGGGTGGCGGTCGAAAGCGGGGTGGGATAAAAACTGGAGGCGTTGTTAACCAGCACATCCAGCCGGTTAAAACAGGCGAGCGTCTGCGTGGCTAACTGCTTAACTGCCTGCTCGTCCAGCAGGTTGGCCTGTAAAATAGCAGCACTGTCTGGTCGCTGCTGGTTAAGCGTATCAGCCAGGCTTTGCGCCTCAGCCCCTGACTGATGGTAATGAATAATTACCCGGTAGCCGGTCTGATGCAGTTGGCTGACGATTTGTTTGCCTAAACGTTTGGCACTGCCGGTGACCAGTGCGACCGGGTTGTCTGAAGGCGCCATAAACCAATCCTAATAAAATTGCTGTTTTATCATCTCCTGTGCTTGTACCAGAAAACTGCCACGAAACAAATAAGCATGATTTAAAACATGATATAAATTATACAGATCTTTTCGTTGTTCATAACCGTCAGGCAATTTATTAAATTGCTGATAATAACTGTAAAAAGCGTCAGGAAACCGGCCGAAAAGACCACTGAAGGCAACATCTGCTTCCTGATCGCCGTAATAGCATGCCGGATCAAAAATTACTGGCGAGTTGGCAAGAAAACCAACATTGCCCCGCCACAAATCACCATGTAATAAACTGGGCGCCGGCTGATGATGAGCTAATCGCTGTCGGCATTGTTCTACCAGATAATCGATATTGCCAAAACCAAAGCCCTGTTCCAGTAACAATTGCAGCTGCCAGCCGAGGCGTTGCTCAGAAAAAAAACTGCTCCAGTTGCTTTGCCACTTATTTGGCTGGGGCGTGCGGCCAAGGGTATTATCCCAGTCAAAGCCAAACATGGCTTGTTCATGTTGCCGGTGCAACAGCGCCAGTTGCTGGCCCAGCTGTTGCCAGCCTGTGTTAGTCTCTTTTATCAGTGGCAGGTATTCCAGCACCAGAAAAGCTTTGTCAATGGTCTGGCCATAACAAACAACATCGGGAACCCGGATGCAATGGTGCTGACGCAGGGTACGCAGACCAAGGGCTTCGGTCTCAAATTGCTCCAGCTGTTCACGCTGATTGAGTTTGACGAAAAAGTCACGGCCGTTGCCGCTGATTTTAAAAGCCAGATTAATATCACCGCCGGTGAGCTGGATTTTATCCTCAACCTTAAAGTCGATATCCAGCTCACTACTGATATTATCTGCGATAGCCTGCCACATCGGTTTGCTCCATATCCCCGTTGTGATTTCAGTATGACTGATAAACCAGAAAAATCACTGATCCTGGTCAGCAATTGACAACGTAATGGCGTTCCAGCATCTTAGGAGGTGCTAAAGTTATTAATACTATCCGTTGTCCGGAGTCTTTATGTCGATCATTACCCCCCGTTTTCGTTTGCAAGCTTTTAAAATAATGACAGGCATTAATCTGGTGCTGTTTTTGCTGGCGCTGCTGCTTGCAGCCCTCTACGACAGCTGGCTACCCGCATTGCTGATTGGCTTGCCGACAGCCGTGTTGCCGCTGCTGTTTTACCGGTTACTCGGCGATCACCTTCTGGCCAGATTAAGTTTCGGTATCAGCTTTATGTTTTTTTCGGCACTGCATATTCATCAGACTGCAGGGATGATTGAAATGCACTTTGGCATTTTCGTGCTGCTGGCTGTGCTAATCGCATTTCGGGATTACCTGGTTATTATTGCCGCTGCGGCCACTATAGCAGTGCATCACTTACTGTTTATGTGGTTGCAAATGCAGGGTAGCGCGGTGTATGTCGTGCCTGATGAGCGGCTATCGCTGGCTATTATTCTGTTGCATGCTGTTTTTGTCGTGGTCGAGGCGCTGGTGCTGGTGATGATTTGCCGGCAAAGTTACCGCGAGGGTATCGTGGGTCAGTCATTATTTAATGCAACAGACAGCCTGATGACTTCTGACGGTAAAGTGGCGCTGACCGTGCGCTGCAATGATCTGCAATCGGGTCTGATTAATAATTTTAATTCGGCTCTGGCCACCCTGCAGAAAACCATGCAGAGCATCGATAAGCAGGCAAAGGCGTTAAAACATGAGTCTGTTGCCCTGCTCAGTGAAGGTGAAGCATTGTCTGAAAGTATGCAGAGTGAAATTACTGAAGTGGGCATGATTGCCGCAGCAACGGAGCAAATGTCACGAAGCATTGAAGAGGTATTTAATCTGTCGCAGCAGGTACTGAGTTTTGCGCGCGAAGCAGAACGGGCCGCGACTGAGGGGACATCGTCGGTTAGTAAGACTATAGGGTCTGTTCAGCAGCTGGCGCGGCAGATGAGTGATACCGGGGCCAAAGTTAACGACGTTGCCAGCGCCACCGTGGATATCCAAAAAGTGCTTGATGTTATTCAGGCCATTGCGGAGCAGACCAATCTGCTGGCGCTTAATGCAGCAATTGAAGCAGCCCGGGCCGGCGAGCAGGGCCGTGGCTTTGCGGTAGTAGCTGATGAAGTTAGAACTCTTGCCTCCCGTACCCGCGGCTCAACAGATGAAATCAAGGCGATGATTGAACGGCTGGTCATGAACAGTAGCCAGTCGGTTACTGAGGTTAAACGCAGTATTGAACAGTTAGAAGCCACCCGTGACCATGCCCAGCACAGCGGTGAATTGCTTAAATCGATTCTGGTTCAGGCCCAGCAAGTGGCTACCTCGTCAGATGTGATGGCCAGCTCGCTACAGCAACAAAGCGCGTCCAGTAGTGAGATAGCCCGCAGTGTCCAGCAGCTTAATCAAATGACTTCAGAGCAGAAAGCATTGGGAGACAAGGTGCTAAATAGCGCCGATCAGCTGAAGTCGATTACCTCGGCGCTTAGTGCCGAGTCTGAAAAGTTTTTGGTGTAGCGTGGCATTTCAACCGAAAATTATTACTGCTCTGGTGTTGCTGGTCAGTTGGCTGATATTTGCCAGTGCCGGATTATTCTACTTTGGTAACCAGCACTACGGCCCGTTTGATCCGGACAAACAGTGGCAGAACCCTTTAGCTGCCGTGTTTTCAATAGAGGCCCTGGGCATTGCTGCTACCGCCGGCAAACAGGTGGTGCATGTCCGGCTAGCTCAGTGTGCCTGCAACAACCACGTAAACGCCCATATCAGCCGGTTGAATAACGATTCTCAGCTGGCTGCAACTGCCCAGTTTACCCGGCAGGTCAGCGAGATTACTGTCGCTGGTCTGGCGCTTCCGGCCGCACCCGCAGTGTTAATTTTTGAAAATGGCCAAATGATTTATGCCGGCCCTTATGCCAGCGGCCCTTTGTGCTCACCATCTGACAGCCTGATCGCACCGATACTCAGAAATGAAGTGCAGCTGGCAGGGGTCTGGTTAAATGGTGAGGCACAAGCCTGTCGCTGTTTAACAGGCTAAGAACGACTGGCAGCAGTAGTCAAGCCGCTGGGCTGATGTTACTATAGCGGCGTTATTATTATTTACTGACCACAGGCTTTGGCAAATGACTTTTGGTGTAAGCCATTAACTGCCCGGGCTGGTTGGGTAAATACTCCTCATTATTAAACAAGTGACCCTTGGTGTGGGCCACCACTGTAAAAGGAAAAATCATGCCAGTTATTACTCTGCCTGATGGCAGCCAGCGCGTATTTGATTCTGCTGTTTCAGTTATGGATGTTGCCAAAGATATCGGTCCTGGTTTAGCCAAAGCCACCATTGCCGGTAAGGTCAATGGTCAGCTGGTTGATGCCTGTGACCCTATTACCACTGATGCAACGGTAAGCATTATTACCAGTAAGGATCAGGACGGCCTGGAAATTATCCGTCACTCTTGTGCCCACTTATTAGGCCATGCGATTAAGCAGATGTGGCCTAATGTGAAAATGGCCATAGGCCCGGTCATTGAAAACGGCTTTTATTATGACGTGGATTTAGACCGGCCTATCAGTAGCGACGATTTAGCTGAGCTTGAAGCGAGAATGCTTAAACTGGCGAAAACTGAATACGACGTAATCAAGCATAAAGTCAGCTGGCAGCAGGCTTATGATACGTTTAAAGCCCGCGGCGAAAGCTACAAAATGGAAATTCTGGAACAGAACGTCAGTAAAGACGACAAGCCAGGCTTATACCATCATGAAGAATACATCGACATGTGCCGTGGCCCGCATGTGCCGAATATGCGGTTTTGTCAGCACTTCAAAATTATGAAAGTGGCCGGCGCCTACTGGCGTGGCGACTCGAAAAATAAAATGTTGCAGCGGGTATACGGCACCGCCTGGGCAGACAAAAAGCAGTTAGCGGCCTATTTGCTGCAATTAGAAGAAGCAGAAAAGCGCGATCACCGGAAAATCGGTAAGGCACTCGGTTTATTTCACTGGCAGGAAGAGGCGCCGGGAATGGTGTTCTGGCATAACGATGGCTGGACCATTTTCCGTGAACTGGAGAGCTTTGTCCGCGAAAAACTGGGCGAGTACGATTATGACGAAGTAAAAGGTCCATTAATGATGGACCGGGTGTTATGGGAAAAGTCAGGTCACTGGGAAAAATATGCTGAAAACATGTTTACCACTCAGTCTGAACACCGTGAATACGCGATTAAACCGATGAACTGCCCGGGTCATGTCCAGATTTTTAATCAGGGCTTAAAATCGTATCGCGATTTGCCACTGAGAATGGCTGAATTTGGCTGCTGTCATCGTAATGAGCCTTCAGGTGGTTTACATGGTTTAATGCGGGTTCGCGGTTTTACCCAGGACGACGCCCATATTTTCTGTACTGAAGATCAGGTGCAGGCTGAGGTGACCAAATGTATTCAGATGGTATTTGATGTCTACAGCACCTTTGGCTTTAAAGATGTTAAAGTCAAATTATCAACCCGGCCGGCGCAGCGCATTGGTTCAGATGAAAGCTGGGATAAAGCCGAGCAGGGCCTGATTGAAGCCCTGAAGAGCAATAATATCGATTATGATCTGCAGCCGGGTGAAGGCGCGTTTTATGGTCCGAAAATTGAATTCACATTGCACGATTGTTTAAACCGCGCCTGGCAGTGCGGCACGATCCAGTTAGACTTTGCCCTGCCGGGCAGGCTTGGTGCCACTTTTGTTTCAGAAGGCGGCGATAAGTTGGTGCCGGTCATGATCCACCGGGCGATTCTGGGTTCGCTCGAGCGTTTTATCGGTATTTTAATAGAAGAATATGCCGGCCTGTTTCCGGCCTGGTTAGCGCCGACTCAGGTGGTGGTGATGAATATTACCGATAATCAGGCCGAATATGTGCAAAATTTAGTAAAAACTTTCAAATCTCACGGTATTAGGGTCATTAGTGACTTGAGAAATGAGAAGATAGGCTTTAAAATCCGCGAGCACACGCTTAAGCGTATTCCTTATCTTGTGGTTGTTGGTGATAAAGAGATGGAAGCGGGCGATATCGCCTTAAGAACGCGTAAAGGTGAAGACCTTGGTAAGATGTCAGTGGCCGCTTTTGTTGAAAAGCTGACCACTGAAATTAAGACCCGGGTATAAACTATTAAGCGTATAAGAATAATTTTCGGAGGAACATACTATTAAAGTAGGAAAGAAAACATTACCTGCAAACCGTCCTAACAGGATCAACGAAGAGATTAACCTGCCCGAAGTGCGGTTAATTGGCGTCGAAGGTGAGCAACTGGGTGTAGTAAGTATTGCTGAAGCCATTAAACTGGCTGAAGAAAGTGGCAATGATTTAGTTGAAATCAGCCCGACAGCCGAACCACCAGTTTGTAAGTTGATGGACTACGGTAAGT
This sequence comes from Arsukibacterium sp., assembly GCF_033722355.1. Classification (GTDB taxonomy): domain Bacteria; phylum Pseudomonadota; class Gammaproteobacteria; order Enterobacterales; family Alteromonadaceae; genus Alishewanella. The sequence goes on along the minus strand of NZ_JAWVZF010000013.1, from coordinate 24,927 downwards.
TCCTGTTCGAAAAGAGTAAAGCTCTGAAAGAGCAGAAGAAGAAGCAAAAACAGATCCAGATTAAGGAAATAAAATTCCGGCCTGGAACTGACGAAGGCGATTACCAGGTAAAACTACGCAACCTGCGTCGCTTCATTGAAGAGGGTGACAAAGCTAAAGTAACGCTGCGCTATCGTGGTCGTGAAATGGCGCATCAGGAAATCGGTATTGAGATGCTTACTCGGATTAAAGAGGACTTGTCTGATATCGCTATCTGCGAATCTTTCCCTTCACGGGTGGAAGGTCGGCAGATGATCATGATGCTGGCCCCAAATAAGAAGTAATAAGTGCCTTCAAGTTTATTAAGCTGCGGCTTGCCGCAGTTTTTTAACGCCTTATTATTCGTTGTAATTTAACAATGCGAGTTTAAATACTATGCCAAAGATGAAAACCAATAAAGGTGCCGCGAAGCGTTTCAAAAAGACCGCTTCTGGTAGCTTTAAACGTAAACAATCACACCTTCGCCACATTCTGACGAAGAAGACTTCTAAGCGTAAGCGTCAGTTAGGTCCAAAAACCTTAGTCGCTAAAGTAGACATTGCCGGCTTAGTCCGTTGCATGCCGTACGCATAAATCATAGGAGTCAGAAATGCCAAGAGTAAAACGTGGTGTGACGGCGCGCGCGCGTCATAAGAAGGTGTTAAACCAGGCTAAAGGTTACTACGGTGCCCGCAGTCGTGTTTATCGTGTTGCGTTCCAGGCCGTTATTAAAGCCGGTCAATATGCTTATCGTGACCGTCGTCAGCGTAAGCGTCAGTTCCGTCAACTGTGGATCGCGCGTATTAACGCAGCGTCACGGATGAACGGTTTATCTTACAGCCGTTTCATTGCAGGCCTGAAAAAAGCCTCTGTTGAAATCGATCGTAAGATCCTGGCCGACATCGCTGTATACGACAAAGCTGCTTTCACTGCTTTAGTATCTAAAGCAAAAGAAGCCTTAGTCTGATATAAGCCGATAGTATCGGCAGCCACCTCACCGTGGCTGAAATACCCTCACAACCATTGGTTTGAGGGTATTTTTTTGGCCAAATATTGTGAACAGCTGTTAGTAATAAAAAAGGCGCTTAACAATAAGCGCCTTTTTTATTCATGTCTTGCTGATGCGACTTAGTTTAACGCCGGTTTAAACTCTATCAGCAGATTATTGTCTTTAAACAGCTGCAGCTTACTACCATTCACTTCTGCCCGATCAGCTGCCTGCAAAGACGTCGTGAACTGTTGTTCAAGTTTGCTGCTTTCGCTGCAATATTTCTGAGTGCTGGCAAGCCCTGCAACATTCAGGCGATTCGCCTGTTGCTTGTAGCTGCCATTAAAGCTGTTGCAACCAGCAAACCCGTAGATCCGGTCCTGGCTGTCAAAAAGCATTCGGACATTAAGGTGTTGCGGCAGATAGCGGCCGGAAAGTTTTTCAGCCCGCCAGACAATTCCGTGGATTCGGCCTGGTGTAAAAGTATCGGGGCAGCCGGCATCAGGCCAGAACTGCTCGAACTTTTCGATCAGTAGCTGGGTTTCACCCTGCGTATTGGCCTGTTTACGGCCAACCAGAGTGGCAATGATGGCATTATTACGAAAACGCTCATCCTGCTGATAATGGCGCATCATCGGTAAGTGATGCTGAGTGTTGGCAACCGGCAGTGTTTCGCCGGACTGACAAGGGGTAAAAGTAGCCTGATTATTTTTCAGCAAATACAGGCCCAGCATGGGCTGCCTGCTATCAAGTTTAATAAAATCAGGCGCACGCTTGAGCTGATAGTTCAGTGCTGAGCTAATCGGTTTGCCGGCCAAATCCAACATGGCTAACTGATTATTATTGGAGAAGTAAAAGGCTGGCAGCGTATGTTGCTGGTTAACCAGATGCAGGTTACGTTGCTCCAGCAACCAGATACCTTTAATAATATTAATTTCACCGCGTTCCAGATATTCCTGGCGGACTTCAAAGCGACCATCGCGGTATAAATTCAGGTGATACTGAATACCCGGGCAGTCAGCACAGGGCAGGGTACCGGTAAAACTGACATCATTGTCGATAAAGATCTGTTCAAAATTAGTAGCGATCGCTTCCGTCGTCTCACTGTCAGGCACACTGTCGTCCTGAATATCCGGTGCTTGCGGCACCGGTGGCTGGACTGGCTTGCTGTCACTGACTTTCTCTGGCGTAATATGCTCAGGTGCCGGTAGCTGACTACAACCTGCTAACATTAGCGCCACCAGTATTAAGGACTTTCTCATCTGTATACCCTGACTCTATTTTGGCGCATTATAACGTAAAGCCGCACCATTTATACTGTCAATTTCAACCGCTCAGGCTTTAAATACTGCAGCATTAGACGGGCCGTAGCAGCAGGGTTTTCCTGCATAAAACAGTGCCCGCCCCGGGTGACGATGCTCTGCACCATCGGGTTACGGCGTTGCCATTTTTTTATGGCTTTGCTGATAAAGGGATAAGTATTGTCGCCATAAATTATCAGGGTAGGTGGGCTTGGCTGGCTTAATTGCTGCCAGAGTTGCCGGGGATAAGAGCTGAAAATTTCCGCTTCGCGTTCCGGCTGACATTTCAGACTGATACCCTGCTCAGAGCTTGTCAGGGCATACTCAATATAGGCTGCCAGGGCTTCAGGCTGCCAGTTTTTAAACAGGCCGCGGCTGTTAAGATACTGAGTGGCGCTACGTTTATCAGGCCAGTGCTGGCGTCGGCGCATTGCGGCTCTGGCCATTGGATTTTTATGGTACAGCCCCAGCTTATCTAACGAGCGCATCAGCATCAGCATAGACGGCGTAAACAGCACCGGGTCAAGCAAGATAGTCTGGTTAAAGGGACTGTGCATTTTACTGTTAATTAACGCAGTCAGTACGCCGCCAAAACTATGGCCAACGCCAATAACCGGTTGGCCGTCAAACAGGTATTGGTGGGCTTGCCAGGCGGCTTGTGCCAGGTCGGCACTGGTATTCCAGCCTAAAAATGGTCCGCCATGATCGCTGTCACCATGGCCCTGAGCATCTGACAGAAAAAAATCAAAATGATCGGTTAAATGCTGCAGTAACGGCCAATAGGTGCGACTGCAAAAACCATTGCCATGCAATACGTGTAATACCGGTTTACCTCTGGGTTCAGTATAAAAGCCGCGTAACGTAAAACCATACTCAGTAAGGTAGTGCCAGGGGATTAAATCCACAACTAAATTCCATTCACCAAAGCTGACGGCGGGCCGCCATGTTTTAATCTGCCAGGCAACAGCCTTAGCGGGTACCAAAGAGTTTATCGCCGGCATCACCCAGACCAGGTAAGATATAGCCCTGGTCATTTAAACCGCGGTCAATGGCCGCAGTATAAAGTTCGATATCCGGGTGTGTCTGTTGAAGGGCGGCGATGCCTTCCGGGGCCGCCACCAGCACCAGGGCTTTAATTCGCTGACAACCCTGTTCTTTTAGTAAATTTATAGTGGCAATCATTGAGCCACCGGTTGCCAGCATCGGATCGACCACCAGTGCCAGCCGCTGATCTAAATCTGCTGCCAGCTTATGGAAGTAGGGTACCGGCTGCAACGTGGTCTCATCACGATAAATCCCCACTACACTGATCCTGGCACTGGGTAATAAATCCAGTACGCCATCGAGCATACCCAAGCCAGCTCTTAAAATGGGTACAATCGTAACTTTTTTACCCTGGATCTGTTCAATCTGACACTCGCCATGCCAGGTGTCGATAGTCGTGGTCTCAGTGACCAGATCCCTGGTGGCCTCATAAGTTAATAAACTACCCAGTTCACCGGCCAGTTGGCGGAATTGTTTGGTGCTGATATCAGCTGCGCGTAGCAAGCCGATTTTATGTTGAACCAGTGGGTGTTTAACTTCGGTAACAAGCATCAGCAGTTCCCCATGCGTTTTAATTGTTGATAATCTGTCAGCTTAAGCCGGTTTACCCTGGACATAATAGCTGACTTGCGCTCTGGGGTTCAGATATTCTCTGACCCGTTCCGGCAGACTGGCAATCGTCAGCACCTTACTGATACTCAGATCATCACTATCCAGACTGATAACCGGTGCTTCCAGCCGTGGGACATCAGGTTGGTAAATCATTACGTTCGGTTGCAGCAAACTATCGCTGTTAACCGACATAACCATAGCAATTCGCTGATCACTTAACATTACCACAGTACCTGGCGGATATACCCCCATCATTTTAATCATGACCCGCATTGTCTTATCGTCCAGCTTGTTTTTCATGCTGCGGTAAAGATACGCCAGAGCATGATGAGGGGAACGTGCTTTGGCAGGATCAACCGGATGACACAGATTATCGAATTCATTGACGACGGCAACAACATGAGCAAGTTTATTAATTTGCTCTTTACGCAGTCCCTTCGGGTAACCGCTGCCATCCAGATATTCATGATGCTGTTCTATTATAGGCCAGGCTTCAAGCGGAAAGTTTTCTGCAAGGCCAATCAGATCTGTGCCATATTTCGTGTGTAATTTTAATAAATTATGTTCGGGGGCAGTTAACGGCGTCGTTTTGCGTAATATCTGGCTGGGTATTTTAAGTTTTCCAATGTCATGAAACAGCGCACCCAGGCCGGCAATTTTGATTTCGTCAGCTGAAAAACCAAGATTACGGGCCAGCATCATGCTGACAACAGAGACATTAAGAACGTGATAATAAAGGCTTTCCTGGTCTTTGTTGCCAGCGGAAATTAAATGCAGGATCAGGCTTTCTGCATTAACAATAGTGTCCGCTAACTGGCCAATCAACTGAGCGGCTTCACTAACCGCATTCAGGGGCCTGCTGCCAACCTGTTTCATCAGATCGCGCACCTGTACCAGCGAATGGTTAAAGGCCTTCTCTGTTTTCTGGATGTCGCGCCGGTGCGCTTTGGCTTGTTCGATCCGATGCATTTTTTCATGCAGCATTCTGGCCTGCGCTTCAGACATTTTACTGTTAAATTCAACTTCCTCGTCTTTGGAAAGTTCGGTAATGTGGTCCGTTATTTGTTTACTCTTCTCCGGATAAAAATAGACATAATCCAGACCAAGACTTTTAATAATATGAATTTGCTGCTGATTCTCAATCAGCATATTGTTGGACAGAAACGGATGCTTCATCCAGCCACTGGGCAGTTTAATGGCATAACCTAATTTAATCTGTTCAGGTTTAATTTTCAGGGCGGGCAAAAGTGACTCCCGGTTCACAGCACAGGTCAGTTTTGCATAGTTTATGTAAGGATAAGCTCAGGCGCCAGCGTTAAAGCAGGAAAGCGCAGATAAGCCGGCGTTTTCCTGCTTTATATCAGTTTCAGAAATTCACGGTGTAACGCAGTGTCCATAACGTGCCGATCCAGTCATGAACAGAACTGGCATAGCCGTTAGTTGGCGAGGATGCATAAGGTGGTTTTTCATCCGTCAGGTTACGCACAGTCAGTAAAAGCCGCTGATTCGCTGTTAGCTCGTAGCCAACACTGCCACTGAACACCAGCCAGGCATCGACCGTTTCATTACCACCAAATTTGAAATCGCCGTCTCCCAGTTCACTGATATAGTGCGCTGACAGGCTGGCACTCCAGTTATCTCTGCTCCAGTCTGTGCCAAAGTCGGCAACGAAATCTGGCCGGGCAATCTCATTGGCGCCACTTAATTTACCCAGTAAGTCCTCCGTGCCACTTTCGGGGTTAACCTGGCGTTCGTAAGAAAAGGTTCTGGTGCCGGTTGCGTAAAATTTAAAAGTGCCCAGACGGTCAGTGTTTAACTGATAATTCAGTTTTATGTCAACACCATCAGTTTCCTGGCGGCCCACATTGAAAAAGCCTGTTCTGAGAAACACTAAATCACCACCGGCATCCAGAACGCAGCCAAACTCACCATTAAGCGCCGTTATGCTGGTTGTTGTCGGTGCCGTCCCGGCAATACAAGCCTTAAGCGTGGTGTTGGCATCAACATCAACTATGTCAGTGTGCTCGTAGCGCCAGTAATCTGCGGTAATCTGCAGGTTATCAGTGAGGTTCCAGGACACCCCAGCATTAATAGCTTCTGAGTTTTCGGCGTTAAGCCCCCGGTTGCCCAGTGTCTCCTGATCAAGCTCTAATTCACCAGCGGTTGCACCAAAATCACCACACAGTGCATCAAACGGCTGGCCTGAGCCGCAATTAATATAGGCTGAGCTTAATGATTCGCCAGCACCTAATTGCGACAGGGACGGAGCCCTGAAGCCGGTACTCCATGAGGCGCGAACGATAACATCATCTGTTGCCCGGTATCGCAGTGATAATTTCGGGTTGGCGTCACCACCAAAATCGCTGTAATGGTCGTAGCGTAAAGCTGCAATCATATCCAAATCGTCGGTAAGAGGAAGATTAAATTCGCCGTAGGCTGCATACTGGCTGCGATCTGCTGCTGCGTCGCTGGCACCCAGTGCGAACACCCCTCCCTCCTGAGCCACCTGGGCAGGACGGTCAAAAATATCTTCACTTCTGAACTCACCGCCGAATACCGCACTGATATTGCCGGCAGGTAATTCAATGGCTAAATCACCAGCAATATTAAAGTCAACTGAGTAAACCTCAGACTCTCCGACCCGCGGTGCAAGTTCACGCACCGCAGCAATGGCGCTGGCACTGTTGTCCCGCCCAAGGTTAAACGGATTGAATGTTCCAGCGGCAATAGCGGCATTAACTTTGTCGATACCCATATAACCCTGCACATGGGTAATTTCGTTATCGGTTTTGCCATAAGTCGCTGCGGTCTCCCACGACCACATGCCCAGTTCACCACGTAAGCCCGCTAATACCCGGTAGCTGGTCGTATCATAATCCTGCACCCGGGTTTCAGGAAAACGTGAGCGCACCCTGATTGGATTAGCCTGGCCATCGGCCGCGTTAATTTCACGAGCCCACTGTGGCACTAGTGGTGAATTTCCGGCTACTCTTACATCAAACGCTGCAGCAGCGTCATAAGCTGAGCCGGTGTTATTTTGCAGCATCGCTTCAGCAAAAAACTCGTTGCCACCAGATAGACGGTAATGATGATGCAAGGTTGCACCAATCGTGGTTGTATCAGGCTGAATGGCCCGCTCAATAACGTAGTCATAACGACAGCGGGTGCCGCCGTTGCTGACATTATCACCACACCATGGCTCAGCATAATCGACACCGTCAATCGTCACCCGGGTGCTGGACTTCAGGGTGACTTCGATTGGCCGGTCACTGTTAAATAAGGCGTTGCGATCAAAATAATCGACAACCAGGGTGGTGTTGCTATTTTCGGCACTAAAACCACCAACATAAGTCAGGTTAGTGCGACCAAAGTTACTGCTCTTTGTATCGTCGCCATAGGATATTGATACTTCGTGGCCCTCAACATCCTTTCGCAGAATAAAATTGATAACCCCGGCAATTGCATCAGAGCCATATACGGATGACGCGCCATCGGTTAACACTTCGACCCGTTCCAGTGCTGACATGGGGATAGCATTAACGTTAACAAAAGAATCAAAGCCATTGGTAAACGAATCGACCGCGACCCGGCGGCCATTTACCAATACCAGGGTGGAACTGCTGCCAAGACCGCGCAGACTGACGCCGGACGATCCGGCTGGTGCACCATCGGCACCACCCACGCCACCATTTTCGGTGAAGGTCCCTGCACTGGAGGCCTGTGGCAGGTCACGCAGAAAAGCACCTACGCTGTCATAACCGCGTTTAGTCATGTCTTCACGACTGAAGATCTGAATGGGATTCGCGCCTTCCAAATCCACGCCTTTTAAGCGTGAACCGGTGATCTGAATTTTTTCTATCTTCTGCTCGGCAGTAGCGGTTTCCTGCGCCAGCACCTGCTGGCCGGTTGCTGCCATAATAACCGCTGCACTTAGGGTGGATAGCGTCATTTTAGTTTTTGAATACATACACATTCCTCTGGATTACAGGCGTCGCCGTTAACGGCAATCTGATTAAAAAAGGGAAAAGTGCGTCAAAACAGAGACAGGGAAATACACCCCGCAGACGATTTAACGGCAGCACTATGCTGGTATTAATTTAAATTCATCACGGGAAAGCCTCTGCCTGACGCAGAGGGAGAACTAATTATTGAACCATTCAGACAGGTAGAACGGAGAGCAATAGTAACAGTGATTGCGTGCGCATTTTTGCATCAGGCTGCTCTCCGGTTGATTAAAGTGATGTCAAAGTTCGCTCAGTGTCCAGATAATGTCAAGCGATTTTTTCAGCCCGCCGTGTTCAACGAAAATAGTACAGATAAATTAATTGCTTAGATAAAACTTAATTACGATATCAGACCAGTGCGGCAGTTCAGACTTGACATACTCCAGATTCAAACGTACATTTCAAACACCTGTTTAAATTTTGGCGATAAGCATGGTCGCAAAGCAAAATACCCAGCAAAAAATTCTGGATGCAGCACAAAGTCTGTTTGCTGAAACCGGTTTCAATGATACGTCGTTGCGGCAGATCACCAGTGTCGCTGAAGTAAATCTCGCGGCAGTGAACTATCATTTTGGTTCTAAAAAAGAATTAATTCAGGCAGTACTGCAACGTTACCTGCGGGTGTTGATGGTCCGGTTAGATCAGGAATTCAACCGTTTACTGGCGGCACAGCAGCCTAATAACCTGACTCAGGTGCTGGCCGTATTTGTTAAACCCTTACTTGAACTTAATTCGGTTCACCACAACGGTACCCGGATTTTTTTGCAGCTACTGGGGCGCGGCTATACTGATGTTCAGGGGCATTTGCGTTGGTTTATTAATCATCATTATGGTCGGGTACTGGATAAATTTGTGTTACTGGTACAGCAGTCCTGTCCACAATTACCGGCCAGCGAGCTGTTCTGGCGCTTACATTTTTCGTTAGGCACTGTGGTTTTCACTATGGCCTCAAATGAGGCGCTTGCTGAAATTGCCGAAGCAGATTTTAGCGAAGAAGTTGACATTGAAGGAGTCATTCAACGCCTGCTGCCATACCTGGCGGCGGGTATCGCCGCACCCGTGTTTAGTTGTTCACATCCTCAGCAGCAGTTGCGCTCAGGTACTTAAAGGAAAGCGTTATGGAAATATTGTTAATTTTGGTTTTGGCTGTGGTAGTGGTCCTTGGCGTCACCGATATCCGGCGCAGCCTGATCAGTAAACCGGTATTTGCGGTATTTAAAAAAATCTTACCGCCATTGTCTGACACCGAGCGTGAAGCAATGGAGGCCGGTGATGTCTGGTGGGATGGTGAGCTGTTTAAAGGTAAACCAGACTGGCAAAAGCTGCATAGTATTCCTAAAGCCGAGTTGTCAGAAGACGAACAGGCTTTTATGGATAATCAGGTTGAAACTCTGCTGGCAATGCTGGATGACTATAAAATCGTGCAGGAAGACCGGGATTTACCCGAGGCGGTGTGGAATTACATCAAAAGCGAAGGCTTTTTTGCGATGATAATTCCTAAAGCCTACGGTGGCCGCGAGTTTTCGGCGATTGCCAACTCGACAATAGTCTCGCGTATTGCTACCCGCAGTTTAACCGCAGCTGTGACTATCATGGTACCTAACTCGTTGGGACCGGGCGAATTACTGATGCACTATGGTACACAGCAGCAAAAAGACTTCTGGTTACCGGACCTTGCTAACGGTACTCATGTGCCATGTTTTGCGCTGACTGGCCCAGAGGCAGGCTCTGATGCCGGTGGGATCCCTGACACTGGTATCATCTGTAAAGGTGAGTATGAAGGCAAGCAAGTGCTTGGTATCAGGCTTAACTGGGATAAACGTTATATTACCCTGGCGCCGGTCGCGACGGTGCTCGGTCTGGCCTTTAAACTGTATGATCCGGACAAATTATTAGGTGATAAAACAGAGCTGGGCATTACCTGTGCCCTGATCCCGACCCAGCACCCGGGGGTCCAGATCGGCGATCGCCATTTCCCGATGAATATGGCGTTTATGAATGGTACTACTTACGGGAAAGATGTATTTATTCCGATTGACTGGATTATTGGTGGTCCGGACTACGCCGGACGTGGCTGGCGGATGCTGGTGGAGTGTTTATCTGCAGGGCGGGGCATTTCGTTACCTGCTCTGGCAACGGCGACCGGTCATCTGGCAACCCGGATGACCAGTGCTTATGGCTATGTCCGTCAGCAGTTTGGTATGTCGATAGGTAAGTTTGAAGGGGTGCAGGAGGGAATGGCAAGAATAGGTGCCTTTACTTACACTCTGGAAGCGATGCGGGTCATGACCGCCGGTGCTATCGATTTAAAACTCAGTCCGTCTGTGGTGACGGCTATCGCTAAATACCATATGACAGAAATGTCGCGTACGTTACTTAATGATGCGTTTGACATTCATGCAGGTAAAGCGATTCAGTGCGGGCCGATGAATTACCTGGCGCATGGTTACATGGGGATCCCGATTTCTATCACTGTGGAGGGAGCCAATATTCTGACCCGCAACCTGATGATATTCGGTCAGGGCGCGACGCGTTGCCATCCCTATGTTCTGAAAGAGCTGGAAGCGGCAGCTAATCCTGATGCCGAAGAGGGCCTGAAGCAGTTTGATAAATTGCTACTGAATCATGTTGGTTTTGCTATTGGCAATACCTTTGCAGCGTTGTGGCAGGGGTTGACAGCAGGCGCCTTTAACAGCACCCCTGTTGCCGGAGAAACTGCGCGTTATTATAAACAGTTAAGCCGGATGAGCCGGGCGCTGGCATTGTCTGCTGATGTGTCGATGCTGATGTTAGGTGGTGACTTAAAACGTAAAGAGATGATATCTGCCCGGCTGGGTGATGTGTTAAGCCAGCTGTATATCGCCTCAGCAGTGTTAAAGTTCTATGAAGATAACGGACGTCAGCAGGCTGATCTGCCTTTCGTGCATTACAGCATTCAGCGCTCATTATATGAAATTGGCAAAGCGTTCGATGGTTTCCTGGCGAACTTCCCTAACCGCATTGTAGCGCGGATTATCCGGACTCTGGTATTTCCGTTTGGTATCGGCTACAAAATGCCCGATGACAATATCGCCATCGCAATTTGTACTGCTCTGTCGAAACCGGGCGTGATCCGGGATCGTTTAACGCATCTTTGCTTTATCGGCCAGGGTGAAGATGATGCCACCGGCCTGATGGAGTCGGCCTTTGTCGCGATGCATAATGCGCAGCCGCTGCTGAAGAAAATTTATCAGGCGCAGCGTGATGGTAAGGTTGCTCGTAAACTGCCGATGGCTGAAACCATCGAGCAGGCGTTAGCGCAGCAGGTGATAAATAGCGCTGAAGCGGCGCAGTTGACAGAAATGAACCGGTTACGCTTTAAATCTATTTCGGTCGACAGTTTTAAACCCGGTGTATTGTCTGAAATAGCAATCGGCAAACGGGGTAAAGCGGTAGCATAATGACAGTGTGCTGCTAAAAACAAAAAACCGGCGTCGCTGACGCCGGTTTTTTTATGTTTTTGCCGGTACCGGAATAGCTTATTGCTGGCCGCGGCTGATAATTTCCTGCGCCATGACATCAGCGATCTCGCTGGTCGGTTTGTTTTCCTCATCAGCACGCTGGAAGATATTCAGTAACGTCTGATAAATCTGGTTAACTTTAGCCGTAGACTCAGCGGCGTTATAGCCTTGTGGCCGCATTTCGCAGGCAACATTTATAATGCCACCGGCATTAATGACATAGTCCGGTGCATATAAAATACCACGCTGGCGTAGCATTTCACCGTGACGTGCCTGTTTTAACTGATTATTGGCACAACCTGCCACGACCTGGGCTTTTAACAGACCAATGGTTTCATCGTTCAGGGTGGCACCCAGGGCACAGGGGGCATAAATATCAGCATCGACCTCGTAAATGCCGTGCAGACCTACCGCTGTCGCGCCAAACTGGGTGACCGCCCGATCTACTGCTGCCTGATTAATATCAGTCACAATAAGTTTGGCGCCTTCTTTGTGTAAATGCTCACACAGGTAAAAACCAACACTACCGAGGCCCTGTACCGCGACGGTTTTACCGCTCAGGTCGGCAGAGCCAAATTTATGCATCGCAGCCGCTTTAATACCCTGATAAGTGCCAAGCGCAGTAAACGGGCCCGGATTTCCACTTTTACCTTCTAAACCTGCTACAAAAGGCGTGACCTTATGCACCTGCATAATGTCGCCGGTAGTAATATTCACGTCTTCTGCGCTGTAATAGCTACCACCCAGCCGGTGCAACATGCGGCCAAATGCCTGAAACAGCGCTTCTGATTTGATGGTTTTTGCATCACCAATAATCACTGATTTGCCGCCACCTAATGGCAGACCTGCCATGGCGTTTTTGTAAGTCATACCGCGGGATAAGCGTAACACGTCAGCAATCGCCTCTTCATCAGAAGCATAATTCCATAAGCGGCAGCCACCGACAGCCGGCCCCAGCCGGGTGCTGTGAACGGCAATAATTGCCCGCAAACCGGTTTCCTGGTCACTGCAAAACACGACCTGCTCGTGGTTATCGAATTCAGGATGATTAAATACTGCCACGTCTGATTCTCCCTCGGGTTTAATCTGGCTGTTAATGAGTGACCCTGCGCCACTTTTTTGCGCCGCGGAATGTAACATTTCAACCGCGGTTACGCTACGGTTGCCGTAAAATAATGGCTGGTCAGATGAGCTATTTGCGGCCAATTTACTGCACTGCTTGATTGTGATGGCCGTCTCCCTTAAAGTACGCGAATAAGCATGTTAATTTTTAATTGGAAGCGGATAAAATGAGTGAGCAGTTAACTCAGGAACAGCAGGCTATTGCAGAGCAACAGCGGGTTGAGTGGGTAAGAAATCAGTATCAGGTAGCAAACCAGTATCTGGCTGGCAAAGGGATAATTCCTGATAACGTCGCCGTCACTGAAAGCCGTTATTTACCGCCTTTAGTCGCACTGTGGAAACTGAACACCAAAGATAAAAAATCGTTCTGGGTCATCAGCGGAGATTTGCCGACCGATCATATGCCATTTTCAGCAGCCGCCACCGCCCGTGACGCAATACGCTCGTTTTCATTAAACTGGCAGTTAAAAGCCGAGCAAATTATCAGTGGTAATACTGTTGATAAAACTCAACATGAATTTGCCAACTTACTGGTGGCCCGGGCGCAGGGCTTGTATGAATTATTTGCCGACGACAGCATATGGCAGGCATAAAATAGTCGTTATTCTGTAACGAACGGCATACAAAATAACAAAAAACCGCAGTGATTGCGGTTTTTTTATTGCGTTTGGCTGGCTGCTCTGGCCGGGGGGCTGCGCCGCAAGTTACTCAGTAAAATGCCAGTAGCCAAGATTGATTAAATGTACCAGTAATCCCAAGCGCTCTGGTAATTCAAGAAAATGACGACATTGTTGATCGTCAAGCGTCCGGTGCTCGGTCAGCAGCTTAGCCGTCATAAGCTCGTTAGCGGGTAGCAAATACTGTTCACCATTAATAAATAATGCGATATCAGCACCAGGGCCGGCCTGGTGGTAGCAACACCGTAAACCACCGGTCAGGGTCAGTTCTGAACCTTCTTCCAGATATTCGGTAATTTCATCGCTCTGATAATGAGGATCGGGTTCCTGTAAATCCAGTTCGTGTTTGGCCCTGCTGATATACTGACCAAACCACAACGGCAGGCTTTGTTCATCACTGACCAGCTGTTGCAACAGTTGTTTAACCTGGGCCAAATCAGCGCTGGCCAGCTCGCCGATATTCTGAGACATCGGGCGTTCGGGGTCGGTAAAACGTTTGCCGGTAATGTCGTTATCAATCAGATAATCTGCCAGGCCGGTCAGCAAATCTTTCTGAGCTGGCGCGCGAAACCCAACAGAGTAATTCAAGCTGTTCTCAAGCGAAATACCCTCGTGCGGACAGCCGGGGGGAATATACAGAATATCGCCGGGTTCCATCACCACATCGATACAGGCCTGAAAAGGGCTGACCTGCAATAATCTGGGATGAGGGCAGAATTGCCTCAGTGACGGATCGGGCATGCCAACCCGCCAATGCCGTTTGCCCTGACCCTGGATAATAAACACATCGTACTGATCAAGATGCGGACCGACGCCACCGCCCGGAGTGGAAAAACTGACCATCAGATCATCTATCCGCCAGTTGGGTATAAACCGGAACGGGTCCAGCAATTTTGCTGCGTCGGCATGCCAGTGATCCACGGCCTGCACCAGAATGGTCCAGTCACGTTCACCAAAGCGGCTGAAATCGCTGACCGGGTCGGTTTCAAGTTGCCAGTCACCATTAGCACAGTGTACTACTCTGGATTCAACTTCATCTTCCAGCGCCAGTCCAGCCAGCTCATCCGCTGACAGAGGATCGGCAAAATCGTTAAAACCCTGCCGAATTAACAAGGGTTTTTTTTGCCAGAACTCGGCTAAAAACCGCTCAGGGCTTAGCTCAGCAAAATTCAGTTTGTACATAAAGCTTTCCCAATTAAAAAGGCATTGCGGCGGGCAATGCCTGTTATGTTATCAAAACACGCCAACGCTCAGGTCAGTTTGTCTACCAGTGCCACGGCATCACCAATGTAATTGGCCGGCGTCAGCTGTTTTAACTCGGTCTTTACGGTATCGGGTAATGCCAGCGTATCAATAAAACGGGCTAAATCAGCCTGGTTTATCCGTTTGCCGCGGGTCAGCTCTTTTAATTTTTCATAAGGTTTTTCAATGCCGTACTTACGCATCACGGTCTGAACCGGCTCGGCCAGTAATTCCCAGTTAGCATCTAATTCGGCAGCCAGGGCAGGGATATTAACTTCCAGTTTACTGATCCCTTTTAATGTTGCCTGATAGGCGATCAGGGTATAACCAAAGCCCATACCCAGATTGCGCAGTACGGTAGAGTCAGTTAAATCACGTTGCCAGCGGGAAACAGGGAGTTTCGCCGATAAATGGTTAAATAAGGCATTAGCGATACCCAGGTTTCCTTCCGAATTTTCAAAATCTATCGGGTTAACCTTATGCGGCATGGTAGAGGAGCCAATTTCACCGGCGACGGTTTTTTGCTTGAAGTGACCCAACGCAATATAACCCCAGATATCACGATCAAAGTCGAGCAAAATGGTGTTAAACCGCGCAATGGCATCAAATAATTCAGCAATATAATCGTGAGGTTCAATCTGAGTGGTATAGGGGTTAAAACTTAAACCCAGGCTGGTCACAAACTGTTCGGCAAACTGATGCCAGTCAAGATCCGGATAGGCCGATAAATGGGCATTATAATTACCGACGGCACCATTGATTTTGCCCATGATATCAACCGCAGCAATCTGATCGCGCTGACGTTTTAAGCGGGCATACACATTGGCCATTTCCTTGCCCATGGTCGTCGGTGAAGCCGGCTGACCATGGGTGCGAGCCATCATGGCCACTGTTTTATGTTCGATCGCCAGATCTTTAATTGCGCTTAACAGTGCATCACATTGTGGCAGCAACACTTCGCTGCGCGCCTGACTTAACATTAAACCGTGTGACAGATTATTAATATCTTCAGACGTACAGGCAAAATGGATAAACTCGCTGATCGCATTCAGCTCGCTGTTAGCCGCCACTTTTTCTTTGAGCAGATATTCCACTGCTTTTACATCATGATTAGTAGTACGCTCGATGTCTTTTACCCGCTGAGCATCTGCCAGACTGAAGTTATCGACGATATCATCAAGGTGTTTAACAGCAGTCGCAGACAGGGCCGGCACTTCGGTAATTGCTGCTGTCGCTGCAAGTTGCTGCAACCAACGTACTTCAACAGTAACCCGGTATTTAATCAGACCAAATTCACTGAAATACGGGCGTAGCTCAACTGTCTTGCTACCATAGCGGCCGTCAACCGGGGATATGGCGGTAAGGGCATTAAGTTCCATGAAAACTCCTGAAGTTTAAGATGTGGTTTGTGCCAGCAGCTCTCTGGCAGCAGCAACCAGTTTACGACGTTGAAAAATAAAATGCAGCCGGCTACCGCCGGCCTGACGCCACAGTACCGCCGCCCGCACTGCTGCCAGTAACAGGCCCCGCACTTTTTGCTGAACCGAGGTTTGTTTAAGTACATCGGGCTGACCATATACCTGAATACGGCTGCCGAGGCTGCTGATGCATTCACTGTATATATCAGCGAGGCGGCCGACAATAGTGTCATCAGTAACGGCAAAGTGCTGCAGCTGACGCTCCAGCTGCGCAAGCTGTTTGCCAAGCTCAGCCATATTGGCCCGGTTTTTATGCAGCTTTCTTTCCAGTGCCAGTACGCCCACCAGATAACGGGTAAACTCAACATCTTTGTTACCGCTGTCACCCAACTGGCTGATAATAGTCTCTAAGCCACCGCGCAGGTTGTTTATATCACCACCATATATAGCCAGGGGCGACTCAGGATTCAGATTAGCAATGCTGGCCAGCGTTGTCTGATAACGTTGTGGGTCCAGTTTGTTATGCCGCGCCAGACTTTGCAGTAAACTGACAGCCTGGCTAAGACCGGCCAGTGCAATAATTTGAGTAGTTAGAGACGATTGCATAATTATTTAATTGCCTTGTCGATAATGCCGCCGCCCAGACAGACGTCATCAAGATAAAAGACCGCAGACTGGCCCGGGGTAACGGCCTTTTGCGGCTGATCGAATACTACATTAACCTGGCCATTCGCCAGCGGGGTCAGCGTACAGCTGATATCAGTCTGCCTGTAGCGGGTTTTCACGGTACAGCGGAGGGCTTGTTGCGGCCCTTGCCGATCAACCCAGTCTAACTGACTGGCGGTAAGGCCGCTTGACTGCAATGCCGGATGGTCATGGCCCTGGCCAACCAGTAAACGGTTTAGCTGCAAATCTTTGCCGACCACATACCAGGGATCGTCACTGCCATCACGCAGACCACCAATTTTTAATCCTTTGCGCTGGCCCAGGGTGTGGTACATCAGACCGTCGTGCCGGCCCAGCAACTGGCCATCGTCAATGTTGACAATGTCACCGGGTTGGGCAGGCAGATATTGCTGTAAAAAATCTTTAAATTTACGCTCACCAATAAAACAGATACCGGTTGAGTCTTTTTTATCGTGGGTGACTAAGCCCTGTTGCTCAGCGATAGCCCGCACCGCCGGTTTTTCCAGCTCGCCTACCGGGAACAGCGTCTGGCTGATATGTTGCTCGCCAAGGGTATAGAGAAAATAACTTTGATCTTTATTGGTGTCTAAACCCCTAAGCAGCTGCCAGTGGTTGTTGTGGTATCTGCGCCGGACATAATGACCGGTTGCAATGTAGTCGGCACCCAGCGCTTCGGCGGCAAATTCGAGAAAGGCTTTAAATTTTATTTCTTTATTACACATGATGTCCGGATTGGGCGTGCGGCCAGCCCGGTATTCCGCCAGAAAATACTCAAAGACATTGTCCCAGTATTCAGCAGCAAAATTAACTTTATGTAATACGATCCCGAGTTTGTCGCAGACCTGTTGTGCATCCTGCATATCTTGCGCTGCAGCACAGTATTCGTCATTGTCGTCTTCTTCCCAGTTTTTCATAAACAGGCCTTCAACCTGATAACCCTGCTGGATTAACAAATAAGCCGATACGGACGAATCTACGCCGCCAGACATGCCGACGATGACTTTTTTACTGCTGTTAGCTGACATTGCACCACACTGGTTGTGATAAAAATAAAGGCGCGGAGTATAGCACTAATTTAACCGGTTAAAAATCGTTATCGCCAGCGTGGCCGCAGGTTATGTGCCAGTGTCGCTGTTTAGCCCGGCGCAGCTACAAATCAATGACGCGATATTCGCCCGGTTGCAACTGACCCAGTTGCCAGTGGCCAATCTGGCTGCGGATGAGGCGCAAGGTGGCGAAGCCGACAGCGGCAGTCATTCGCCTGACCTGACGGTTGCGACCTTCGGTTATCGTCAGACTAAGCCAGCTGGTTGGAATATTCGCCCGGTAACGCACCGGCGGTGTCCGAGGCCACAGTGGTGGCTCTGAGATCCGCATGGCCTCGGCGGGCAGGGTGAGGCCATCTTTTAACTGCACCCCCTGACGTAACTGAACCAGAGCGTCATCGGTAATCTCTCCTTCTACCTGGACCCAATAGGTTTTCGGTGCTTTGTGCTTAGGGTCGCTAAGCCGATGCTGTGTCTGGCCGCAGTTCGTCAGTAGCAGCAGGCCTTCACTGTCGCGGTCGAGTCTGCCTGCCGGGTACACTTGTTTTAGTGGAATAAAGTCTGCCAGAGTCGAACGTGCCGGTATGCTGTTGTCAGTAAACTGACTGAGCACATCGTAAGGTTTATTGAACAAGACCAATAAAGGAATATCGACCTTGGTCCTATTGTTTTTTTTCTGATTTGGCTTATGTTGCCTTTGGCGTGACGGCGCTGGCTGTTTCAAAGCAAATTCCTGTTTGGCTGTTGACGTTGCCGCATTATCGCAACGCCGGTGGGCACGGGGGCGCCTGTTTTAATCCGCTGGATACTGATATACTTACGACCGTTGTTTTTGCTGCGTTTTAAACAATAATTACCGTTTTACAGTGTTAGCGCGGCACTTCCCACCGGGCCCGCGGGCTACCGTGGACATTCCGCGATTACAATACAGGAACTAACATGTCGAAAGAAAGTGCAACAATCATTTATACCATTACTGATGAAGCGCCCGCGCTGGCCACTCATTCTTTGCTGCCTGTCATCCAGGCATTTTCTTCAGCTGCCGGTATTGCTGTTGAAACCCGCGATATTTCGTTATCAGGCCGCATTATTGCCAGCTTTCCGGATTTTTTAAAGCCTGAGCAGCGAATTAATGACGCGCTGGCAGAATTAGGTGAAATGGCCAAAACGCCTGAAGCCAATATTATCAAATTGCCTAACATCAGCGCTTCAGTACCACAGTTAAAAGCGGCTATCAAAGAATTGCAAAGCCAGGGCTATGCATTACCGGATTACCCGGCAGAGCCAAAAACGGAGCAGGAACGTGACGTAAAAGCGCGTTACGACAAAATAAAAGGCAGTGCGGTAAACCCGGTATTGCGTGAAGGTAACTCAGATCGGCGCGCTCCGGCCTCTGTTAAACAATATGCGAAGAAAAACCCGCATAGTATGGGTGCCTGGCAGTCAACGTCTGCTTCGCATGTCGCACATATGAGCAGCGGTGATTTTTATGGCTCTGAGCAGTCAACAACACTGTCAGCTGCTGATACCCTGCGGATTGAACTGCATCAGGCTGATGGTAAGGTCAGTGTGTTGAAAGATAAAGTCGCAGTGCAGGCAGAGGAAGTGATCGATGCTGCGACCATGAGTGCCAAAGCACTGCGTGATTTTTTTGCAGCTGAAATTGCTGACGCCAAAGCGAAAGATGTTCTGTTTTCGCTGCATCTGAAAGCAACCATGATGAAAGTATCTGATCCCATTATGTTTGGTCATGCGGTGAAGGTGTTTTACAAAGAGATTTTCAGTAAGTATGCCGCTGAGTTTGCTGAGGTAGGGGTCGACGTGACGAATGGTCTGGGCGATGTTTACGCGAAAATCACCAGCCTGCCTGAAGCCAAGCAACAGGAAATTAAAGATGCCATTGCTGCGCTTTACGCTGAAAAACCTGAGATGGCAATGGTTAACTCAGATAAAGGTATCACCAACTTACATGTGCCGAGTGATGTGATTATTGATGCCTCGATGCCAGCGATGATCCGCAGCTCAGGTCAGATGTGGGGGCCGGATGGTCAGTTAAAAGATACCAAAGCTGTCATTCCAGATCGCTGCTACGCCGGTGTATATCAGGAAACTATCAATTTCTGTAAAGAAAACGGCGCCTTCGATCCCCGTACGATGGGCTCAGTGCCTAATGTCGGTCTGATGGCCCAAAAAGCCGAAGAATATGGCTCACACGACAAAACATTCGAAATTGCTGCCGCCGGAACTGTTAAGGTGATTAATAGTAAGGGCGAGGTATTATTCAGTCATCAGGTTGAGCAGGGTGATATCTGGCGGATGTGTCAGGTAAAAGATGCACCTATCCGGGATTGGGTTAAACTGGCGGTAAACCGCTCGCGGCTAAGCGGCACCCCGGCAGTATTCTGGCTGGACAGCAAGCGGGCACATGACGCTGAGCTGATTAAAAAAGTACAACAGTATTTAAAAGATCACGATACCGGTGGCCTGGATATTCAGATCATGGCGCCGGTAGAAGCAACCCGGCATACCCTGGCACGGATTAAACAAGGGCTGGATACCATCTCTGTCACCGGCAACGTATTACGTGATTACTTAACCGATTTGTTCCCGATTTTAGAGTTAGGTACCAGTGCCAAAATGTTATCTGTGGTGCCTCTGATGAATGGTGGTGGTTTGTTTGAAACTGGCGCAGGCGGTTCAGCGCCTAAACATGTCGAGCAGTTTACTGAAGAAAACCATTTACGTTGGGATTCGCTGGGCGAATTTCTGGCGTTGGCAGCGTCGCTTGAGCATTTATCCCAGGTTACCGGTAATAGTGCTGCCAAAGTACTGGCTGACAGTCTGGATAAAGCGACGGCAACTTTCCTTGATAACGATAAATCACCGCGGCGTAAAGCGGGTGAGCTCGATAACCGTGGCAGCCACTTCTATTTAGCGCTGTACTGGGCGCAGGAGCTGGCGAATCAAACTACTGATACGGCACTGGCTGCGCGTTTTAAAACGCTGTCAGAGACCATGCAGGCTAATGAGCAGCAGATTTTAGCTGAACTTAATGGTGTGCAGGGCAAGCCGGTTGATATCGGTGGTTATTACCGGCCGGATGACAAGCTGGTTAGCGACGCTATGCGTCCAAGCGCTACGTTGAACCGGACTTTACAGGCGTTGTAGGCCGGTTTCCGTTATCTGGTCAATACCGATAGCGGTAAATAAAAAAAGCAGGCTTAATGCCTGCTTTTTTATTAGTAGATGCCGATGCCAGGTCGGTACAACGATGGAGAGGTTATTCTTCGCCGGGGAGCTTAATATTAACAGCATGCAGCCCTTTAGGGCCTTCTGACAAATCGAACACCACATCCTGGCCTGCTTTTAGCGTGCGGTAGCCATCCATGCTAATGGTAGAATAATGCGCGAAGATATCTTCATCACGGCCATCTTCACGAATAAACCCAAATCCTTTGGCATTATTGAACCATTTTACTTTACCGGTAGCCATACTACTTACTTCCTTCTCTAAGTTAGCTATATTCTGTATTGTAGAGTGTACTTGAAGGGGACAAGTGCAGCCCCAACATCTAATGTAGATAATTTAAGCAAACAGTCAAGCTATTTGCAAAAATAGTGCGATTTGTTTACTAATTTTTAATAAGGGCGCCTTTGCTGGTTGGCGCAGGCATGGCTATAGTTTATGAGCGGTAAGCAAAATTTAGAGACAAAACATGACGACCTGGCAGAGCTGACCCGGCAAAAGGTTACTCCGCCACCAATGTATAAGGTTATTTTGCACAACGACGACTACACTCCTATGGACTTTGTGATAGATGTGCTGACCCGTTTTTTTAATATGCAGTATGAAAGAGCCAGTGAAATAATGTTGAAAGTACATTACGAGGGCAGTGCAGTATGTGGCATTTTTACTGCTGAAATTGCAGAAACTAAGGTGCAGCAGGTGCTGCAGTATGCAAAAGAGCATCAGCACCCGCTGCTTTGTACAATGGAGCGCGCTTAGGTATGTCTTGGCATGGTCTGGCAGTGGTTCTCAGGGGTATTGGGAGTAAGCTATGTTAAATAAAGATCTGGAACTGACGTTGAACTTAGCGTTCCGGTTTGCGCGTGAACGACGCCATGAATATATGACGGTTGAACATTTGCTGCTGGCATTACTGGATAACCCGGCGGCCGGTGATGCCCTGAAGTCATGTGGTGCTAACATTGAAAAGCTGCGGCTGGAACTGGCCAGTTTTATAGATTCCACCACGCCGGTATTACCTGATGGTGACGCCGAGCGTGACACGCAACCGACTCTGGGGTTTCAGCGCGTGCTGCAACGGGCGGTGTTTCATGTGCAGTCATCCGGTAAATCGGAGGTGACCGGCGCCAATGTGCTGGTTGCAATTTTCAGTGAGCAGGAATCGCAGGCCGTCTATCTGCTGAAAAAAATTGATATAACCCGGCTGGATGTGGTTAATTTTATATCCCACGGCGTCACTAAAACTGAAAAACTTGAGCAGCATGATGACAGCCCGCAAGAAGAGCTGACGGATACCATTGCGGAAGAAAGTAAGTATCTGGAAAACTTTACCAGTAACCTGAATCTGCAGGCTAAAAATGGCCAGATAGATCCATTGATTGGCCGGGACAGCGAAGTGGAAAGGGCGGTGCAGGTTCTTTGCCGGCGTAAGAAAAATAACCCGCTGCTGGTGGGAGAGGCCGGCGTCGGTAAAACTGCCATCGCCGAGGGGCTGGCATATCGTATTGTCCAGCAACAGGTACCTGAAGTGATTGCCAATGCCACGATTTACGCGCTGGACATGGGGGCGTTACTGGCCGGGACCAAGTATCGGGGTGATTTTGAGAAGCGGTTAAAATCTTTGTTAAAAGAGCTGGAGAAAGAGAAAGACTCCATTTTATTTATTGACGAAATTCATACGGTAATAGGTGCGGGTGCAGCATCTGGTGGCGTTATGGATGCGTCTAATCTGATTAAACCCTTACTATCAAGTGGTCGCCTGCGCTGTATGGGGTCAACAACCTATCAGGAATTTAAAAGTATTTTTGAAAAAGATACCGCGTTGGTACGGCGTTTTCAGAAAATTGATGTGACTGAACCCAGTGTTGAAGACACCACCCGGATTTTACTGGGGTTAAAAGAGCGCTATGAACAACATCACAATGTGCGGTACACCCAGAAGGCTATCCGGGCTGCTGCTGAACTGTCTGCTAAATACATTAATGAACGGCACTTGCCGGACAAAGCTATTGATGTGATTGATGAAGCAGGGGCCAGTCAGCGTTTGTTGCCAGCCTCTAAACGTAAAAAAGTGATTAATGTCGCAGAAATCGAGCATGTTATTGCGAAGATGGCCCGTATTCCGGAAAAATCGGTATCGGCGTCAGATAAAGATGTGCTGGCGAATTTGGACAGGAATCTGAAGCTGGTGGTATTTGGTCAGGATGAGCCAATAGAAGCATTGACAGCGGCTATTCGCTTATCGCGCTCTGGTCTGGGTAATGAAGAAAAACCGATAGGCAGCTTCCTGTTTGCCGGTCCCACCGGGGTCGGTAAAACTGAAGTGACCAAACAACTGGCCAAAGTAATGGGCGTGGAATTACTGCGCTTTGATATGTCTGAATATATGGAACGACATGCGGTCAGCCGCTTAATTGGTGCCCCGCCAGGTTATGTTGGCTTTGAGCAGGGCGGTTTACTGACCGATGCAGTCTCAAAGCATCCTTACTCTGTGGTGTTACTTGATGAGATAGAGAAAGCCCACAGCGATGTTTACAACATTTTGCTGCAGGTGATGGATCACGGTACCTTAACCGATAATAATGGCCGCAAGGTAGATTTCAGAAATGTGGTACTGGTGATGACAACTAATGCCGGTGTGCAGGAAACCGTACGTAAATCAATTGGCTTTAAACAGCAGGATCACAGCCATGATGCGTTAAGTGAAATAAACCGGACCTTTAGTCCGGAATTTCGTAACCGGTTGGATGGCATTATCTGGTTTAAACATCTGGCCGAAGACATTATTCTGCAAATTGTTGACAAATTTATCTGTGACTTACAGGTGCAGCTGGATAAAAAACAGGTGTCAATGGAACTGACAGCAGACGCCAGGCAATGGCTGGCTGACAAAGGTTACGATCAGGCCATGGGAGCACGACCAATGGCCAGGGTGATCCAGGAGCAGCTGAAAAAGCCCCTTGCCAATGAGATTTTATTTGGCCGTCTGTTGCATGGTGGCGATGTTAAAGTCAGCCTGAAAAACGATGCGCTGTTTTTCGATTATCAGACCGAGCAGGATCTGGCATTAATGGATTAATCCTGGTGCTGTGATCGTCACTAAAGCAAAGCTAAACAAAAAACCCGGCACTGACCGGGCTTTTTGTTATTACAGCTTAATTAACGCTGACGGAATACGATACGGCCTTTACTCAAATCGTAAGGCGTTAATTCAACGGTAACTTTATCGCCTGTCAGGATGCGGATATAGTTTTTACGCATCTTACCGGAAATGTGAGCGATAACCACATGACCATTTTCCAGTTCAACTTTGAACATGGTATTTGGCAATGTATCCAGGATGGTACCTTGCATTTCAATTACGTCTTCTTTCGCCATTCAGCGCACTCGCCTCTATAAATTGGGGTCAACCTTCAAAAAACTGCGCAGATTGTGCCGAAATCACAGCAATAAGTAAAGCAACAAGCGCTTTTTTAGCCAAAAGAGTGCCATTGTCCCTGAATAAACCGCTGTTGTGGCATAAATTCAGCCTTGTAGGCCATTTTCTGGCAGCCTTCGACCCGATATCCTAAATAGACAAAACTTTTACTATTTTGCCTGGCGTGTTGCAGCAAATAAATGATTGCCAGTTTACCCGGCGACAAATGCTGATACTGCTCGGCAAAAAAGGTATAGACCGCCGAAAAGCTGTCGGCCAGTTCATCAATAATACTGACGCTGACTAATTGCTGCTGACAGGTAATCTCAAGGTAACGCACCGGCAACCAACTGCAGTTTAGCATACTGCTTAACTGCGCTTCGGTTGCCGGATACATCACACCGTCTTGATGTTTAAATGAGATGTACTGAGCAAACAAAGCAAAATATTCGTCCGGTCTTGGCTTACTAACCAGCCGGTAGGTCAGGCCCGCCCGCTTAGCTTTATTCAGCAGGCGGCGCTGACTGGCCGAGGCCTGCCAATGCTGTGGGTCAACTCGTACTGACTGGCAGGCACGGCAGGTCGGGCAATGCGGTGTATAGC
>NZ_JAWVZF010000012.1:0-36002 GCF_033722355.1 Arsukibacterium sp. | reverse complement strand
GTATGACTGGCTGAATGATCCTGTGCTGCATTCCAGGCGCTATGAGTGGGATATTGCCTGTGACGCCGGCTCATGGCAGCGTACCCATAATTTTGAACACCATACCTATACCAATATTATTGGCAAAGACCGTGATTTTGGTTATGGCCTGCTGCGCTTAAGTAACGATTTTCGCTGGCGGCTGCGTAATTTGTGGCAGGGTGGCACTTACCTGTTGTTAAGTCTGCTATTTCAGTGGGGCGTGTCGTATCACGAGCTGGCAGCACAACGGGTATTTGCCGGTAAGAAAAAAGCGGATCGGCACTCGCAGGTAACAGACCGTGAGCTTAAACGCGCTTTTTTCAGCAAAGGCGCCCGCCAGCTGCTAAAAGACTATTTGTTCTTTCCGCTGATTGCCGGGCCGATGTGGCTGTGGGTATTAAGCGGTAACTTACTGGCCAATTTGCTGCGCAATTTATGGACTTCAACCGTGATTTTCTGCGGTCATTTTACCAAAGACGTGCATACCTTCAGCGCAGCAGAATGTGAAAACGAAAGCCGGGGCCAGTGGTATTACCGCCAGATGCTGGGCTCTTCTAACTTTACCGGCCCCACCTGGCTGCATATCTTAACCGGCCATTTAAGCTGCCAGATTGAACATCATTTATTCCCGGATATTCCGGCCAGACATTACCCGGCCATGGCAAAGCAGGTACAGGCAATAGCAGAAAAGTATGGCATCAGCTACAACACCGGCAGTTTTATCGGCCAGTACGCCAGTGTGTTCTGGCGTATTTTGCGCTACTCGTTGCCAGGCGGCGCAAAAGCAGTAGAAATATCATCATAACCAGGAAAACGGTGCGGCTTAAGCTCAGGTAGTTAGCATAGGTTACCAG
The DNA here is from genome assembly GCF_033722355.1 of Arsukibacterium sp. Lineage (GTDB taxonomy): Bacteria > Pseudomonadota > Gammaproteobacteria > Enterobacterales > Alteromonadaceae > Alishewanella. The sequence goes on along the minus strand of NZ_JAWVZF010000012.1, from coordinate 35,127 downwards.
TTAAGCCGCACTTCAAAGTACATTTCCAGCATCTGCTCTGTGCTATCAGGTTGTGCTTTTATTCTCAGCTGAAACACGCGCTGCGAGCTGGCATCCAGGGTGCCGTAGTAAGAAATATAACCATCGGTTTCTGCTGCACGCATTTCAACTACCTGAGTCTGTCCCAGCAGATTTTCGTGCTCAACATGGACAGTCGCGGCAACTGTTGCATCCTGGCGAGGCTCGCTATTATCCTGGATAACCAGATTAAGCAGTGCAAGATCAGGATTTTGCCCGATGCCATACTTTTGCGCCATATTCTGGTTTAATACACTGGCGCGGGTGATACTGGCCCGCATAGTGTAGCCATCGAACTCCATGACCTCGCCTAACGGCTTATCTGGCCCGGTGATATCACCGGCAGCGGAATCCTCCGGACCTGGGGCCAACCTCTGCCCTGCCCGGTCACAACCGCTCAGAATACTGACAGCGGCCAGTATTACAACGGCAAACCTGAACATTCTTACCGGAATTTTAAGTCCAATACTCATAGTCAACTCCTGATGATTAACTGAGCAGAACGCTATCAGTAAACTGCCAGACACAAACACATGCTGTCTTTGCCAATAACCTCTGTTAATAGTTAAAGCATAGTTGATCGTTGCGTATCTTGCTGGCTGCTTACGTTGCGTTGTCGTCAGCGTCGTTACCAGAATCATCGGGCTTTTTTGCTGGCAGACGCCCGGCTTTACGCAGGGCATCGTGCAGCAAATATTCAATCTGGCCATTAACACTTCTGAATTCATCATCGGCCCAGCGCTGCAGGGCGCTGAGCATTTTATCGTCCAGCCGTAAGGCGAAGGCTTTTTTGGCCACTGCTTTGGTTACCCTTTATGTTACTGATACAGGCTACCGGTATTTAATACCGGCTGCACATGATGATCGCCACATAATACCACCAGTAAATTACCGACCATCGCCGCTTTGCGCTCATCATCCAGCTCGACCACGTTGCGCGCTGACAACTGTTCAAGCGCCGACTCGACCATACCTACCGCACCTTCCACAATCTGGCGGCGGGCAGCAACAATAGCCGCTGCCTGCTGACGTTGCAGCATAGCACTGGCAATTTCCTGGGCATAAGCCAGGTGACTGATCCGGGCTTCCAGCACCTGCACCCCGGCTTTGTTTAAGCGAGCCTGTATTTCATTCTTCAGTAATTCAGTAATATCATCGGTGCTGCTGCGAAGACTGATATCGTCATCATTGCCGGCATCATAGGCGTAACTTGATGCTAAATGCCGGATAGCTGACTCACTCTGAATACTGACAAAGTTTTCATAGTTATCAACCTCAAACACCGCCTCGGCACTATCAACTACTTTCCAGACGACGACAGCAGCAATTTCCACCGGATTACCGGCGCTGTCATTGACTTTCATTTTACTGCTTTCAAAGTTACGTACCCTGAGCGACACTTTTTGTTTGCTATAAAGTGGATTAGACCAACGCAGACCATTATTTAAATCAGTGCCTACATATCGGCCAAATAACTGCAGCACTGCCGACTGATTAGGGTGGACCATATAGAAACCGAACCAGCAAATCAGTACCACAATGGCAGCTAATAAAAATACCCCCTTAAGCAACCCGGGCGCTACCAATAGCCCTGCCAGCATTAATCCCTGCAGCACAAACAATACCGCAATCATAACAAAGCCGTCTTTGCTGTTAATCATCCGTTCCTTTATCATTACCAACCCCATTAAAATGATATTATTTTAATATCACTTTAATAGATTTATTTTAAAAGGCAAGAAAAAGGCTGATTTTTTAATCAGCCTTTTCAGTATCCGGCGTAAAAGGGAATGCTGCCTGCCAGGCAGCGGGATATCAGGTTGTTTTGCTTCGAACAAAGAATGCCACGATTACTGAGGTGACACTGCCCATTACCGCTGCACCAAACATACTTTGCCCAATATAACTTGGTAACCTGAAATAAGCTGCGGCCTCCTCGGGTGTCATCATTTGTGCCGCCACGGCATAACTCTGTACATTGCTAAAATAATCAGGGCTTATCATCGTGTGAAATAACCACTGGGCCAGCGGGCTTAGTAAAACAACCACCAGCGTCATCAGCAACCCGGCAATGATGCCCTGTTTCCAGCTCATGGCACCGTTATAATCCCGCCATTTTTTCTGACGCAGGGCCAGGATATACATCAGGATAGCCGGTATCGCAAACAGGTTAGTGTAAGTGGCATGATGCTCAATATAGGGCCCGTGCAGCCCGACCAGCTGCTCCAGCCACAGCCATAACAGCATCACCAGCGTAAATATGATGCCCCAGCGTAGTTCGGTCAGGTGTTTTTGCATAACATATTGTTCTTATTAGGTTAGACATAGCAGAACTATAGCGCTTTTTACACTGGAAGCCACCCATCGACTACATTGTTAGTCCAAACATATTTAGAACGTTGTGAGTGCTGCGAGTGTTTGCTTAATCTCCTGTTCATTGTTAATCAGGCTCGGGGCAAAGCGGGCATGAGACTGACGATACGGGGTACTGCTCATAATAATGCCCTTAGCATGCATCGCTTTGACAACATCATCTGGTGTCATAGCTTTATAGTCAAAACACACCAGGCCTGACGATAGCTCTGCTGCCATCGGCGTATGCAAGGTTACGCCCTTTATCTGCTGCAGGCCCTGCTTGGTCAGGGTGTTTAGCTGATGAATTCGCTGCTGCACCTGAGCTTTGCCCAGTTGCAGGTGCAGCTCAAAGGCTTCGGGCAACGCCCAGCGATGCTCAAATGAGTGAAAGCCACCCGGTGTCATATGCTCGCCCATTGGCACCTGGTCCTGAGTACTACCGCCAAGCCAAACGTCATAAGACCGGCTAAAACTGGGGATCACAGCCTTACAGCGCGACCAGCCACGGTCACTGCCCCAAACCACGCCAGTGCCACGTGGCCCGAATATCCACTTATGAGTACCGGCGATAAAAAAGTCACAACCTATCGTTGATACGTCAATATCTTCAATGCCAAAGCCATGCACCCCGTCAACACAAAACAGCATCTGATCAGCTTCGTTTCGCTGATTGTTTAGCTCGGCCAGCATAGCAGCAATAGCACGCAGCGGCAGTTTCACCCCGGTTGACGAATGTACCCAGGTAACTACCACTACCCGGGTCGCTGCGTTTATGGCGGCTTTTAATCTGCTAACCACCTGATCCACCGACACTTGCGCCGGGTTGTCATATAACGCCACCTGGCGCACTTTAGCTCCGGTCCGCTCAGCGCGTAATTGCAGTGACAAGTCTGTAGAGTAATGATCGTGTACCGTTTGCAGCACTTCATCGCCCGGGCGTAACTGCAAACCGCTGTATACCATTGCCAGGCCCATGGTGGTGCTGTCTGTCAGGGCTATTTGGTCGCCTCGTCCCCCCATATACCGAGCTGCAGAGGCGGCAATATCAGCATCGATTGTCATAAAGTGTTCATGCCAGTAGTCAGCAGGGTTAACGTCAAATGCCTGCCGGTGCCGCGCTATCGCATCGGCAACCGGTTTAGGATGGGAGGCCAGTAAAAAAGTAGCAAGATGAATGTAATCATAACTCAGGACAAACTGTTTGCGCAGGCTTGTCCAATCGCCGGGTTTTAACTGAATTTCAGCGGCAGTTTGCGTTGTGCCGGCTTGGAGTAAAGCCGGTATAGGCAGCAGGCTGCTGCCGAGCACTAATGAGGATTTGGTCAGAAATTCGCGCCGTTGCATGATAACCACCACTGGTTAAATTTTAACCAGCTTAGTACAAGCTGAACAACACAGCAAATACACCGCTAAGGGCATAGTCGCCGCTTTTCGATATGAACGGCTAAAGGCTTTCAGCCGCACCTTTATTTCAGATCAAACCTATGGCCTGTTAGCAGGCTCGCGGGCAGCTAAAGGCTGTGATAAGCTAATTTTACTTTGTTTAAGCTGGCAGGGTTTACACGTTATGAGCGGCTTTACCTCCCTTTATCTGTTTGTTGAACGCACCTTTTTTGGCACGCTGAGCCGCAAAATAATCGGTAATATCAGCTTTTTAGCGATTTTTTTCCTGCTGGCAATGTCTCTGGCTTACCCCGAGGGCGGGGCTGATGGCCGCTGGTGGGCGTTGCTGATAATGGGTCTGGGGGCATTTCTGTTTACCATTGGCTATATGCATTACTTATTCGTCCGGCCGGTAACAACCCTGGTCGGCGCCTTGCATGACACCAACCGCAAGGGGACTGATCTGAACTTACGCTTGCCAGCGTTTACCTTTGATGAGTTCAGAACCTTATCGGAAGAATATAACCAGTTTGTCAGCCAACTCGGCGTGCTGCTGGGTGATATTCATCAGCAGGCGCAGGAAACCCATCAGGTAAATGAGCAGGTTTCAACCGCAGTAAAAAGTACCCGCCAGCATTTACAGGATACCGAAAAGCGCAGCAGTCAGATCCGCCGTGACAGCGATCAGGTACTGGATAATCTGGCCGATATTGTCCAGCACGGTGATGAAGTTAATCAGGTCTCCGGCCATGCGGTGGATAAAGCCAAAGTAGCCAGTGGCCAGATGCAGCAGTTAAGTGTTCAGCTGTCTGGTATTGTGAAGTTACTGGATACTTTTGGCACGACAATTAACGGATTACATAAAAACTCAGAAAACGTGCGACAAATTCTGGTGATGGTAGAAACCTTCTCTGATCAAACCAACCTGCTGGCATTAAACGCTGCCATTGAGGCCGCCCGGGCCGGTGATGCCGGCCGCGGTTTTGCGGTGGTCGCCGATGAAGTCCGGACCCTGGCTGCTAAGGTAAATGATGCCACCAAACAGATTTCTGGCTTTTTAAATGAAATGGAGCAACTGGTCGGCGAAACCCGTTCAGAGTCACAAAGCCTTAACCAGCAGGCACAGCAGGCGCAGCAACAAATTACTGATACCAGCTCCGAGTTTGCTCAATTGCAGCAGGAATTGCAGCAGGCGAAAAGCGGTATTCAGAATATTAACCAAACCGTAGTGCAACTGGAGCAGCGCTACCAGCAGACGCACCAGCATTTAAGTGCCATTGAAAAAGTAACCACTGACGCCCATCAGCAAATGTCATCAATTGACAAGGCAGCGAAAGACTTGCTAAGCGGTACCGCCCGCACCCAGCAGCAACTGGGCCGCTTTGCCCGCAGTTAGCGCTAACGCGCGGTTACTTGCTCATGCCACCACTGACTAAGCTCGCTGGCATTGCCCTGCATCAGGACCGGCAGGCCGCGCTTTTTTAGTTGATACTGATACATCGGGTCGTAGTAATCGCGAAGCAGCCGTGCTATCCAGCGGCGGTGCAAACTGATATCAGCGCTTCGCTGTTGTTCTTCTAACGCCTGACCCAGCATGACGTTCAGTTCGCTGTAAAGCGCCCCGCCTAACCGCTTACGAATACGCGCCATGGCCTGTTGTAACATATTGCTGAACTGACTAAAGCCCTGTTCAGCATCTAAGTTAATGGCCTCTTGCAGCAAATCGACAATGTAGTCCTGCAATATCACCTCAATCCGCGCCTCAACTGGCTCGTCCAGCAGCAATAACGGGCTTTGCTGCATCGTCTGAAAAAAGACATGGGGAATACTGCGCTGGCCAATTAACAGGCTTTCGTCTTCCAGCAACAAATAGGGCGGCTGAGCAGCCCGGACGCGCAGCAGCGCACTGGCGAAGTCATTTTCAAAGCGAATTTGGGAAGGTTGTGCCGCCAGCTTACGGCCAAAGGCTGAACCGCGATGATTAGCGAGCGCCTCCAGATCTACCGCCTGTAGCTGCTGTAATAAGCGGGTTTTGCCACTGCCGGTGGGCCCGGCCAGAAGTAACATGGGTTCGCTGGCAGCCTCACTGATGACATTGACGGCAGCCTGGCGCAATGCTTTAAAGCCGCCCTTAAGCCGCGGATAAACTACGCCGGTCTCCGCCAGCCACTGCTGGGCTATCTGAGAGCGCAGCCCGCCCCTCGCGCAGTACAATAGGCCATGGGGCTGCGCCACGGCAAAGCTGCGCCAGGCGTTGATCCGGCTTGCTTTTAGCTCACCCTGCACCAGCTGATGGCCCAGCGTAACAGCCGCCTGCTGCCCCTGCTGCTTATAGCAGGTGCCAACCGCAGCACGCTCATTATCGGTCATCAGCGGCAAATTAACACTACCGGCAAAGGCACCACGGTTAAATTCTGCCGGTGCCCGTAAATCCAGCAATGGCAGCTGCTGATACAATATCTGCTGGTAGTTATCTGTCAGCGGAAGATCCTGAGCCATTAATAGTACTGCTAATTAATCTGAATACGGTGGCCACTGCCCCGTTTGATCAGCTGGCCTATTGGCTGCAATACTAAATCGTATGCTAACGCGATATCATGAAAAGCCGGTGCGGCTTGCGGGCTTACTGCCAGTAATAAACCACCACTGGTTTGCGGATCACAGAGCAATGCCTGCTGCTGCATCGTTATAGGCGAAACATTAGCACCGTAGCTGGCGAAATTGCGGCCACTACCGCCCGGAACGCAGCCCTTAGCAATATAGTCAGCAACATAAGGCAGCACCGGTATCGCCGCGCTATCAAGCTGTGCATCGACGCCACTGCCGTCACACATTTCCATTAAGTGCCCGAGCAGGCCAAAACCGGTAACATCGGTCATGGCATTTATCCCTGGCAGTGCCGCTATCTCTGCGCCAATCCGGTTTAACTGCACCATACTATCCCGCGCCAGCATGGCATGTTCAGGATTCAGTTTTTTCTGTTTCTGGGCAGTGGTTAAAATGCCTACTCCTAATGGCTTGGTTAAATAAAGTTGATCACCTGCCCTGGCGGTATCATTGCGTTTTAAATGACTGATCTCTACCCGGCCACTTACCGCCAGACCAAATATCGGTTCCGGCGCATCAATACTGTGGCCACCGGCCAGCATAATGCCCGCTTCTTTACAGCTGTGCCGTGCGCCTTCCAGCACCTGCTGCGCCAGTTCAGCCGGCAATTTACTGACCGGCCAGCCCAATATGGCAATGGCCAGCAAGGGGCGGCCCCCCATGGCATAAATATCACTAATTGCATTGGTGGCAGCGATGCGACCAAAGTCAAAAGCATCATCAACGATGGGCATAAAAAAGTCGGTTGTGCTTAACAATGCTGTGCCATCGCCCAAGTCATAGGCGGCGGCATCATCTTTAGTACTGTTACCCACCAGCAATTTACCGTCGGTAAAGCTTAAATTGGTTTTAAGAATGGTATCGAGTATTTGCGGGGAAATTTTACAGCCACAACCGGCACCGTGACTGAATTCAGTCAGTTTAATAGCGGAACAGTCAGACATAACAGCACTTCTGCATAACGGAGTAACGCCAACATACCCAAAGGTTTTTGGAATAACAAGAGCCAGTTCACTAATGGCTGGCCGCTAACCACCTATACTTATCGCTGACAAACCTGAAATGCCCGTCACTGAGGCTCTGGTCTATGGATAAACAACAACTGCTGAACCATGCTCTTATCTTAGCTGAACATACCAGCTGGGAAAGACTTTCGTTAAATGCCCTGGCCAATAGTGTCAATATCAGTCTGGCTGAGCTGGCACAGCTGATTAAGCAAAAAGATGACTTGACCGATGCCTGGTTTGACCGGGCCGATGACGCCATGCTCAGCACTGAGCTGGCAGCCGGGGGCGATTCGGCTGAAAAACTGGAACTGGCTATTCGCAGCTGGTTAAACAGCTTGGCTCCCTATCAGCAAGTTACCCGGCAAATGTTGTATTACAAACTGGAGCCGGGGCATCTTCATCTGCAGGCAGCAGCACTGCTGCGGATAAGCCGCACTGTGCAGTGGCTGCGTGAACTGGCGGGTTTTAACGCGACAGGCATTGCCAGGGTTGGCCAAGAGCTGGCGCTAAGCGGGCTGTTTACCAGTATCTTTATTGGCTGGCTTAACGATAGCTCGCCGGCGCAAACAGCCAGCCTGAACAGGCTTAAAACGGCCATTGGCAATATGAAAAAGCTTGGATTATGTCGCTAGTGTCTTAATCATCGAGTTGTTTATTCAGCCGCTTCAGCAAGGCGATATCGGGCTGATAAATCATCACAAGTTCGGCCCGGGCCAGCGCCGCTGCTGCCTGCTCTTTGGCACATAGCTTAAATTGTGGTCCATAGTCAGCCAGTGCCAGACACGCTTTTTGCAGGCGGATTTGCACTTCAATATTGGCTGCGCCATCGCGGGCAATCGAGCGGAAAAAATTATCAAATAACTCAGATAATTGTACCTGAGGCGCCCAGACGTTGGGGTATTTAACTTCATTATGGTCATTGTCACATTGCCAGTTACTGAGCACCCGTACCCCGCGGCCAATAATTTCAATGGCAGTACCGGGATCATTAATACCGGGCGATAACGCTTTTGATGCGATTTCCGCCAGCACCCTCAAGCCAAACCTCGGATCCTGATCAAAACTTCGGTAATCACTGATACTGACAGCATCAAGCAATGGCTGGCGCGTTGAAACGTCACTGCCGGCTATCCACATTAAAGGCCGCTTTTTATGGATAAAGGCCCCAGGCAGATTACTGAGATAAACGCTGGCATCATGCTTAGCCGCCCACTGCTGCAGCGCGTTAACATCAATATGGTCAATATAACCAATTTTACCGGTACATACCGGCCGGGCTTCTGATGGTATATCCTCCAGACTGACCAGGGGGTTGGCATCCAGCCAGGGGTGCTGGCCACAGTGTTTTATCGCATCATAGGCCTCTGTTTCAACTCGTTTTGCCGTTTCGCCTACCCGGCCAAGCCCGGATAAGTGTTCAATCCAAATCAAAATAGTAATGACAATCAGCGCTATAACACCAATAGTGATCACAAAAAGCACCACTCTGCCACTGTTGCCGTATAGATCGGTACTTAGCAGCACAATACTGACAACACTGAATAAAAATGAACCGATAAATGTTGCCAGCGCATTCTGGGTAGTACTGTCATCCATCAGCAGGCGGGTAGCCCGCGGCGACACACCGGTTGACGCGGCATTAAAGGCAACGACCATAATACTCAGGGAAAAGGTGGTGACTGTTAACATACTGGTCGCCAGGATAGTCAGGATTTTTTCCACTGCCGAACTGCCTATCGCGCCGGCCAGCGCTGCGGGAATAACATTCTCCAGCAGAAGTGCCAGACCTGCTGTTATCAAAGCCAACAGGGTAAATAAAGATGTGCGTACCCAGAGTTTGCGGCTAAGCTGCAGTAATTTCCAGCTCCATTTCGATAACATCATGTGGCCTCATCCGTTAGTAACGATCCAACATAACCAAAAGATAGTTGCCTTACAAGGTTAGGGTTACTGTAATTGATATCATCTGTTTCTTTGCCTGAGTACCAATTCGCATTACACTGAACATAACCCTGTTTTGCTATCCAAGCTGAGGAAACTATGCTTAATCGTCTATTAGTACTTTGCAGCCTGCTGCTGCCAAGCCTGTTCAGCCCTTTTACTGCCGCTGCTGAAGACAGTTACACCTATGCGAATTATGATCAGGTGACGATCAGCCATCTGCATCTTGATTTGACCCTGAATTTTGAGCAAAAAACCTTAAGCGGTTTCGCTGATTTGCAGCTGAACTGGCTGGACAACCAGCAAACCGAGCTGTATCTGGATACCCGTGATTTAACTATTTCCCGGATATATGGCAAACAGCAAGATGGTAACTGGCAGCAGCTGCCTTTTACGCTTGGCACCCGGGACGAGGTGTTGGGCAGTAAGCTGACTGTCAGCCCGCCATTTCAGCCCCAGGTACTGCGTATTCACTATAGCTCGACACCTGAAGCATCGGGTTTGCAGTGGTTAAACCCTGAGCAGACTGCCGGCAAAAACACCCCTTTTATGTTTAGTCAGAACCAGGCTATTCATGCCCGAAGCTGGATCCCTGTTCAGGATACACCTGCCGTGCGGATGAGCTACAGCGCCCGGATCCAAACCACTGATAAGGTGCTGGTGGTGATGAGCGCCCCCAATGATCCTGCCACTGACCGGGATGGCGATTATCAGTTTTATATGCCCCAGCCTATTCCGGCCTATTTAATTGCTATTGCCGCAGGAGATCTGCAATTTAAAGCGATGAGCGAACAAACCGGCGTTTACGCCGAACCCTATATCCTGGACGCCGCCGCAACAGAATTTGCCAGTACCCAGGCGATGATTGATGCTACCGAGCAGCTGTATGGCGAGTATCGCTGGGGTCGTTACGACTTACTGATTTTGCCACCGAGCTTTCCGTTTGGCGGCATGGAAAATCCGGTGCTGAGCTTTATTACCCCAACCGTGGTAGCCGGCGATGGCAGCCTGGTTAATCTGATAGCGCATGAACTGGCCCATTCCTGGTCGGGTAATCTGGTGACTAACGCAACCTGGCGCGATCTGTGGTTAAACGAAGGATTTACCTCTTATGTTGAAAACCGGATTATGGAGCAGGTATTTGGTATTGATCGTGCTGTGATGGAGCAGGCCTTATCAGTACAGGCGCTGCAGGACGAGCTTAAAACACTCAGTGCCAATGACAGTATTTTGCATATCGACTTACAGGGCCGGGATCCGGACGATGCATTCAGCGGCGTACCCTATACCAAAGGCCAGTTATTTCTGATGTTTCTGGAGCGGCAATTTGGCCGGGATAAATTCGACCCGTTCGTGCGAAGCTACTTTGCTGATCATGCGTTTAAAAGTATTGATACTGCCAGTTTTGTCGAGTACTTAAACCGCAATTTGCTGCAGAAATATCCGGATATTGTTACCCTGACTGAAGTAAACACCTGGGTTTATCACAGCGGTTTACCGACAGGCACGCCGGCCCCGCAATCAGACGCTTTTAATCAGGTTCGTCAGCATGCCAGCAATTGGCTGACCGGTAACATTGAGCTTGCAGCCCTGCCCACTGCCAACTGGACAGTACATGAATGGCTGTACTTTATTAACAACCTGCCGCCCAGTATCAGCCAGCCGCAACTGGCCAGGCTTGATGCCGCTTTTGACCTGACCCATTCGGACAACAGCGAAATTGCCCATGCCTGGTATTTACTGGCGCTGCAAACCGGCTATCAGCCCATTATGCCGCAACTGGAACAGTACTTAATTAATATTGGCCGGCGCAAACTGATTATTCCGCTGTATAAACAGCTGGCGACCACACCGGCCGGGCTGGCATTTGCCAGAAAGGTTTATCAGCAAGCACGGCCGGGGTACCACCCACTGGCTCAGGGTAGCGTAGATGAGCTGCTTTATCAGCTGCATTAATATGATCTGAAATCAGCGGCCATCGTAGACGGTGTCATGGTGGTTAACGGTAACCTGAAATGAAAAAACTGTTTTACGATGGCAGCTGTAACTTATGTCAGCATGAAATTGGCTTGCTGGCACCAAAACTGACGCCTCATCTGCAACTGGTTGATATAAGTCAGCAGGGTTTCAGAGGCTTTGCCGGCGTAAGTAAAGGCGAGATGATGCAACAGATCCACCTGTGGGATAACGATCACTTTATCACTGGTATTGATGCCAGTCTGCATTACTGGCGGTTGGCAGGTTATCGCAGGCTGGTGGCATTTCTGCAACTGGCCCCCTGTTACTGGGTTGCCAGCAAAGCGTATAACTACTGGGCCCGCAGCCGGGCTAACTGTGCCAAAGGTGATTGTAATCTGTGAAACCGCGTAGTGCATTGCGAAACCGCCCTGTCAGTAAACAACTTGATGCTGCCGACCAGCAGATTTTAAGGCTGCATCAGGCAATGGTCGATAAATTGCTGGCGGACAGCTCTGGCCTGCCCGCTATTTATCAGCGGCTGGAGCAACGTTATCAGGCCGGGCAGCTAAGACACAGCGGCTATATACACTGGCACAGCATCCTTGACTGCATCGACCAGCCAGCGCTGTTCCGGCGTGAGCTGCTGGACAACGGGGAGAGGATGCGTAAGCTGCGCCGGCGCACCATTCTTACCGGAATTTTAACCGAACAAGAACGGCTGTCATTGCTGTACCCAAGCCCGGACACTACTCCAATCGACAACTAGTGCACTGCGCTGGCCTGCTCCTGATTTATCCAACTGGTAACACAAGATAAGGCCGCAACGGTTAACAACAGCCAGCAGCAACGGTATTATTCGCTATGCAACAGCGGTGTTTTTCGGCACACTTGAAACCAACTCAGTTAACGGAGCTCTGTAATGCCTGACGTTGTGATCGCTTTTTTTGCCCTGGGCTTGCTGGCCGGACTGGTAAAATCAGACTTGAAGGTCCCTCTTGCCATCTATGAAACCCTGTCCATTTTACTGATGCTGACACTGGGCTTAAAAGGTGGGATGGCGCTGCATGGTGTGCCTCTGCTTCCTATCTTACCCGAGCTGGCACTGATTGCTGCTACCGGGGTAATAATACCTCTGCTGCTGTATCCGCTTTTGCGAAGCGCTGTCAAACTGAGCAGTGCCAATGCCGCCAGCATAGCCGCCCACTATGGCTCGGTCAGTGCCGGCACTTTTGCCGTAGTAATGGCGCTGGCTATGCACCATAACCTGCCAATGGCACCACAAACCACGCTGTATCTGGTGCTGCTGGAACTGCCTGCCATTGTCACCATGTTATGGCTGTATCGCTATATCAATGGCAGCAAAGCAGGCTCTCTGGCGATATTGCATGAAGCCCTGACCAGCCGGGGCGTATTACTGTTGGGGGGTGGCCTGCTAATCGGCTGGATTTATGGCAGTGCTGGTTTATCCGGGATCACTCCGGTATTAATGGGTGGTTTCAGTACGCTGCTGGCATTGTTTTTACTGGAAATGGGCCTCTGCACAGCCAAAGTTTGCTCACCATTGCCAATTAAACAATGGCGATTAATGTTGTTTGCACTGATAGCACCGTTTTGCCTGGCCTGGGTTGGTATTGCTCTGGGTTTATTGCTGGGTTTAAGCAGTGGCAGTATTCTGGTACTGGCAGCCCTGTTGGCCAGTGCATCTTATATCGCGGCACCTGCCGCTATTCGTGCAGCGATACCTCAGGCAGATATTGGTTTAGCGTTACTGGCTGCGCTGGGTATTACCTTTCCGCTGAATGTGCTGTTTGGCCTGCCGCTGTATCTGAGCTGGATTAATGCCATTCTGGCAGGTTAGCGCTGATATTAGTCTGATCAGCCATCGCTTGCCGGCCGTACTCAGGCTAAAAGAAGGATTTGCCATGAAACTGATTAACCTCTTAGGCTATGCCGGCTTGCTGCCGTTTGTGTTGCTGCCCCTGGCTTATCATCTGCAGTGGTTAGCTGGCTCAACGCAATTATTTTTGCTGTATCAACTCTACAGCGCGCTTATCTTAGGCTTTATGGCGGGTGTGCTATGGCCGGTGCTGTATCAGCAACCAGCCTCTGCTACAACAAATAAGCTGGCATTACTGGCCGTGAGTTTTCCGGTATTTAGTATTATTAGTCTGGCATTGCTACCAGGTTATTTCCTGCTGCTGCAGGCTATATTGTTTGCACTGTTACGCCTCAGTGAAGTTGGCAGCGGCATTAACCGGCGTTACAGCAGCAGCTACCAAAGCCTGCGCAATAACCTGTCAGTGGTGGTTATTATCAGCCATGTCGTCATGTATGCCATGACAATCCTCTGGGTAAATTAAGCCGCTACACTGATTGAATTGATCAGTTTTCGCCTGGTTCACTCAGCACAGCCCGCACTTTGGGCTCCAGTGAACTAAGGCCGGCGGCACGACCAAACGCCAGCGCCTCAGCAAGGGGTTTGTCATTAATTTCGTGGGCGCCGATTGCCAGCAAAGCACCTACTCTGTTGCCTGAAGCACAGTGAACCAATATCTTCTGATCGCCCTGTAAATGCTGATAGAGCGCTCTGGCTTTATCGACGGTGACATCGCCGGCCCCGGCAACCGGCAGCGAAATATAAGTCAGACCCAGTGCTTCTGCTGCGGCCTGTTCATCGTAAGATACCGCCTCATCGGCGCCTCGCAGGTTAATCACTTTCCTGACGCCAGCGGCTTTAAGTTGTTCCAGCTCTTGCATAGAAGGCTGTCCGCCGGTGATCAGGTTTTGGCCAGGCTGGTTAAAATTATCCGGGATGGCGGAATCAGCCAGGCTTTCGGCGTGGTAGCCCACTAACATCAGCCCAAAGATGATAATAGTTAAAAGCTGCTTTGTTGTGCTCATCAGACTCTCCTTCAGCTATTGCTGCAACATCATGATAATATCGTCGTTATCTTCGCTGAAATCGCCCATCCGGCGGTAAGTGTCTTCTAAATTCATATGTGCTGCATGAATTAACTTCACCGGCAGCTCATCAAATTTGCTTTCACTCACCTGCTCCCGGTACAGAATCATATAGCGGGCCAGATATAACAGCGTAGCATAAGGTAGCAGCGCACCGCTGCCGGCCGGTTGTTGCTGCCACAAAATCGCATCGGCAATATCATCCGGGAATTTCCAGTATTTAGCCAGCTCACTGCCGGCCATGGTGTAATCAAAGCCGAATAACTCCAGCTGGGTTTTGCGCCGGGCTGCACCGCCCTCTACCTGTTCATCAATGGTTTTAGCCAGCTCAGGTTCAATGATATGAATAAGATATTCACCGATACCATGCAGTAAACCACAGGTATAGGCGACTTCCGGATCGGAATTATTTAATTTAGCCAGCCATTTTGCCCGGTTGGCTAACATAAATGAGCGGCGCCAGTATGCTTTCAGGTCAAAACTGGCCGGCGCTTTAAAACTCGACACCAGACCAATCGATAATACCAGGGTACGTAAAGCATCACGCCCTAATACCACTAAGGCGTCTTTTACCGAACCGACTTTACGCTGGCCACCATACCGCGCAGAGTTAGCCAGACGAAGTACTTTTGCCATGATAGCCTGATCACTGGTAATGATCCCGGCCAGGGTCTCGGTTGAAACATCCGGATCATTCATACTGGCAATAAGTTTCTGCACAACTTCAGGGATACTCGGTAAATTCGTCGCTTGTTCAATCATTTGGCGCATAAGGCTTCATCCGGTCAGACGCAGTATCGGTTTAAGGTTTACTCAGCTTAAAGCTTAGCCCGGCAGTTCACAATGGTTTAACGCACTACCGCAATATGAAATTTATTGGTGGTTACTGCTGTCAGCTAACGCCGCTTTTTGTTGAATCCAGGCTTCAGTTTCAGCCACCGGTGCCGGTCGGGCAAACAGATAGCCCTGGTAACAATGACAGCCACTTTGACGCAACATGGCATGTTGCTTAGTAGTCTCCACGCCTTCGGCAATCAGTTTCATGCCATAGGTGTTAGCAATACCGATAATCGCATCGACAATCACCCAGTCCCGCGGGTTACCAGAACTGCCACTGCGAACAAAATACTGATCTATTTTGACTTCATCAAAAGGCAAACGGGATAAATAAGATAAAGACGAGTAGCCGGTACCAAAATCGTCCATTGAAAACCGCACCCCCAGCTTTTTGATTTGCAGCATTCTGGCCACGGCATCATCCAGGTTAGCCAGAATTAAACTTTCGGTCAGTTCCAGGATCAACAGCTGCGGTGCAATCTGATATTTATTCAGACATTGCTCTACTATGCTGACAAAGTCCGGCAGGTAGAACTGGCGGGCGCTGATGTTCACCGACATTGTCAGATCGGCAAATACCGGATCAGTCTGCCACTTTTGCAATTGCTGGCAGGTATGTTGAAGCACCCAGTAACCGATCTCTTCTATCTGGCCATTCTCCTCAGCCAGCGGGATAAACAGCGCTGGGGACACGGCACCAAGCTCAGGATGCTGCCAGCGCAACAGCGCTTCAACGCCGCTTACCGTGCCGTCATCAGCAACTTGAGGCTGATAGTGAACACTGAGTTGCTTCGCTGACACGGCATTGTCCAGCGCCAGTTCAATAGCATTGCGATGTTGCTGTTGCTGATACATCTGAGCGGCAAATAACAGCTGGCCATTACCACCAGCAGCTTTGACATGGGCAACGGCAATCTCAGCCTGTTTCAGTAATTCATCAGCGGTGGCGACACTCTCACCGACAATACAATAGCCGACACTAACGGTATTTTTAAAATAATGGCCGTTAATATCGTAAGGTTGCTGCAGGGTGCCACGCAAAGAAACAACAAATTGTTCCAGCTGAGCGGTGAATGTAGCCTGTTGCCCGGGCAACCGGTTTATCAGCAGAACAAACTCATCGCTGCTTAAACGGCCGCAGGCACTGCCCCTTGGTGCCGCCGTCTGTAAACGTTCAGCCAGTTGTTTTAACAGATTATCACCAGCCTTGTGCCCCAAAGTGTCATTAATCCGTTTAAAATTATCGATGTTAATTAACAGGATGGCGCGGTCGCGGGTGCCCGGTTCAGCTGTATCGCAGAACTCCTGAAGTGCCTGTTGGATTTTCCGCCGGTTATATAAAGCGGTCAGACTGTCAAAGTAAGCCAGCTGATGTATTTTTTGCTCCACCGCTTTGCGTTCAGTAATATCGGTAATAAAGCCGGTCCAGCTGACACCGGTCTCGTCCTGTTCCGGTATGGCATTGCCAAATACCCAACGAACATTTCCCTGCTCATCCAGCACCCGGTATTCATGGCGCCACGGCGTCATCTCACGGGCGGACTGATTAATAGACTCCAGCATGCCGGCACGATCATCAACATGAATAGCTTCAAGCGCCGGCATTGCATCACGTTTAGCTTCTGCCGGGCTGATCCGGTAGATATCCCGGATGGCCTCGCTGGCGTAGGGAAACGTAAAGCTGCCGTCATTTGCCATATGAAACTCATACACCATGCCAGGTACCCTGGCTGCAATCCGCTGCCAGCGCTGGTCGAGCTGCTGTATCTTACTTGTGGCTGTGGAATAGTCCTGGCGGGTAATTTGTCTCTGCCGGCGTAGCAGTACGGTAACAGTAATAACCAGGACTAAAATCACGACCACGATCAGGGCAAGGTAAAATAATAAATGTGGGCTCTGATACGCCATGTTTATATCGGTTTGCTCAGTGGTAAAGGCCAGTAATTGCATAGGCTATCTTGTCTGTTTCACTGTTAGAACGGCAACGGATACTGCCGTAAATACTGACTGATATCATCCTTTAATACCGGGCTGATGTCTAAACTAAACGCTGCTATATTTTGTTGCAACTGGGCCATGCTGGTAGCACCTATAATCGTCGACGTAACGCCGTCAACCTGATTTACCCAGGCTAATGCCAGGCTGGCCGGGTCGTGCCGATGCTCAGTCGCAAGCTCCGTAAAAGCGGCAATGGCCTGCTCAGATTGCGGCGTGTCCCGAAACAAGCCATGGCGTTGTAACATGCTCCAGCGGCTGCCAGCCGGACGTGCACCGTTTAAATATTTACCGCTCAGCGCGCCGCCAGCCAGTGGCGACCAGGGCAAATAAGCCACATTCTGATGCAGACATTGCTCAATTAAATAAGGCCAGTCTTTCGTATGCAGCAGACTGAATTCATTCTGAATTGACACCATTTTCGGCAGATTATACTGCGCACTTAGCTGAAGATACTGACTCATCCCCCAGGGCGTTTCATTCGACAGCCCGCAAAAGCGGATTTTGCCTGCATTAACACAGTGTTGCAGGGCCTGTAACAAGCCAAGCATCTGCTCGGTTTGCTCAGTTGCATTGACTTCAGAAAAGCCAATCTTACCAACCGCATGTTTGCCAAAATGGGGAGATACCCGGTTTGGCCAGTGCAACTGATACAAATCCAGATAATCGGTCTGTAACCGTTTTAATGAATCATCGACAGCCTGCTGCAAGGTCGCTGGCGTCATAATGCCGCCATCGCGAATATAAGACAGGCCACTGCCGGCCATTTTACTGGCCAGAATAATATCCGCCCGCCTTGCTTGATTGCGGCTGAGCCAGCGACCAATTATCCGCTCTGTCGCACCGTAAGACTCTGCGGTAGGCGGCACTGAATACATCTCAGCAGTATCAATAAAATTAACGCCCTGCGCCAGCGCATATGCCAGCTGCTCGTCGGCATCCTGCTGGGTATTCTGCGTACCCCAGGTCATCGTGCCAAGACAGACGCGGGAGACCTTTATATTGCTGCTGCCCAGTACTGAATATTGCATAAATTATCCGTTGTTAATTCTTTAGCTTAACAATATCAGGCGTATCAGAACCAGTGAGCTGGCATAGCCGCAGGTTGCGACCAGTTTTGCTCTGAGTTCTGTTACCACACTATCATCCGTTACCCAGCCACTGTAGGAGCTTAGCGGGCAAATTGCCAGTAATAGCCTTTGCCGGATACTGATAAAGAGACTTATAAAAACGCCACCGACCGGTGGCGTTTTTAGTTAAGCGCGTTAATTATAAAGATAGATCTTCTACCGGATACCCCAATGCTTCGAGCTGCGGACGCAGCACTGCCGCATCGCCCACCACGACTATCACCATATCTTTGGTTGCAAAATGTTGCTTCGCCAGCTGGTTTATTTCCTGTTGGCTGATGTTGGCAATAATAGCGTTACGTTCATCAACAAAGGTAGGGGCCAGATCATGTTGCAGGATTTGCGCTAAAAACCCCAGTTTGGCATTGGGCGTTTCATACTTTAATGCATCCCGCTGATTCAGTGCCCGGCGCATAAACGCCAGTTCAGAATCCGTTACCCCCTCATCACTGAAGCGGTTTAGCTCATCGATAAACTCTTTAACCGATGCCGCGGTGGCATCAGCCCGCACCGCCGCAGAGGCAACAAATACCCCGGTATAGCTATCAGCATTAAAACCGGTGCGGGCGCCATAGGTATAGCCCTTATCTTCCCGCAGGTTCAGGTTAATCCGGCTGTTAAAGTTGCCGCCAATAGTAAAGTTTGCCAGGCCGGTTTTAAAATACTCTCCGGTAATATCTTCCGCTAAACTGCGTTTACCAATCCGGATTTCCGACTGGGGCGAGTCATCTTTATGAACCAGATAAATAACTGAGCCCCGGCTGGTATCTGCCGGCACCTGCAAATTGACGGCCGGCGCTTTGCCAGTAAACCGGGTCAGCGGCTGAATAGCCTGTTGCAGTTGGTCTTTGGCTAAATCAGATACAACGATAAGCTGGCCACCTTCAGGTTTAAAATGACTGTTATAGTATGCCTTCACATCTTGCAGGCTCAGATTAGTGACGCTGCCCAGGGTACCACCTCCTGGCTGACCCAGGATGCTGTCGCCGTACATCAGCTTACGAAACGCATTACCGGCAAGGTAACCGGCATTTTTCTCAGACTGCTGAATGCCTTGCAGCCGCTGCTGTTTCAGGCGGTTAAAATCATCCTCATTAAATGCCGGCTGTAACATCTTTTCCAGCAGAAGGTCGATGGTTTTATCCAGGTTTTTGCTCAGGCTTAATACATACAACTGAATATGTTCATCACTGGCACTGATGCTGATATAGCTGCCAAGCTTCTCAAGCTCCAGTGCAATTGCTTCACCGCTGAAGTTTTTGGTGTCTTCATTAAGCATCGCGGTCAGCATACTGCTTAAGCCGGTTTTATCGGCGCTTTCATAATACAGGCCACTATTCAGTTTCAATAATAAGGCAGTAGTCGGGGTTTCATCGCTGGCGGCACCCAACACTGCAATGCCATTGTCCAGGCTGGTCTGCCAATAGGCAGGCACTGTTACAGCAGGGTTTACCCCGGCCTGCGGCTCGACACTGCGGTCAAAATTATCGGTAGCCCGGCGTACTTGTAAATCATCAGCGCGGGTTTGGGACGGGCCACCGAACTCCAGCACTTGCGGGCTGAAATTATCCTTTGCCGCGATCAAATCCAGCTTGCCGCGGGGCACGACAGACATCACTACCGAGCCTTTACCTTTAAGATACGTGTTATAAACCCGCATTACATCGTCTTTGGTTACCTTGTTAACCCGGTTTAAATCATTCTGCAGATTATCCGGGTTGCCAGTCAGGGTTTCATTGATCGCCAGCTGGCTGACTTTACCCGCCACGCTCTGCAGACCATAAACCGTGTTGGCTTCCATTTGCGCTTTTACTTTTAATAAATCGTCATCATTCACGCCACGCTGTTCAAACTCAGTCAGACTTTGCCGGATCAGCGCTTCAATATCAGCCAGGTTTTTGCCTGATGCCGGGTGCGGCAACGCCAGTAAATTAAAGGTACAGGCCAGCTCAGCACAAGGATGATTGACATTAGCCTGTACTGCGATCTGGGTTTTTACCAGGTTTTTATAGAAAATCGAGTTTTTGCCTCCACCGAGGATCTCTGCCAGCACATCCAGCGCAGCTTCGTCTTCATGCCGCAGGTAAACGGTAGGATACGACATATAAATCAGCGGCAAATGGACGTTATCTTCCATTGAAATATAACGGTCACTGATAAGCGATACCGGCTGTTTTGGTGCAGCGCTGACTTCCGGCCCCCGTGGTATTGAACCAAAATATTGCTTAACCAGCGGCAGCACTTCATTGGCCGTCACTGCGCCACCAATGGTGACAGTGGCGTTATTCGGGCCGTACCAGCGCAGAAAAAAAGCTTTGACATCATTAACATTCGCCCGGTTTAAATCGTCCATATAACCAATAACAGGCCACGAATAAGGATGACCTACCGGATACAGTGCCTGCGCAACCCGCTCACCTAACCGGCCATAAGGGCGGTTATCGACCCGCTGGCCACGCTCATTTTTGACAGTTTCCCGTTGTACTTCAAACTTCTGTTCTGTTACCGCATCCAGTAAAAAGCCCATCCGGTCGGCTTCTAACCACAACATTTTTTCCAGCTGATTCGACGGTACGGTCTGAAAATAGTTAGTCCGGTCCGAGTTGGTGGTGCCATTTAAGGTACCACCAGCTTCGGTAACAATCCGAAAATGCTCCTCATCACCAACATTTTCAGAGCCCTGAAACATCATATGTTCGAAAAAATGGGCAAAACCTGATTTACCCAGCTCTTCCCTGGCTGAACCGACATGATAAGTGACATCAACATGCACCAGCGGATCAGAATGATCCTCATGCACTATGACGGTTAAACCGTTATCGAGCTGGTATTTTTTATAAGGTACCGACACACCGTCTTTTTGCTGGGTATGTTCAGTAATCAGTTTAACGCCCTGTGGCAGGGGTGGCGCAGTAAGTTGCTGACTACACGCGCTGATCGTGGCCACCAGGCCCATTGCCAATACAAGTTGAGATAATTTCAATGCCAATTCTCCGGCTAATATTTGTTGTCATTTTATTTACAAGCTCATGGTAAGTGTTAAAGCATCCGGCGTCATCAAGCTGGTAATATTTTGAAACACTTTAGCGAGAATTTGCGGTCAACAGCATGATTTTGCCGTCTGATGTTGCCGCGCCAGCCAGCGCGCCGATACCATTTCAGATTGCAGATTGTCAGCCTGCAAACTTTCAGTCGCTTTGTTTGGTGAATTTTACCAACCCCTGCTAGGCTTATCCGGTAACTGTTAAGCTGCTAAATTATCTTACATTAATAGTAGAAACGAATAACGGTACAGTGGGTGTAATCAGGGAGCCAAAATTGAACGTGGTCATGCGGTTTTTATCGGAGTTACGCCGGCGTAAAGTCATTCAAACCCTTATTCCTTTCCTGGGCCTGATTTGGTTGCTATTACAGATCATTGCCGTGGTGACCCCGTTACTTAATTTAAGCCCGTTGGTGGCTACCAGCCTGACCATCTTTTTGTTTGCCTGTTTTCCGGTTGTATTTTATCTGGCCTGGTATTTCGATATTACGCCCCAGGGCATCAAAGTTACCGAAGTCGACAGTGCTGCAGTCGCTAAACCACTGGGCATCAAATGGTGGTTCGGCTTTATCCTGGTATTTGCCGGCTCTATTATGCTTGGCTATCACTATTTTAGTAGTGCCCGTACCGATTACGCTAAAAAGACGGAAGGTCTGCTAAACAGCGTGAAAGCCAGTTCTATCGCCGTGCTGCCTTTTCGGGATCAGAGCCCCGATAGCGACCAGCAGTATCTGGCCGTCGGTGTTACCGAAGAGCTGGTCAACCTGCTTGGACAGGTATCTGGCTTCGAGGTAGCCTCGGCCAGTGCCGGCTTCAGCCTGGCCCGGCAAAACCTGCTGCCGGTTGATATTGCCAGACGGCTTAACGTGGACACCTTACTCAGTGGCAGTATTCATAAAATAGGCAATCAACTCCGTTTGCGGGTCGAGCTGATTAATGCCAAAGATGGCATGACGCTATGGAGCCAGAGTTTTTCGCGGGAATTACGTGACATTTTTGCAGTTGAAACCGAAATCGCCCGGGCGGTTGCCAACCTGTTGCAGGAGGGCTACCTTGCTGCCGGGGATCTGAATAATGTCAATAATACGGCCAGCACTGATGCTTACCTGATGTACCTGCGTGGCCGCGAGCAATACCGCTTACAAACCACGGAGTCTGTTAAAGAAGCCCGCAAACTATTTGAGCAGGCGCTGGCGCTCGACCCCGCGTATGCTATGGCTTATGTGGCGCTGGCCGATACTGTTATTTTGCTGGCAGAGGGCGGCGCAAGTTTCGGTGTATTAAAAGCGGATATTGCCGCCACCCTGGCAGAACAGCATCTGGCCAAAGCCCTCGTCCGTGCCCCCGGGCTTGCCGAGGCACATGCCGTACGCGGTTTGCTGCTGTTTTATTTGCAAGGTAATTATGATGCCGCATTGCCCGCGCTTGATAAAGCGCTAAGTCTCAATCCCAATCTGGCGCGGGCCCATTTATGGCGTTTTATCACTCTCGAGCAGCTTGGTCGCAGTCAGGATGCCTGGCAGGCTCTGCAACAGGCATACCGGCTCGATCCAGTCGCCATACCGCACCAATTCAATCTTGCCTTCAAACTGGCTGAACGTGGCGAAGTAGCAAGTGCTGAGCAGCACTATCAGCAGTTGATCGCCGATTTCCCCGCCTCACCACTTGGTTATATCGGGCTGGTTAAACTGGCGAATAATACGGTTGATACCTTAGCCCCCATCCTAAGTACTGGCAGCAGCAATCCGTTAATTACTGCTCAGGATCCGCAATTGCAACAGCAAATAAAAGCACTTGGCTGGCAGCAACAGTCTTCTGGCAGAGAGTAAAACTAACCTTTAAGCGGCTAGCGGCGAAGTTTAAACACACTGGCATCAATGCTGCGCTGCATTACAACCTGCAGCAGTACTGTCTGGTGCGGCGTAAATACCCAGTCAATATTATCCGGCTCCAGCTTTAAGCCGGCGGTTTCGGTAGCAGCGACACTGGCGTAGCCCACTGGCTGACGCGGTGGTTTGAAATGCGGCTCGGCATTAAAGCTGATATACAGCTTGTCAAGTTTATAACGTTGACGCAGCGTAGTAAGGCTGGTCAGATCAAAGTACAGATTGCGATAGGCATTATTGTCGCTGTAAGCATGTACACCGGACAAAAATTGCTGATACAGTTGCTGTTCAAATTTTTCGTCTTTTTTGCCGGTGCGGTAAAACTCAACAAAATAATCCTCTACGTTATTTTGCAGATGATCGGTTAGCTGGCTAATCACCTGACTGCGCTGCGGGCTATGCTTAGCAACATCGGGATCGAAGGCATTTATTTGCTGTTGCCAGCTAAAACTGCTGCCATCGGTCTGATAGTCAGCATCTTCTACCTGCAGAGCCCCGGCCAGAATTTCCCGGGTAAGCGGGTTTCTCGGGCCTTTGTCTTTGAATACCAGGGTACTGTGATTTTCATTGTCCAGAATAGCCATGGCAATGTCGCCATTACTCTGGCTGTAGCGTAAACTGCCCGGTAAGATGCATTGCTGTTCATCCAGAGCCAGCTGTATCCTCCTGCAGTTGAGGTTGGCGCCGCTAATCCTCACTGTCCCGTCCGAGCCCTGCTCATTAGCAATAGCACTGATGCCGGAATAGCCGCTATTGCCCGTCATCACAGTGGCTAAAATTTTGCCTGCGCCATACCAGTTTTCAGCGGCAAATAAGTCCTGAAAAGCCAGTTGCTGACTATAAGGTGAGGCTAATTCCAGCCCTTTTAAAATTTGTGTACCTGTTTGAAAACCAGGCTGCCCCCAGCCTTTTATGGCCCGGCCAAAAAAGCTGCGTCCCTTGTGGGCTAAATGCGAGCCAAAATTCGCCGGCGCCATCATCACAAAGCGTTTTACCGGATTGTGGCTGGCACTGTAAAACTGGGTAAGCCATTGCCTTGCCACTAAAGAGCCGGTGCTGTGCACCACCAGATCGACACTGCGATCGCGGGTCGGCAGCCCCATATCATGCCAGGCACGCTGCATAGCAGTGGCAAGATCGGTATAGGTGACATCGTCGTGCATTGACAGCCAGTCGCCCAGATGTAAATGCACAGTTCGCTTGTTGGGTAATTGTTTAATAAACTTACTAACAGCAACGAAAGAGCGACTATTGTCGCTCCAGCCATGCAGAATAATCACCGGGTTGTCCATGTTGTCTTCCTTGTTGCAAACCGGAAAACCAGACATCACCCGCAGCAGATGCAGATCTTGGTTAAAACTATTAACGCTCTCTTAAGTAGAATCAGCCAAAATTACGTAAAGCCAACTCAGTATAGCAAGCTTTATTGGCTGTGCACCGCCATGCCGATATTAATAGCCTTTCGTTTTTAAATAATCCAGCGCCGCAACAATCGCAGTAACCTGAGCGGCAATGCACTGCTCCGGGCTGGCACTCGGGCTGTCGGGGTATACTTCGGTGGTGGTGACATAGGGTGCGTCAGTAATACCACCGCACAAGCCCAAGGCTTTTTTCGGATAATTTACCACCCCATGCTGGCTGATCGGCTCACCAATTAAACAACCATTGGCATCGGCTGGCGCAATTTGCGTCACCTTGCTTACGGCAAGGTTGATAGCTTGCTGGAAATCAGCCGCTGGTTTTTCACTATCGCCCACTAAATAAAAGCCATCAGGAATATCCCAGTTTGTGTTTACCTCACCATCGCGTGCTGCTTTTGCCGGCCGGAACTCGCTGTTGTCCGAGTCGGTGGTTTCGTGTAAATCGATATGGGCCAGCACCGGCTGTTTTAGCTGTTGCAGAAAATTAACCACGGCTAAAGATTCAGCGACCGGGCTTGTGGCAGTAAAATTCCGGTTCGGATCAAGCGCCAGCGGATTCCAGCGGTTTATCGTTTCATAGGCCCAGGGGCTGATACAAGGCAGCACCACCAGATTAAAATGATCACTGTAATTTGCCGCTTCCGTTTGCAAAAAACGAATAGCGCCCTGCACACCACTGGTTTCATAACCATGCACGCCGCCGGTAATCAGTACCGTCGCTTTGTCTGTGGCTGAACCATTGCTAAACGCATACAGCGGATAGCAGTCTGAACCATACTGCCGGTAATCCAGCTCGCCATATTGTTGGCGGCTAAAGCCTGCTGCGACCTGCTCTAAGCGGTTAAGCACCTGCTGCTGATAACTGCGCAAAATTTGCTGACGGGCCAGCCACTGAGCATTTTCTGCCGGCCCCCATGGCTGTCCTGCTACGCCAATATCGTATTCCTGACTTTCCGTCATATTTTTATCTCCGTTTATTTCCGGCACTACTATGCCACTGCGACAGGGCTACGCTATCGTGTTTTGGCATTGCAGGCAATTTGCCGTCGGTATGTGCCCCGGCCTTTGCGTTTAGCTGTTCGCTGCGCTTTTGCCCACGGCAACGGTGTTTTCTAATTTGTCGAATAAACCTGCCACTATTATCAGATAGCCGCCAGCGTTTCTGTTGGCTACAGTTAGACTTATTTTAATGATTAAAAAGGAGTCTGACATGGGTTTACTGGTTAACGGTAACTGGCAGGATAAATGGTATGACACTGACAGTAACGATGGCGAATTCGAACGGGAAAGCGCGCAGCTGAGAAACTGGGTAACCTCTGATGGCAGTGCCGGCCCTGATGGCAAGGCGGGTTTTAAAGCAGAAAAAGGCCGCTACCATCTTTACGTATCGCTGGCATGTCCCTGGGCACATCGCACCCTTATTTTCCGGCAACTGAAAGAATTGACACCCTACATCAGCGTCTCTGTGGTCAGTCCCGATATGCTTGAACATGGCTGGGAATTTGATAAAAGCAATCACAGTACCGGGGACGACGTGTTCGACTACAAGTATCTGCATCAGATTTATACCCGTCATCAGGCGGACTATAGCGGCAGAGTTACCGTACCGGTGCTTTGGGATAAGCAGCAGAACTGTATTGTCAGTAACGAGTCAGCCGATATTATCAGAATGCTTAATTCTGCTTTTAATCATCTTACCGGCAATACCGATGATTATTATCCTGCGGCTTTAACCCAGGACATTAATAATATTAATGAACTGGTTTATCACAACATCAATAATGGTGTTTATAAATGCGGTTTTGCCACAAGCCAGCAAGCTTACGAGAATGCCTATCTGCAGTTGTTTGCTGCACTTGAGAAAGTGGAGGCAATCTTAAGCCAAAGCCGTTATTTAACCGGCGCTCAGATAACCGAAGCCGACTGGCGGCTGTTTACCACGCTGATCCGTTTTGATGCCGTGTACCACGGCCATTTTAAATGTAATAAGCAGCGGCTGGCCGACTACCCTAATCTGACCGGTTTTACCCGCGAACTTTATCAGTGGCCCGGGGTAGCAGATACCGTCAATTTTTATCATATTAAGCGCCATTATTATTTCAGCCATAAAACCATCAATCCAACCCAGATAGTGCCATCCGGACCGGACCTCAATTATCTGGCGGCACATGGCCGTGGCTGAGATTGTTCAGTAAATACTGAACAAAGCGCTATACTGTCAGCAGCAATAGGTATCGCAAAGATTTCAGACAATACCAGCAACGGGCATGGAACATAATGCGAACGGCGTTAATTTATGGTGGCTTAGGTAAACTGATGACAGTGCTGCTTGCCTGCAGCCTGTTTTTGCCAGGCTTTGGCTATAGCCTGCAGGCGAAGACCCTGCGGGTCGCGGTCGCTGACTACCCCCCTTACACCTATGTGCAGGATCAACAAATGGGTGGTGAGGGCTATCAGGCTTTTGAGCAAATTATGAACGAACTTGGCATCCAATACCGTGCCGAAGCCGTACCGAATTTCGGGCGATCGCTTATCGAAATGGAAAATAACCAACTTGATGCACTGCTGCTGGCGACAGAAAGCCCCGAGCGAAATGCACTGGCACAATACTCTATGCCGTTGTTTTTTACCGACTGGTCCTGGGTTTGGCTGGCAAAGCGGCATGATCTGCAACCAGGCAGTGCTGACTTTAAAAATGGGGCTATTGTTTCAGCCCAGAAAAACAGCAACATATACAGATGGCTGGCACTGCATAATTATCAGATAACACCGGGCACTACCGATATCAGAGGGTTATTTAACCTGCTTGACCATGGCAGGGTTGACGCCATTATGTTGCCCGCATTAACGGCTATCACATTAATAAATCAGGATCAGCGTAACACTGCCCAGTACAGGATCCATAATCATATTCAGTTGCCGATGGGAATTTATATTAGTAATACCTATCTTGCTGATCACCCGGATTTTATGCTGAAATTAAATCAGGCCATAAAAAACTACCAGAACGATATGAAATCCGCCGCCAACAATAACGTGGACATTGTCGCCCCCAAAAAATAATGCGTGTCAGTTAGTTAACCATCCGTACAGGCGCAGGCTCTGCCAGTGCAGAGCCTTTTAACATTATCAACGACAAAGAACTGATCATCTGATCAGATTATATTGGCGATCGGCCGTATCGGTTTGTAAGCCAAAATGTCCCAGACTATAGGTATAACTGGCATTCTCCCCCCAGATGCGGCTGCTGTGTACCCCGTAAACCAGACAACTGCCGGTGGAGCAGACTACCTGATCAATATTGCTTTTTATCGAATATACCCGCTGCCCAAACCGCACCCCGTAGATGCTGTCTAAAAAAGGGCTGGAGACTGACAGGCCAGCACTACCACAGGTCGAATTCCAGACATTAAACGGATAAACCCCACAGCTTAATAAGCCACGAAACGCACCGGCAATACCGACGAAGGCATCGACCTGTGACGCCACGCCCAACTTGTCAATTTGCTGTGCAGCCAACGTCGCGCCCATAGAATGCCCTATCACATCAATTTTACCGGTACAAGAGTTGCTTATCGCTGCTGTTATCGCATTACGGACCGGTGTTTCCTCACTGCCACTGTGATCATTACAGGCAGCACAGGTTTTCGAACCCCAGCTGGGCCGGTAGATATCTGCCGCCCGATAACCTTTGCTACGCAGATAATTATAGGTGTTATCCCAGCTGGCCGGGCTGGCAGTATTACCATGTACCAGAACAACGGCATCAGTACATGCCAGTACATTGGCGGTCAACAGCAATGCCAGGCTGGCAGTAAGTGGCAACAAGATTTTTTTTATTGTTATCATCAGACACTCCTCGGTTAGGTCTGGGACAACATAGCCAACTGGTTAAATTCTAACCATAACACTTTAGTGCTAGCGCTAAGCGCTAACTGCCCGGCCACAGTTAAAAACCTGAGCCAGGCTGTTTTAAAAATTCAAGCTCCTCCATCGTCGAACTCCTGCCCAGAATCGCGTTACGATGCGGATAGCGGCCAAAGCGGTCGATAATTGCTTTATGTTTTAATTCAAACTGATAGTTTGTATCAGGCGCATGCTCTTTATACAAAGTCTCGGCAAGTTGATGGATCGTCACCGATTCACTGTGCATATAAGGCAGCAATAAAAAACTGCGCTCATCCGCTGTCAGGTGCTGCAACGCATCTGCGGCAACCGCTTCCTGAGCTAAAACCAGTGCCATTGCATCCTGCGAGAAAGCTGCCGGGGTATCGCGGAATATATTGCGGGAAAACTGATCAAGCACAATAATTTCAGCCAGCCGGCCTCTGGCATCCGTGCGCCAGTGATACAGCTCACCCCGTGCGGCTTGTTGCAGTTGGTCTCCAAAGCGGTTGGCGATAATTCTGTCAAATTGCCAATCTTTCTCCCACCACTGGCTTGGGCTGATTTCGTTAAACCAAAAATCTAAAACGTGCTGTGGCATTATCATGTCCTTTAACTAGTGTTCCAGCGCCAACTGCCTGAGATGGCATTGCAACTGCGGATAAAACTGCAAAAAGTCCTGTTCCAGCCGGCTGTAACGGGGGCTGATTTCCTCGACAATACCGGCAAAGTTGTTCGCAAACCTGATCCGGCTGGCAATATGGTCAAGCGCCTGACCAACCGTTGCTAACTGCTGATAGCTGGCAAACCAGTCATTGCGGCAAACCCGTTGCATGGTGTCTCGCATCGTTGCAGGCATCAGCGGCATGGCATCGTTAAGTTGACAATATAAACGGCTTTTATAATCGGCAAACGGCTCGGCATAAAACTGCTGCCAGTGACGGATCAGGAAATGATCAAACAGCACATCCAGCGCCACTGCAGCAAAGCGCCGGCGCCTTGCCGAGAACCCGGCTTTTGCTGCTTTGACGATGGCATGCTGGTCAGTGAACCGGTCTGTTGCCCGGTGATTGTGCAAACCTGCCCTGACTTGTGGATGCAAACTGGCGGTATCTACGCCCTTACAAAAATCCCCTAACAGGTTACCCACCAGTGAGTATGAATTTGGCTTGGCTAAAACAGCGTGTGCCAGATAATTCAACTTAACCTCCTGTAAAGGTTTTCAGCCTGCCTTAATCTGTGCTACCAATTTACCATGGTATTCGCATCAGAGCAGCGCTTATCTGGTTAAAATAACCAGCACTCCGCTCCAGTCGAGCCCCCGGCTTTTACCGGCCTGAGGTGCTATTTCCACCCCACAATAAAATCCCAGTAACGGAATTCTGGCGGCATTTAACAGCCGCTGTACTTCGGCGGCGTCTTCCTGGCCTGCTATTGTCTGGCCGGCGTCAGTCACTGAATCAGGGTCAAACTGAGCAATCCGGCCAGCACAATCCATGTATATCGCTAACAGGGGTTGTTTACCATCCTGCTTAATGCGTGCCAGCAACGCCTCGGTACTGCTTCTGGCAGACGCCCGGCTCAATGCCGGACTGCGGCGCATTAACTGAATTTGCATGCCTTCATGCATATCGGGTTCAAATAAAATCAGCCCCTCATCATTAGGAAGCACGCCACTTATCAGACGGTTGCTGAAGGCATTTTCGCCGCTTAACTCTGCTGAATCAGCGGGAATACCCAGGCACAGCCGTCTGACCGGTGACTGACTTCGCCAGCTACCATTGCCAAATGCCTGATCGATAACCTCTACCGCGGGTTTACCATCGAGGGTATACAGGAACTGGCCAAAAATGCCGGTAATAGTATAGCGCTGCTCACTGAGTGGCTGACAACCATGCATTACGCCAATGTAACTGTGCAGATTACCACCAAACACCAGGGCACTGGCACTTTGCTGGGCAACTTTTTTGCCACAAAATTGTTGAGTATGACTAAAACCATGATCACCGAGCAGCCCTGCTCCTGCAATGGCCAACGGCACCGCCAGATTACGCTCTATACCCCGCAGCAGCGGCGCTGACGGGTTCATTACCGGTGCAACATTTTCTGAACCGGCAAACTTTACAGAATCATAAAGTAACAACAGTAAACTGGCATCTGACATTGCCGGCAGCGCTGAAGCTAACTGTTCACCGGCAATAAAAGGGCTGTTAAATAAACCGGTTGCTACAGCCATCTGGCAATAATTATCTTCAAATTTCAAAACAGCAACCGCAGCTGGATACCCCTGATAGCACAGTTGCTGGTTTGTGATTACTCCGACTGCCGATCCGCCAAATATATTAACATCCTGTCCCAATACCGCACGTAAGCCCCGGTAAAAAGCCAGGTGGTCCAGAGTACCACTGCAAAATGCCAGTACCAGATCAGCCTGACTGAAGCCGGCCTGTGTCATAGCATGTATCGCGGCCTGCTGACCGGCGCTAAAGGCATTTTCGCAATGACTGTAGCCTATTCCAACTTGCATAATCCCTCATCCTGCTGGCAAAGTGGCAATCTCTTCCTAATAACGAATATTACACACTATTAACTATTGCGGGAATAAGTTATCCAACAAGATTTCGGATTTCAGGACTAACTTGGTATAGTGAATTCATTTACAGCAGACAAAATCTGGCAGGCAAACGCGGTGAGACTAAGCAGATGCGGTTAATTATCGTGCTAATATTACTGGCACTGAACGGCTGTGCCGTGGCACCGGATAGCGTAATTGAACCAATCAGCCACCCTCTGACCGCAGCCGAGCAACTGGCGCTGGCCGAGCAAGCGGGGCAGCATGTCCTGCATTGGCCCGAGCAGCGAAGCAACCGGGAAGGTGTCAATAACCGGCGCCGGTTTACCCTGTGGCAGGGCCAGGGGGTGTTACTTATAGATATGCAACAAACAGCAATGGCAACTATTGCTGTTAATGGTCAGCGATTGCGGCTGCAACGTCCCAACCATGGCCAGCCGTTTAAAATAGATATTTCAGCCTTTACCCGGGACGGTGATAATCAGTTACAACTGATGTCAGTTTATCCGGCATCCACTCAGCTGACTATCGCCGTGCCTTATCCTGAACTTAGAACAGAACAGGACAATAGCATCAGTGATATCCCGCGTTTCAGTAAGGTTGACCAGTTAATTAACTCAGAAGTGGCGGCGGGTTTCCCCGGTGCGGTGCTGCTGGTGGTGAAAGACGGCCAGATTATTAAAGAAACCGCCTATGGCTATGCCCTGCGTTATCAGACAGATGGCTCAGCCGACCCTGCTGCCGAGCCAATGCAAACCACCACCTTATTTGATATTGCCTCTAATACCAAAATGTATGCCACCACCTATGCCATCATGCAGCTGGTCAGCAGTGGTATGCTGGATATTAACCGGCCGCTGACCGACTACCTGCCGGAATATCTGGGTGATGGCCGGGAACAGCGGCTGGTCAGCGATTTGCTGTATCACACCAGCGGTTATGCGCCTGAAGTGCACTTTCACCGGCCGGATAACAGCAATGGTCCGCTTTTTTACTCACTGAACAAAGCCTATACCCAGCAGTTAATGCTGGCTAAGGTTCCTTTTGTCAGCGAGCGGGCCACGACAGCCCGTTACAGTGACGTGAACTTTATGCTGCTGGGCCTGTTGATTGAGCGATTAACCGCTATGCCACTGGATCAATATCTCGAGCAGCAGTTTTACCGGCCGCTGGGGTTAAATAATATGCTGTTTAACCCGTTGCTCAAAGGCGTGCCCGCAAGCAGCATTGCCGCCACCGAGCTCGATGGTAACAGCCGGGGTGGCAGGGTCAGCTTTCCGGCGATCCGCCAGGGGGTGCTGCGCGGTCAGGTTCATGATGAAAAGGCCTTTCATGCCCTGCAAGGCGTCGCCGGTCATGCCGGGTTATTTGCCACTGCCCGCGATCTGGCCGTGGTAATGAGTGTGGTAGCGCAGCAAGGCGGCTATGGCTGGCAACGGTTTTTCAGCCCGGCAGTCGTGCAACAGTTTACCCGGCCCTCATCCTATGATCACCGCTTTGGTCTGGGCTGGCGCACGGCCGCCGGCGGCGACTTAACCTGGCACTTTGGCGCTTATGCCAGTGACTATGCCTATGGCCATACCGGATGGACCGGCACGGCAACCCTGATTGACCCTGCCCATAATTTAATGGTGGTGTTGCTTACCAACAAAAAACACAGCCCTGTCTCAGAGAATGGCAACAGCTATCAGTTTGCCGGGGATAGTTTTGAAACCGGCCGTTACGGCACCATTATGAGCCTGATTTATGAGGCTGTGCTGCAATAGCGATTAATCAGCACTGTCTGCCTTTAAAAATTGCAGCGCGGCCAGTTGCTGATACAGCGGACTGGTCTGCATCAGCTCACTGTGGCTGCCAGCAGCGATAAGCTGCCCCTGGTCCAGTACCAGAATACGATCGACATGCATTACTGTGCTGAGCCGATGGGCAATAATTAAGGTGGTTTTGCCTTGCATCAGCTTTGCCAGCGCTTGTTTTACCTCATGCTCGCTCGCCGCATCCAGTGCACTGGTCGCCTCATCCAGCAACAGCAAAGGCCGATCAGCCAGAATGGCCCGGGCAATGGCAATCCGCTGTTTCTGGCCTCCCGATAAACGGACACCCCGCTCTCCCAGCTGACTGTGATAGCCGTCTGCTAACTCCCGGATAAAACCGTCAGCCTTGGCAGCCTTACAGGCAGCGATAACCTGCTGTTCGCTGGCATCAGGCTGGCCATAACGGACGTTCTCCAGCACACTGGTTGCAAAAATCACCGCATCCTGGGGCACCAGTGCAAACTGAGCCCGCAAGGTAGCAGGTTTGAGCGTGCTGATATCAATACCATCAAGTAAAATCCGGCCCACTGGCAGATTATAAAACCGCTGCAGCAATTGAAATATCGTGGTTTTGCCTGCGCCACTTGGTCCGACTAATGCCACCCGCTCCCCGGGCTTAATGTGTAACTGAAGCCGGGTTAAGACGGGTTTGTCCGGCAGCTGAGGATAATAAAAACTGACATCATCAAATATCAGGCTACCTGTTATCGGTTGCGTTAATGTCGCCGGCATTGCCGGCGCCGTAATTTCTGCCGGCATAACCGATAACTCTATCAGCCGTTCGGTAGCCCCGGCCGCCCGCTGAATTTCACCAATCACTTCACTGATCGTAGCAACCGCGCCCGCGACCACCACCGCATAAAATAAAAAGGCAGTCAGCTCACCGGCAGTGATTCTCCCAGCCAGTACATCCAGCGCGCCTGCCCAACCGACCAGCGTGACTGCACTGATACTGAGCAGCATCACTAGGCCAATCAGTAACGCCCGGTAGAAAATCCGCTGTTTTGCTGCCGTCATTACCTGTTCAATTTTGCCGGCAAACACCTGCTGATCTATTGCTTCATGGCCGTAAGCCTGCACGGTGTGAATTTCATGCAGGCTCTCATCAACGTGGGCGCCAATATCGGCCAGCCGATCCTGACTGGCCCTTGCTAACTGCCTGACTTTGCGTCCCAGCACAAAAATCGGCACCAGCACCAGCGGCACGGCCATTAATACCAAACCGGTCATCTTTATACTGGTAAATGCCATCATCACCACGCCGCCACTGGCCGTGACAGAGGATCGCAGCGCCATAGACAAACTGGAACCAACCACGGTTTGCAGCACAGTGGTATCGGCAGTAAAACGGGAAATGACTTCACCGGTGCGGGTTTCACTGTAAAAGGCCGGTGATAACTGCAACATATGCCGGTATACATGGTTGCGGATATCAGCACTGACCCGCTCTCCCAGCCAGGTCATCAGGTAAAACCGGCAGAATACGGCACTGGCACTGACACCGGTGATCAGTAAAATCAACAGCATAATGGTGTTAAGGCGCTGCCTGTCACCTTCGGCAAACCCCTCATCAACCAGCAGGCGAACCCCCTGCCCCAGCGCCAGCCAGGCCAGGGCGCCAATCAGTAAAAACACCATGGCCGCCACAACCTGCCAGCGATAAGGTGCTAAAAAGCCGGCCAGCCAGGGCAGTACGGCCGCTGTCCTGCCGCTACGGTTAGTGCTGTTATCCGGGGTATTATCCAAAATAGTTTTCCTGTTTTAACCTAATCTGACATGCCTCATCATACTTGATGAGCCATGGCAGAAGTAGCTACGCAATATCGCTGATTTGCTATATGATGCGCCACCCGAATTCAGTGCCCCGACTTTGCTGCTATGATATCACCCCATGCCTTATATACCGATTTGTCGGGCTACTATGACTTAATGTGTTGTGATATCAACTACCACGCACAAAGCAGTACCGTGCACCGGCTTAATAAAATGCTGGGCAACGGCGCTTACCGGCATCTTGACTTAGCCTGCGGTACCGGGCCCCATATCCGCCATTTTCTCGATTTGGGTTACCAGTGCTCTGGCCTGGATCTTAATCAGCCGATGCTGGAGCTGGCCCGGGCACGCTGTCCCCAGGCCAACTTTATGCTGCAGAACATGTGTCACTTTAGCCTGGAACAGCAGGTAGATCTGATTACCTGCTTTTTATATTCGATTCATTACAGTGCCAGCATGCAGGCATTACAACACTGTATTGCCAGCGTATATCAGGCGCTG
>NZ_JAWVZF010000011.1:0-36127 GCF_033722355.1 Arsukibacterium sp. | reverse complement strand
GCCCTCCATCGGCGCTAATACGATTTGCATATACCCTTCCTACTTTACGTTGCAGCGGTGTTTGCTGCGTTCTCTCTGGAGCGCCAGGCCGGACAAACCACATAGTTTGCCTATGCTCATGGTGAATCGCTCACTTGCCGCCTACCTGCATCTGCAAGTAGTTTGGGTATTGCGGCCCTGGTTGAATTAAGGGCGCTATTGTAGCCGGAACGGCCGGTATTGGATATTACTGACTGGATAAACGTTTCACTAAAGCCTGATTCTCCCGTTCAATATGCCGATAGAATTCGACATCAGTTAGTTCGGTCGCGGCGGCTTCATCCAGTACTACTGTCGTCTGCGGATGCAGCTGTAACGCTGACGCCGGGCAGGCAGCACTAAGCGGGCCTTCAATCATCGCTTTTGCTGCTCGGGCCTTATGAGTGCCGGTGGCCAGCAGCAGAACTTTATGGGCATCGAGAATCGTGCCTATGCCCATCGTCAGTGCCAGATGGGGTTGATATTCACCAGCTTGAAAAAACCGGGCATTGTCTGTAATAGTGGCCTGGGTCAGGGCTTTAATTCTGGTGCGGGAACCCAGCGAGGACGCTGGCTCATTAAAGCCAATATGGCCGTTGCGACCGAGCCCCAATAATTGCAGGTCAATTCCTCCGGCATCGGCTATTTGCTGCTCATATTGCAGGCATGCTGTGACAGGATCGTTGGCGGTGCCATCTGGCACTGCGGTGTTCTGAGGCAAAATATCAATGGCATTAAACAAGTGCTGCTGCATAAAATAGCGATAGCTGCGTGGGTGGTCGCCAGCTAATCCCAGATACTCGTCAAGATTGAATGTTCTGGCTCTGGCAAAAGAGACATGCTGTCGCCGACAGGCGCTGACCAGTAACTGATACAAGGCCAGTGGGGTGGAACCTGTGGCTAACCCCAGCACAGATTGTGGCTTATTGGTTAGCTGCCTGATAAAAACGGCTGCACCATATTCTGCAACATCGTCTGCTGAGGGTAAAATAACAATTCGCATCAGTACAGCCCCGGTTTACTGCAAGCGTTATCTGATTTGGCATTACAGTTTATCTGCTAACTGTAGCAGATAAAAAACGGATGATAACGATGTCAGCTGGCTGACAAATTACTCACTGTCGCGATGTTTTACTGCAGCAGACGCGGTCTTATCAGCTTTGGCGCGGCGGCAGCGCTGTGAGCAGTAAATGACATTATCCCAGTTCAGTTGCCATTTTTTGCGCCAGCTGAAAGGTCGCTGGCAACAAGCACATATTTTTTGTGGTAAAAGCGGTTTATGATGAACCACTGCTCAGCCCTGATTTGTTTAATCCAGGCTGTATACAGTTTGAATCTTCTGGTGGTGCAATAGCTCTGCAAAATCAGGCAGGCTCAGCGGGTCCAGCTCCAGCACATCCAGAATGGCCCCACCGTAATTTTGCCATTCAGGATCAACGTTAACGTTGTAGAGTAAACGACTTTCGCCGCTGAGAAACTCCGCCAGCTTAAGCAGGGCAAATAATTGCTGTTCGTAAT
Source organism: Arsukibacterium sp. (assembly GCF_033722355.1). GTDB lineage: Bacteria > Pseudomonadota > Gammaproteobacteria > Enterobacterales > Alteromonadaceae > Alishewanella. Next base: position 34,591 of record NZ_JAWVZF010000011.1, on the reverse strand, counting down.
CGTTATCTGATTGCAGAATAAGTGCCGGGCTGTGATGGTAGGCAATAACATTGCAAAGCTCTGGTGTTAAGCCCCAGGATTGGGCAATCAAATATCCCAGCACTTCATGACATGTCTGAAAATGCTGTTCTTCAATTTCGCTGTAACCCCGGCCAAGCTGCAAGCCTTGTTGCATAACAGCGGCATATTGCGGGGCCTGCTCGCTAATCAGGGCAATACCCGCATTATGAAATAACCCCAGACTATAGCAGTCATCCTGCACAGCCTGTTTAAGATTAAATTGTTTTGCCAGCGCCATGGCGATGGTAGCGGTGTGAAGAGCGCTGCTCCATAAGCGTTGACTGAAAGGATCCTGCCTGCCCTCAGCCAGGGTAAATCGTAGCAGAATGCTGCGGACAAGGGCGATAACCCGGTTCAGGCCAAGATATTTGCAGGCATGTTCTATCGAGGTGATTTTCTGGCGCAAACCAAAAAAAGCGGAATTAACCACTTTCAGTGTAAAGCCGGCAATACCAACATCCAGATTAATTAATGCGGCGATACGGCTGATGTTCGGCTCATTATTGGCTAGCTGCTGCTGAATGTGCTGCAGAATTTCTGGCCGTGGCGGAATAGTAAAGCCGCTTAAAGCCCGCTCAATCATCGCCATATCTAGGGCAGTTGTCATCACGGTTACTCCATCTGCTGGCCAGCGCATTTACCGATATTGGCTATATTAAGAGATCAGCGCGAAATTGCAATCAGCGAATAGTTCACTGGCCGCTACAAATTATCATGAGTCTAAATAAGGTCGCCCGGCCATTAAGCGTTGAGCGAGCATTAATTCGCTTTGCTTATCTTTCAGCTGCAAATCATTAAATTGCACATCAAACTGAATCAGATCCTGATCAGGTATGTTTAGTGCCACCAGTTTATCAGGCACCTGGCCTACCTGACGAAATGCATTAACTGCAACCTGTGCAGCCTGCTCCATTAAGGTTAAGAACTGACCAAGAGGGTAATGCTGAAAAATCTCCGCATCTAAATGCGCCCATCCAAGCAAATCGCCACTGATACTGCCGTCGGCATGGTCGGTGAATAGCATTGATACCGCTGGACATGACGGATTCTCGCCGGCGGTAAACTGGTCGATATCTGCTTCGTTAAATAACAACACGAAGCCAAAGCCCGGACAGCCCTGTGCATCCATATCGTCGAACGAGGAATCGTACAATAAAAATAAGCGATTATCTGACGGATTATCGGACACAGAGCCTCCGGTATGAAATATGAACCGGCTATTTTACCTTAGCTGGCGCCCAGGCTAAAGCCCTAAACGCAACTTTTAACACGTCGATGCAATGCCTGCCAGCTTAACAATCCGCCAGCCCGGGCTGCCAGGGCATCTCCAGCATTAAAGCCAGCGCGCTGAGCAACGCGAGTTCGGTGTCTGACTCAAACCTATCGGCGGCGACAGCGGCGGTAATGGCCTGCCAGATATATTGTTTAAGCAAAGGAGCTGCGCCAAGCAGCTGGTCAAGGTGAGCTGCTAACCGGGAAAAATCGCGCTCAGGCATAGGGGTGTCGTCTGCCAGGCCAAGCGCAGTTAAACCAGCCTGCCATGCTTGCTGACAGGCCTGCTGCTCACCTGCAGCCTTTGCGACTGTTGCCAGCAGGTGCAGAGCGGGCGTTTGCAATGCGGCAAAATCGGTTTGTCGGCTGCGCCTGATTATTGGTTTTGGTTTAAAATGGCTGACTATAGTGTGGTCAATAAAGTTAACGACCAGCCATTCCTTAAAGGATAATTGTTTATCAGCTGCAGTGAGTCCGGTAATCAAATGCTCGAACCGGAGAAACTGCTGCTGACTCAGCGTTTTTAACGCAGGCATCGTGCGCTGTAATAATTGCACTTGTAACGGCAGACGAAGTGCCTGTACCGGGTCAAGCAGCTGATCTACCTGTTGTAGCAGCTCCAGTGAGCCCTGTTCTTTTATCAGCTTAAATTGTTCCGCTTCATAATCAGGATGCTGTAACAATAATGCACAGATAATTGCCTGAGCCTGTAACGGCTGGCGGCTATTTTGCACCAGCAGCACGGGTAAGGCTGCCACTGCCTGAATAAAAGCAGGGTTAGCCGGCTTAGTGGCATCGCCGGCAGCGTGCTCAGTATTTTCTGCTAATGCTGCTGTCTGGCTTAACGGGCTGGGAAATTTACCATTCCAATGGGGCTCCAACCGTTTTATTCTGTGAGCCAGTGGCGGATGGGTAGCAAAAATGCTGGCCCAGCGGGAAATGGCTTCGCCAAAAAATAAATGACTGTGCTCATCCGCGTTCTGATTGTTTAGCCGGCTACCTGCTTTATGTGACCCAATTCGCTTTAACGCCCCGGCAATGCCTCTGGGATTGCGACTGAACTGTACAGCTGACGCGTCCGCCAGGTATTCGCGTTGCCGGCTTACCGCAGCCTTGATCAGATTGCCAAAGAATGAGCCGACATAGCCGATGACGACAAGCCCCAATGCGATTGCCAGCATACCGCCGGCATTTTTATTTCTGCTGTTCCTGCGGCCCAGAGTGCTTCTGGTGCCGCTGGAGCGCAGCATGTAGTAACCAATATGCCCTAAAAACAGAATGCCGTTTAAAATGGCTATCATCCGGATATTCATCCGCATATCACCATTGACAATATGGCTGAATTCATGGGCAATGACGCCTTGCAGTTCGTCCCGGCTTAGCTGCTCAATACTGCCTCGGGTAACCCCGATGACGGCATCGCCCGGGCTGTAACCTGCAGCAAAAGCATTAATACCCTGTTCGGCTAACACATAAACAGGAGGTACCGGCACATTTGCTGCTATTGCCATCTCTTCCACGACGTTTAGCAAACGCCGTTCCAGTGGTTCCGTGCTGGCTGCGTCAATCTGGCTGCCACCCAAACTGGTTGCCACCACTTTACCGCCGCCTTTAAGCTGTTGCCATTTAACCAGCACGGCAAGGCTGACAGCCGCTATCACGACTAAACTGATAACCGAAACCATATGCCAGGGCAGAGGCTGTGCTGACAGCGTTGGTGAGCCGTGGCCTGATAAATTCACCAGACCCAGGCCAACCAGCACCAGTGCGTTAGTTAAAAACAGAAGCAGAATAACAGCCAGGCTGAATAGCACGACCAGGATCCGGGTATTTCGTCGCGCCAAATCCTGCTGACTGAAAAAGTTTGTTGCCATCGCTATCAGAAGCTTACTTTAGGGGCGGCCTGAATCAACTGACTGTCTTCAAATTCCAACAGGGCGGCGTCGTTAGCATGACCAAATGTGGCGGCTACCAGCACAGGCGGGAAGCTTTGTTTATATGTGTTATATTCGGTAACCGCATCATTAAACGCTTGCCGGGCAAAAGCCACCCGGTTTTCAGTGCTGGTCAGCTCTTCGGATAACTGCATCATATTCTGGTTGGCTTTCAGGTCAGGGTAAGCTTCCATCACCACATTCAGTCGGCCCATGGCACTTTGCAGTGCCCCTTCTGCTCCGGCAAGCTGACTGATAGCGCCCGCATCGCCGGGATTATTTGCTGCTACTTTCAGGCCTGCCATAGCGGCATTCCGTGCGCTGATTACCGCTTCCAGTGTTTCCCGTTCATGCGACATATAAGCTTTGGCCGTTTCAACCAGGTTGGGGATCAGGTCATAACGTCGTTTTAACTGTACTTCAATTTGGGCAAAGGCATTCTGAAAACGATTTTTTAATTTTACCAAGTGGTTAAAAATACTGATCACATAAAAAATGACAGCAGCAAGTATGACAAGCGTGATAAGCAAATTCATGGCAGATTTCCAGAGCGGCAAGTTAATGCCAATATTGTTAACAACAGTTTAATTGAATGTCCAGTCTTTCTTGTTAAGACCCCGCTGAAACACGATTAGTGCTGTCAGCTGCTATTTGGTCAGCGCTGGGTTATCATAACCCGGTAGTTAACCTTCAGCGTGACAAAGGATAAACATGACCGATTTTCATCATATTTCAGTGGCGGATACGGTGACAATGCTCCGTGAACAACAGGTGATCATTGCCGATATCCGGGACGAGCAAAGTTTTGCCAATGGCCATATTGCCGGTGCCTATCATCTTACTAATGGCAGCTTAAGCCAGTTTATGCGCCAGGTTGAGTTTGAACAGCCGGTTATTGTCGTCTGTTATCATGGTAACTCCAGCCAGGGCGCGGCTCAGTATTTAGCGCAGCAGGGTTTTGAAAAGGTATATAGTATGGATGGTGGCTTCAGTGAGTGGCAACAATCACAACCCTATGAGCGCGATAGTGATGCGTAAGCTGGCTGAAGTGAACAACCCTGCTGCGGCAATGCTGTTTGCAGACTATTGTCAAAGCCAGGGACTGACGGTGAACGCTGAGCTGCCGGCTAATGAGCCGGCGATACTGTATTGTGATGAGCGTTATTATGAGCAGGCCGCTGAATTACTCAGAGAGTTTGTCCAACAGCCAGATCATCCCCGTTATCAGGCTGCCGCCTGGCAGCTCAGCAAACCATCTGGTAATGCCGGGCAGCAAAACGTCATGCCAATCCCGTGGACGAAGATTGCCCGAAGTCCGTTCACGTCGCTAATGTTGCTGCTATGTCTGTTGGTTTACGGTTGGCAACAGCTTGATTTTCAAACTGCGGTAACGGCTTTGCAGTTAACTGAACCCACGCAGCTGTGGCGTTGGTTTACGCCGGCTTTGCTGCATTTTTCACTGACTCATCTGGTGTTTAATCTGCTATGGTGGCTGTTACTGGGTTCAGCGTTGGAGCGGCGACTCGGTAGTATGGCCCTGTTAAACTTTACTGTATTAACCGCAGTGATTTCGAACTCAGCGCAGTACTTTCTGGTCGGTACTAATTTTGGTGGTTTGTCAGGTGTGGTATATGCCCTGTTTGGTTTTTGCTGGCTTAACCATAAACGTTACCCCGAGCGTAAACCGCTGATCAGTGACACACTGGCCATCTTTATGCTGGTTTGGCTGCTGCTGGGATTTGCGGATTTACTCTGGGTTAACATGGCAAACTGGGCTCATTTAGCGGGGCTACTGGCAGGCCTGATGATGGCAGTGCTGATTAAACCGCCCCAGGCCGCTGGTCACTGATATAAATATTTAGTGAATAACAAGTCTTTAATGATGGTATTGCCGGTTTCCCGTTTAAGGACTTCCTGAAGCTTGGTTAAAATGGTGGTCCTGATTTGCTCTCTGCCGGTCAGTGATTTTACGTCGTCTTCGGTTTGCTTGCTCAGAATGCCAATGATGGTGTCGAGGATCAGCGGCTCATGATGCTCAATCGCCGGTAAAAAGCTTTGGTCTGCCACCATTAGTTCGACGGTAACTCTGACATAACCAAGGGTACGGCGGTTACCAGTAACATAATTGGTCACAATATCTGGATCAAATCCGTAATAAACAAATTCTGCTGGCTGTTGTCTGGCACTGACAGGTGCCTGTACCAGCAGTAATGCACCAACCACAAATAAAACACAAAATCTCATAAGAACTGGTCCTTTTACCGGAGCAGGGGAATACTTTGTTAACCTTAGTGTTTTCCTGTGTTCTTTACCAGCGCAATTCTGTGCTGAGCAGAAGTTTTTCAGCTGAAAAGCTGGTCTGAACTTGATATCATCCGGCCATATTCTTATTTTCAGAGTGAATGAGTGACCAAACCTGCTATTTCTTTAGCGGCTGACTGGCAAAATGCCAGCACTGCGACTTTGCCGCCTTTGCTTATGGCCTGGCTGCTGGAGTCAGGGTCGCTGACAGCGCGCTTAAAAAGTCGTGCTAATGACTTTCAGTTGCAGATTTTGCAGCAACAGCAATTAGATGTGCCGGTTTTTTTGCAACCCCTGCTGCCGGGTGTGCGTGTTGCCCAATGCCGTGAAGTCGTGATGTCCTGCAATAAGCTGCCGAGTGTATATGCACAAAGCTGGCTGCCATTATCTACACTGGCGGCATTACAGCCATTGGCTGAGCTTGGTGAACAGCCACTGGGTGAAGTGATATTCCAGCAACAAAACAGGGTCCGCAGTACGTTGGAGGTAGCGCGGGTGCAGCTACAGCAGCCATTAGCGGTTACCGTGGCCTCAGGAGAATATTGGGCCCGCAGGTCGGTGTTTACTGTAGCGGGGTACCCGCTACTGGTTGCCGAAGTGTTTTTAGATGGAGTACTGGCACTGTGACCTGGCAGTTAAGCTGGCACCACTGGCCTGAATACCGCCTGCTGATGCGGCTGGATAAGCCGATTGGTATTTATTTATTACTCTGGCCAACCTGGTGGGCATTATGGCTGGCTGCAGAAGGGATGCCAGATCTTACCATGCTGGTCGTGTTCAGCCTGGGTGTGATCCTGATGCGTTCAGCAGGCTGCGTTATTAATGATTATGCTGATCGTCATTTTGATGGACTGGTTGAGCGCACCGCCCAGCGGCCTCTTGCTCAGGGCAGAATTGCGGCCACTGAGGCACTGCAGTTATTTATTCTGCTGGTAGCGCTGAGTGCCTGTTTGCTGGTATGGCTGAACTGGCAGACGGTATTGCTGTCAGTCGTTGCCCTGTTGCTTGCAGCCATTTACCCCTTTATGAAGCGGCACACCCATTTGCCTCAGCTGGTACTTGGGGCGGCATTCAGCTGGGGAATGCCGATGGCATTTATGGCCATTCAGTTGCAGCTGCCACCACTGGTTTGGTATTTATATCTGGCTAATTTATGCTGGACCGTTGCTTACGACACCTATTATGCCATGGTTGATAAAGCTGACGATCTGAAAGCTGGCATTAAATCGACCGCTGTTTTATTTGGCCCACATGCCCTGAAAGTCATTATTCTGTTGCAGCTTAGCACTTTATTGTTGCTTGGCTATGTCGGTGTGCTGGCACAGTTATCTGCCGTGTATTATATTGCGCTGGTATGCAGTGGCCTGGCATTTTATTACCAGTACCGGCTGGCAGTGTCCAGCAGGGCAGGTTGTTTCCAGGCTTTTTTGAATAACCATTATGTCGGCTTGCTGGTATTTACCGGTATTGCTGCTCATTATTTCTTTGTCAGTGGCTAGCCAGAAAGCCTTGCTGAGACTCATTGCAGGTAGATGTTATGAAATATCAGATCTTTTTTTTGTTACTATCACTGGTTGTTGTCAGCGCCTGTGCCGCACCAGAACAGCGGGAAATCACTTTTCCCCGGGCAACAATTCAGATTGGTGATATTAAAAGAGAAGTGCAACTGGCAGATACTCCTCAGTTACGGGAGCGCGGACTGATGTTTCAGCAAACCGCAGACGCTGGCATGTTGCTGCTTTATCCACAACCACAACTGATAAGCTTATGGATGCGCAATACTGATTTAGCGCTGGATGTGGCTTTTATTGATCCGCTATGGCGGGTTATCGCAATAAAGCCGCTGCATCCTTTAGACGAAACACCGGTATCGGTTCCCACTGAAGCGCTGGCGGCACTGGAAATGCCCAGAGGCTGGTTTCAAAAACATAATATTGAGGTAGGCGAGAAGCTGACCCTGTTGCCCTGACTGCCGGGGTGAGTGCCTGGCAGTCCGGTGATTCAGCGGCTGGGGTCAATAGCACCATTGATACTGTTGTTGTGTCTGAACCAGCCCGCAATACTATATCTGTCATCTACCGCGGTAAGCACCTGATGGGCAAATCTTTCGCTCTCAAACAACACCAGACTACCTGCCTGAGGTTTTATCACGCTTAACACGCTGTCATCAGCACCATACATCACTAACTCGCCACCACTATTAACAGTATTCAGATAACTGACAGTTGTCAGCACCCGGTTAGACCGCCCGCTGAAAGCGTCGAAATGCTTTTGGTAGAAGTCGCCTTGCTGATAACAGGCAAAATGACACTCGAAATCAAATAATCCGAGAAAAAACTGCCTGTTCAGCTGTTGTTGCAATCGTTGCATAAGCTGAAGGTAATGTTGTTGGGCTGCGGTTTTACCATCAAACCATTGGGTTTTGTCACGGCGTATTTGCCGGTTCAGGGTGAAATCACGCGCGCGGCCAACACCGGCAGGGGTTAAATCAGCGTTAAACCGGGCTTCGTCCAGCAGTTGCCGGTTTAAGTTTTCAGGCAGAAAATCTGCTATTACCGTCCAGCCGTGTTGGTAAAACTGCGACAGTATTACGTCATTGTCAATGACGATAGAGTTGTCGTTCAAAGCTGTAACACCAGACATCTGCTGCATGATTTCAGGTTCTTATTGTCGCAAAAACGCGTTTTTACGGGGTTACTGACCGCCTGTCTAACAAGAAAAATTTGTTATAAGGATAAATAATACTGGTGAAGTAACTTGGCGTCATCATTGAGCTAAATCGCGGTTGACTGCGTAGTTTCTGCTATTGTTGAATAAAAAGGAGAGCATTATGCAACAATCGTTTTGGCAGAAAATAACACTGATGACCAGTTTTATGCTGATTACCGGCTGCAGTCAATCCATATCTGACTACAAAGAAATGACACCCGAGCTTAAACTTGATCGTTTTTTTATGGGGTCAGGGCGGGCTTATGGCGTAATGCATAACTGGCGTGGTCAGCAGGGCGATCGCTTTGTGGCTGATCTTTGTGGCGAGTGGCAACAGGGGCAGGGTGATTTATACGAAGTGTTTTATTTCAGTGATGGCAGGGTGCAGCAGCGCCATTGGCAATTGACGCAAGGTGCTGATGGTAGTATCACCGGTACGGCTGGGGATGTAGTTGGCGAAGCTAACGGCCAGCTGGCAGGTAACAGCCTTTACTGGCAGTATGTGCTGCGTATCCCGTATGACGGAGATACCCTCGATGTCACAGTAAAGGACTGGTTGCATCTGGTCGACGAGAAAAATGTGATTAACCGTAGTACCTTACATAAGTTTGGCTTTAAAGTTGGTGAATTAACACTGTCAATCCAGCAACTTGATGCTAACGCTGATTGCACTGCATTAAAACAGCAAGTTGCTGAAATTGCGGCAGATTAGCTGCCAGACACCGGAAACTGCTCAAAAATAAGACTTACTGTCCGCGCGGCTGCCTCGCGCGGCTGTTCCAGGTCTTTTTGCTTTAATGTACCTTCAGCTATACCTTCCCAGACCAGCTGCCGTTTATCTGCATCTATTAAATCGATGTTAACGGTGCCAACTTTGTAGTGAACGGTGCTGACATCATTGCTGTAAACCGGAAAACCAGCATAAACAATACCACGCCGATAATAATAGTAACCATAATGGTAGCTTGTCGTCGGCACACTGCGGGTGTCTGAACGATTGGCCACATTTGAATTAAAATTAACCAGTAATTGCGGGTCAGACTCTACGTAACGGTAACCTCTTGCCGTTAATTCTGCTTTAATAGCATCTTTAAAATGCTGAGTCACCAGTGTGGTGTACCCGGCGCGATCGGTAGCTAAGTCTGATACAAACGAAAAGGTTTGATATTGGCTCAGGTTAGCGTCAGGGGCTTTATCGGAGCGGACAGTGGGCCCGGTACTGCAAGCAGTTAATAGCAATGCTACTACTGTTACTGTGAAAAATTTACTGCGTTGAATTAATTTCGGTAATGTTATCATCCCATATTTCCTCTGGTTACAGCCTGATATTAAGACCGGTATTTTGGCATTAAGTTGCGCTGCCCATAACCTACCGCTTAAGGCAAACCATTACAGATGTCGCTTTAATTTGCCAATTCTGATATTTATTATGGCATGCTAAGTGTGATAAAACAGCTGCTGACAAAATGCACAATAGCGTTAGCTATCAGTCTCAAGTCATATTACACTTATTGACAAAGTGCGGCAGGGATCTCGGCACAACGATGACAGTATACAGCCAGGGCGGCTGTTCAATTCGAGACCACAACATGAATGCAGTGAAAAAAAATAATAATAACAGTGAACAACAGCTGGCAGCTGAACTTGAAAGTCAGGCTCAGCAGCAGCTTGCCGCCAGTCTCGCAGACTTTGGCAAGCAGCTGATGAATGAACAACAGCAATTGTTGCAAGGTTACAGTGCTCAAATTCTGGCGAAATCGCAAAGTCAGTGGCAGCAACGTCTGATAGAACAGGAACAAGCTTATCAGAAGTTGTTTAAGGATTGGCAGCTGACCAAACAGCAACTTGATTTAGCTGTACCTGTCGCCAATGCGGATAATCAGGAACTGGCTATTCTGAAACAGAAATCCGGTGAGACGACAAAACAGCTGGCGGCCCTTGCTAATGAGTTAAAAAAGGCTCAGCAGCATAACTCAGTATTAAGTGAGCGCGAAATTCAACTTGAGCAACAGCTCGCTGAAATGAGTAAACAACTTGAGCTTGCGCAACACAAAGCCCGGCATTTTGAACAGGCGCTGGAAGCTGCCAGGCAAAATGCCGCAGATCCGCAGCAGCTTGAGCAGCTGAACGCTGAACTGGAACAAGCCAGAGCTCAGGCCGATGAAAGTAAGCTGGCATTGCAGCAACTTGAAACCCGAGCCCAACAGCAGCAAACTGAGCAGCAGCAGACGAAACAACAGTTTACTGAACTGAATGAGCGCTATCAGGCGTTGCAGCAAGAAACCGAACAGCAGGCGCAGGCGCAACAGGACAAACTGCAAGCGCTGGCAAAAAGCCAGCAACAGGTCAGAGATTTAGAGCAAAAACTGGCTGAAACTAATGAGCAACTAAAACAACAGCAGCAAGAGCATAATCAACTTAAAGAGCAACTTAGTGAGTTAGCCGCCCATAGTGAAGCATTACAAGCGCAAATCGATGAATTTGAGCGTCACCGCAACGAGCTGGCTGATTCCAGCGCTGAACTGGGTTCAGAATTAACCCGGTTGCAGGCTGAGTTTGTTAATGTCAATGAAATGCTGAGCCAGAGTCAAAGCCGCAGTAAGAAGCTGGAGTCTCAGCTGGAACATGCAGTAAACCGCCAGCATGCCGCAGAGCAGAAGCAACAAAGCGAAGCAGATCAAAGCCGGGAAATGATCCGGCAGTTAAGATCGCAGCTTGCTGAGCAGGAAGAAAATAATCAGCAGCATGTTAGTGAGCTGGAGCAAAAAATTATGGAGTATAAACTTAAGTTCGAATATGCTCAGAAACAACTGGCCGTATCGGGTTAGCGTCGCGCTTTAATCCGTTCAGGAGTGTTATGAAACAAAAGGCAAATAACTTCCAGCTAATGCGTGAGCTGGGGTTTTACCAACAGGCTGCAATTGCAGCCTGTTTGCTTGAGCGCATGTTACCAAATTATCAGTTATTCAGCGAAGTCAGTGAATTTGGTGATGCATCAGCACTGCGCCATATTCTGGATTTAAGCTGGGAGTGGCTGACGGTTAAAAAGGCGAAAATTAATTTTCCGCGACTGGCTGAAGAGTTGGAACCACTGATACCAGAAGTAAACCATTTTTCCATGTTTGGGGTTTACCCGGCAGTAGATTGTGCCACAGCGCTGGACGCCATGCTAAATGGTATCAGCCAGCAGGACAGCAGTGAATTTATTAATGTCGCCAAGATATCTCAGGCCACCGTCGCCCGTTTGATTGAGCATCAGGCTGAAACTGAAGATATAACCTCAGAAAATCAGTTAAAAAAGTACGTCCGGGAACATCCGCTTATGGCCTATGAAATGGAATGTCTGGCCGAACTGATTGAGCTGGTGACGCCGATGAAACAAATAGAGCGCGAGCAAATGCGTTTATTAAAAGCATGGGTACAAGAGCAGGGCCTGACTAATCTTGGCATGGAGCTCGGTTAAACAAGCTTAACAAAGGGGTTTTAAAAAAACTAAAAGGCCTGCACTTATTAGTGCAGGCCTTTTGCTAGCCAATTGTAAATTAGCGTTGTTGTCTGCGGCGCATGGCCGTAATCAATATTAAGCCTAAACCAAATATGGCAAAAGTATGGGCTTCAGGCACACTGGTAGGTGGGGTATCGATCGCACCGTTCCGGGCGTTAAAAATATAACGGCCGTCAGACCTACTGTTTAGCCGGTTACTGACCAAAGCATTACTGCCGCCATCTAACAAAGCACCGTTAACGGCGGAACCGGCCAGCTCAAAAAAGCTGCCGGCATTCCCGGTACCATTAGAGTAACCTACGCGGGCTGAATTTCCGCCCAGGCCGTTAGCATCACCGCCGCTGGAGCTGGCTGTACCGGTTTCCCACTGGATCTGATCATAGTTAAAGATAATATCAAAATCGCCTGCCGCAATATCTGAACGATCTACCAGGATCAACTGAAAACTGTTGCGGTTGGTATGCGCTGCGCTACTGGCATAGTAATCAACATTCAGCCAGTTTACGCCAAAGGCCAGCATTCCGCCGAAAGAACCGGTACCGTAAGTTACCGGATCGCCAGCGAAACGGGTATCAACATCCGCGAAGAAGGGGGCGATAATTTGTCTGCCAGTTGATGTCAGGTCAAACGGGGTATATGCGCTCAGCGCGTTATCAAAAGTGACATTGCCGTTATTATTGACAAATAACTGGCTAAATGTCAGACCGAAGAAGTTAACATCAAAACCGATATTAACGGCACCCGTTGATTCATCATCATTCGGTGCCAGTGTTGAGCTGTTAAAACCGGGCTCGATAATACTGGCCTGGCTAGTTAACGCTGTGGTTAACGAAAGCAAGGCAGCTACTGCCATACATTTTACTTTCATCTCAAAAAGTCCTTTTTTTTATATTGCTACAATGACAAACTTTATTTAAGCAAAAAATGGACCGTAATGTTAACCTTTGAAATTTAATGTTTTTTTTATTAGCAGATATTGTTGTGTAAAGTAATTTGACGTTTAGGCCTGCTTTAACCATAAACGATAGGCCAGCTGTCCTGCTACTTTTTCTTTTAACAGGGTCCAGCTGGCAGGCACCGTATCTAGTGGTAATTCTTTTTCCGTCTCAAGATAAATCAACGCATCGTCGCTAAGCCAGCCATGTTGCTCTAACAGCTGACAGCATGGCAGGGCCAGATTTTGCCGAAATGGCGGGTCAATCAGCACAATCTGATACTGCCGGCTTGCCGGTTGTGCCAGATAACGTAAACAGTCACTGGCAATCACTTCAGCCTGACTGGCATTAAAATTTGCCAGCAACGCCTGCAAGCGTTTTGCCTGGGCCGGATCTTTCTCAATTAACGTGACAAAGCCAGCGTAACGTGACATTGCCTCAAAACCGAGTGCACCGGAGCCACTGAAACAGTCCAGTACATTGCTGTCGCAGATATCATGCATCAACCAGTTAAATAAGGTTTCTTTCACCCGATCGGTTGTTGGCCGCAAGCCGGCCACGTCGGCAACAGGTAAACGGCGGCCACGCCATTGACCGCTGATGATCCGGACAAAACCAGGCTGGCCGGATTTGTTGCTGGCGGTTTTAGCTTGTTTCATTGTTTCCGTTTTGCCTGTGAGTTAAAGGTGATAGTATTACCAGCAATTTTATCCTGAATATTGTCTTCGACACAAAAGCTTATGACAAAACAGAAAAACCTTTTCTCCTGGCTTGGCCTGGGTAAAAAAACAGCAGCGCCGGAAGCAGAGCAGGCCAGGCAAGCCGACGCACAGCGGAAAGAACCCGAAAACACCCAGGATGATGCTGCGGCAGCAAAAAATAATCGTCAACCCATGGTGACTGAAACGCCAGCGTTATCTGAGAAAAATCAGACTGAAAAACCTGATACAGCAGTGACAGCTGATAAAACGGCAAAGGCTGCAGTTACGGCGGTACCCGTTGATGCTGTCAGTCAAAGCGCTTCTGCGGTACAACCTGTAACACTGACACCGGCTAAAAAGACCGGCTTTTTTACCCGTCTGAAACAAGGCCTGGCAAAAACCAGTCAGAATCTGGGTGATGGTCTGGCAGGGTTATTTGTTGGCAAAAAGATTGATGACGAACTGTATGAAGAGCTGGAAACGCAATTGCTGATGGCCGATGTTGGTATGGACACAACGCAGAAGCTGATTAGCCAACTTACCCAGCATGCTAACCGCAAAGCGCTAAAAGATGCCGGTTTATTGTTTAATCAGTTGCAGCAGGATATGGCTGCCATTTTAGCCAGAGTTGAGCAACCCCTGATAGCCAGTAATCCGGCCGGTCCTTTTGTGATTTTAATGGTTGGGGTTAACGGCGTTGGCAAAACTACAACGATAGGCAAAATGGCTCAGCAGTTCCGCCAGCAAGGGAAGTCTGTGATGCTGGCTGCCGGAGACACCTTTCGCGCTGCAGCAGTGGAGCAGCTGCAGGTTTGGGGGGAGAGGAATGCCATACCGGTTATTGCCCAGCATACCGGTGCAGACAGCGCTTCGGTTATTTTTGATGCTTATCAGGCGGCGAAGGCCCGAAAAGTGGATATTTTAATAGCCGATACTGCGGGCCGTTTACAGAATAAAGCGCATTTGATGGAAGAGCTTAAGAAAATTGTCCGGGTGTTGCAGAAAATTGACAGTGCTGCGCCACATGAAGTGATGTTGACGCTGGATGCGGGTACCGGCCAGAATGCACTCAGCCAGGCAAAATTGTTTAATGATGCGGTGCCATTAACAGGTATAACGCTGACCAAACTGGATGGTACAGCGAAAGGCGGTGTAATTTTTGCCATTGCAGATCAGTTTGCGGTGCCGATTCGCTACATCGGTGTGGGCGAGGCCATTGACGATTTACGCCAATTCCAAAGTCAGGAATTTATTAAAGCCTTATTTAGTAAGGATCACTAGCTATGTTGCAGTTCGATCAGGTCAGTAAAAGTTATCCCGGTGGTTTTGTGGCGTTGGATCGTATCAGTTTCCGGCTGGAAAAAGGCGAAATGGCCTTTCTTACCGGTCATTCCGGCGCCGGTAAAAGCACTTTATTAAAACTGATCAGCCTGATTGAACGACCCAGTGCCGGCCGGGTGCTGATCAATGATATTGAATTAAGCCGGATTAAACGCAGCCAGATCCCTTATGTCAGGCGTGATGTCGGAATTATTTTTCAAAATCACCGCTTGCTGATGAACCACACGGTATTCGATAATGTTGCTCTGCCGTTAGTCATTGAAGGTTTTACCGGTAAAGAGATGGTAAAGCGGGTGCATGCGGCGCTGGATAAAGTTGGCTTGCTCGATAAAGTGCGTTGTTTACCGGCGACTTTATCAGGCGGAGAACAGCAGCGAGTTGGTATCGCCCGTGCCGTAGTCAATAAGCCGCCGCTGTTATTAGCAGATGAGCCTACCGGTAACCTTGATCCTGATTTATCTAAAGACACAATGCGGGTGTTTGAGGCTTTTAATCAGGTAGGAGTGTCGGTATTGGTTGCTACTCACGATTTAGGTCTGGTGGCTCGGATGAAGTATCGTACGTTGACACTGAAACAAGGCAGGATGATCAACGACGGTTTATTGCAATATCAGGAGCCGGTATGAGTATTTTGTTTACCGGCAGAGCAACAGGTGCTGCGGCGAAGAAAATCAGCCTGGTACGCCGCTTTATCATGTTCTGGCTGAATCATGCCCGACAGGCAGTAGCGAGTCTGGGTGAGTTATGGCGCACTCCTTCAGCGTCTGTTTTAACCATCGCTGTACTCGGGGTCAGCTTAACTTTACCGGCAACTCTGCATTTACTGGTAAAGAATATGCAGCAAATCAGTAGCAGTTTTACTCAAGCTGCAGAAATCAGCCTTTATATTCGCGAGCAAACGCCTGCCAATCAGGTGCAGAGTCTGGTTACTATATTGCAGGCTGATCGTGATATTGCCCAGGTTATTTTTGTCAGTAAACAACAGGCAATGACCGAGTTTCAGGAAATATCAGGATTTGGTGCTGCACTTAATTATCTGGACAGTAATCCGCTGCCAGATGTTATCAGGGTACAGCCTAAAAACACCGAGCCTGAGGCAGCACAGACGCTGTTACGACGGCTAAGCAGTGAGCGGATCGTAGACTTTGCCAAGTTAGATATTGACTGGCTAACCCGTCTGGATGCAATTGTCAGGATGCTGCAGCAGGCGGTCGCTATTATTGCATTACTTCTGTTAAGCGCTGTGCTACTGATAGTGGGTAATACGATTCGTTTATCTATCATGAATAAAAAAGATGAAATTGAGGTGATGAAGCTGGTTGGCGCAACGGATGCTTTTATTCAAAGACCGTTTTTGTACACCGGTGTCTGGTTTGGCATTTTTGGCGGCTTGCTGGCATTTCTGGTTGTCGAATTAATGCTGTGGTGGTTGCAGGGCGCTATCAGTCATGTCACTGCGTTATATCATAGTGATTTCAGACTCATGGCGATGAGCTTTAATGAGTTTATTGGTTTATTGTTGATTGCGGTATTTCTTGGGCTTGCAGGTTCTTACTTATCAGTTCGTCGTCACATAAGTGCCATAGAGCCCACCGGGCCTTGAATAATCGCTAATTATTAAAGTGTCCTTTTAAGAATAACCAAATCTGAAAAATATTTAATCCACAATTAGCACTCTGACGTAAAGAGTGCTAATATGGTGGCATTCGATTACAACAGGATTGGCAAAAGATGACAATGAAAGCAGATAAACCAGAATTTATGCCGCTTACCGTCGCTGCCAGTGGCAGCCTTGAGGCTTATACTCACGCTGTCAGCACCATCCCCATGTTGACTGCAGAGCAGGAGCGCAGCCTGGCTGAGCGGTTGCAGCAGGATGGCGATTTAACTGCAGCACGCCAGCTGATTATGTCGCATCTTCGGTTTGTGGTACATATCGCCCGCAGCTATGCCGGTTACGGTTTGCCTATCAGTGATTTGGTGCAGGAAGGTAATATCGGCCTGATGAAAGCGGTTAAGCGGTTTGATCCGACAGTGGGGGTGCGGCTTGTTTCTTTTGCTGTGCACTGGATTAAAGCAGAAATACATGAGTATGTGCTGAAGAACTGGCGAATTGTCAAAATTGCAACGACGAAGGCTCAGCGCAAATTATTCTTTAATTTGCGTAAAGCGAAAAAACATTTAGGCTGGTTTAATCAGGACGAAGTCAGGCACGTTGCCGAGTCTCTTGGCGTCGCCGAGCATGAAGTACGGGAGATGGAATCCCGGATGAGCAATTATGACATGCCTTATGATGCACCGGACGAGGATGATGATGCCGCCTTTACTGCTCCTGTATATTATTTGCAGGATAAAGCATCTGATTTAGCCGTTCAGGTGGAGGATGAGCAGTGGGATAATGCCGCAGCAGACCGGTTGCAGGCTGCCATGCGCACCCTGGATGATCGCAGTCAGGACATTGTGCGGGCTCGCTGGCTGGATAACAATAAGCTTACCTTACAGGAACTGGCAGAACGGTATCAGGTATCGGCAGAGCGGGTACGTCAACTTGAGAAAAATGCGATGAAAAAATTGCAGACAGCGTTAAGCTGATTAACCGACAAATAAAAAACCTGCTGCGGCAGGTTTTTTATTTGCTGTCGCAGAATTTTATTGTGGTGCTGAGATAGCCGGTGCTGTAAAGCCGGCAGCTACAACATCGTGTTCCCTGGGCAGTAATGCAGAAATTCTTACTAACTCAACACCATGCTTGTTAAGTAATGGCAGGTTTTTCTTGAGGAATTCATAAGTTTGCGGGTACGGATGACCGATCGCAATAGCGACCTGATGGCGTCTGGCAATCTGCAATAATTGCTGGAACTGACGTTGCAGAGCTGCCTCCGACAAATCATTATCCAGAAATACATGACGACTTAAGCTGGCAACGCCATATTGGCGGGCGTATAGCCGCGCTTTACTTTGTGGCGTTGTCAGGCTGTCAACAAAGAATAGCTGGCGTTGCCGCAGGTACTCCATGGTCCATGCCATTGGCTGGTCCAGTTCGGTGTAGAGGCTGCCCATATGATTGTTAACACCAATAGCGTAAGGAATATCAGCCAAAGCCTGCTGTAAGGCATCCCTCACCTGCTGGCGATCCATATCCCGGGTCAGGGCGCCAGGGCCTAGGCCTTTATGATTGCTGGCTTCCATCGGCATATGCAGCATCACGTCTTTTTGCTGTGAAAACGCCAGTTGCGCAGATTTTGGACCAAAAGGGGTGTGGGGTAATACTGATAAAGTAAGAGGATAGGGCAGAGAAACCATTTTTAAATCAGCTTTCTGATAGCCGATATCGTCAATAATAATGGCAATCCGGGGTTTTTCTGCCTGAGCCTCAACACTTAGCAACCCAGCTAAAATCAGCCAAAATAAACTTTTACGCACGCGGTTAATATTCCTGTTTACCCGAACTGCCTGAGTGCGGATAGTGGTCGGTTCGTCCTGTTGTTGGCTGTTATATTGGCGTATGCTGACAGTCGTCGCAAGTCATTTTTAGCCTTTGTTTTTGTTCAACCATGACAAAGGGTTAACAGCATCGCCTTTTTCTCTAATCTCAAAATACAGGCCGGCTGTGGCCTGGCCACCACTCATACCCACCAGGGCAATCGTTTCACCGGCAATAATTTGCTCGCCCGGTTGTTTTAAAATATTCTGGTTGTGCCCATACAGACTCATAAAGCCCTCGCCGTGATCAAGTACGATGACCCAGCCGTAACCCTTTAACCAATCTGCATATATTACCCGACCATCGGCAATTGCCTGCACCGGATTACCTTCCCGGCCACTGATTAAAATACCACGGGAACGCATACCACCCTGCCGGTTCTCGCCAAAACTCTGAAGCAGCGCGCCATTAAGCGGCCAGCGCAGCTTTCCCTTATTAGCCGTCAATCCCAATAGTGTGAGGCTGCGCTCTGCCAATGCCCGCAGCTTATCTATGGTGTTTTGTAAACTAACCTCGTTCTGGCGTAAGTAACTTAGTTGATTATCTTGTTCTTTTAAAAGCTTTTGCAATTGACTGACCGCAGTTTGTTGTTCAGCTTTTACCACCTGTAGCTGTTGCTGCTGCTGTTGCTGTTCGGCAAGCATAATGTGTAACTGTTGCTGTTGCTCCGCCAGTTGCTGTTTAATCTGTTCCAGTTGCAAAACCGTTTTATTGATTTCTGCCAGCTGACTTACCCGGGCACGGTTAAAATATTGATAATAAGTAAGCGCCCGTTCCAGTTTACCTGCGTCCTGCTGGTTTAACAGCATCCGGGTATAGTCATGCTGGCCCAGGCTATAGGCGCTTTTCAGTTGTGCAGCCAGCTGACGTTGTTGTTGCTGCAGCTCAAGCTGTAACTGCTGTTGCTGCTGATCCAGCTGCAAAGTACGCTGTTCAGTTTGTGCAAGCTGTTGCTCGGTTTGCCGCAGCTCACTGGTCGCTTTTGCCAGAGCCCGGTCTGATTGCTGGAGTTGTTGTTCTGCTTTGTTCAGTTGCTGCTGCTGTTTTTTAAGCTGACGCTCGGTCGTTTTTATCTGCTGCTGTACCTGCTCCAGTTCCTGTTGTTGTTCGGCCTGTTGCCGGCCATGGACCGGGCTGGTGCCAATCAAGCAATAGCAAACCAACAACCATAAAGGCTGACGGAATACTAAAGGATAACAATGATTTTTCATCAGGTGCCAAATTAGCTTTGCTTAACTTGCATCAGAACTCTACCGGTCATTTCAGCAGGTTTAGGGAGCCCTAGCAGTTCCAGCATCGTCGGAGCGATATCACTTAAAATTCCGCCTTCAACAGCGTCAGCCGGCCGTCCAACGTAAATCAATGGTACAGGTCCGCTAGTGTGGGCAGTATGTGCCTGACCTGAACCAGGGTCCTGCATCATTTCAGCATTACCATGGTCAGCAGTGATTAAACACTCGCCGCCAACCTGTTGTAATGCTTCAATCACCCGGCCTACACTATGGTCTACCGCTTCTACTGCTTTGATAGCCGCACTCATAATGCCGGTATGTCCCACCATATCGCCATTAGGATAATTGCAAATGATCACATCAAAGTCACCGCTATGAATAGCCGCAACCAGCTTATCGGTCAGCTCAGCAGAGCTCATTTCTGGTTGTAAATCATAGGTTGCAACAGAAGGTGACGGCACTAAAATACGGCTTTCTCCGGCAAACTCAGTCTCGCGGCCCCCACTGAAGAAAAAGGTAACGTGAGCATATTTTTCAGTTTCAGAGATTCGAAGCTGAGTTTTGTTATGCTTGGCCAGCCATTCACCCAGCACATTATTTAATGTCTCCGGAGGGTAAGCACATGGGGCATCGATATCGGCAGCATATTCTGTCAGCATGACAAAACTACTGAGTTTTGGCTGATGTTCGCGCTTAAACCCGGCAAAATCGACTTCGGTAAAGGCGCGGCTGAACTGACGGGCCCGGTCGGCACGGAAATTCATAAAGATTAATGCATCACCATCGGCCATTTGCACTGGGTTGCCATCAGCAGCCACAATAGCGGTGGCTTTGACAAACTCGTCATTTTCATCCCGTTGATAAGCGTCATGCAGCGCGGTTATCGCATCAGGTGCGGTAAATTCGGCTTTGCCCAGGGTCAGTAAATCATAAGCCTGCTGCACCCTGTCCCAGCGTTTATCTCGGTCCATTGCGTAGTAACGGCCGATAACAGACGCGATCCGGCCGCTGCCGCTCGCGGCAAAATGATGCTCAACCCGGGCAAGTGACGCCTCTGCACTGCGCGGTGGCGTATCTCTGCCGTCTAAAAAAGCATGCAGGTAAATCGGGCCGGCACCTTGTTGCTCGGCCAGCTTAATCATTGCCAGAATATGGTCTTCATGGCTATGAACGCCACCTTCAGACAATAAGCCCATAATATGCACCGCTTTGCCATTTTTTTTGGCCGAGGTAACAGCGTTAACCAGCGCAGGGTTCTGAAAAAAGTCACCATCTTTAATGGCTTTGGTAATCCGGGTAAAGTCCTGATATACCACCCGGCCAGAGCCCAGGTTAACGTGGCCGACCTCTGAGTTGCCCATCTGACCCTCTGGCAGACCCACATCCAGCCCGGAGCCGGAAATGAGACTATGCGGATAGTCTTGCCACAGTTTATCCATTACCGGTGTATTGGCCTGGGCTATGGCATTGCTGTCAGTTTGTTCACTGTATCCCCAGCCATCAAGAATTAATAATACCAGGGGCTTTTTGGGATGACTCATGCTGACTCCGATTCTGATTTTGCTGAACATTTAAGCGAGGCTAGTATCTTACCGCTTTTTCTAACTTTCTCCAGTCCGGATTGGTTGTTTTAGGGCTGCTTTCTTACAACAATATCGTTATACTCAGGCCACTTTCATTGGTTCAGAGTAAGAATACAGCACTATGGCGCAGTTTACCGAGTTTGTAGCTAATCACCCTTTGCTGAGTTTGGCATGGGTCGTGATATTTTTATTGATCGTTGGCGGCTGGATTAAAAGTCGCTTTTCAGCCATCCGTCAGGTATCTCCCACCGAGCTGACTATGCTGGTTAACCGGCAGGATGGCGTGGTGGTGGATATCCGTAATGAGGATGATTTTAAGAAGGGCCACATAACCGGCGCCATACCGCTGGCTGCCAGCCAGATCAGCGAGCAAAAACTTGGCGGACTTGAAAAACAGAAAGATGCTCCCATTATTGTGGTGTGTCAGGCAGGAATGACGGCCCAGAAAACAGCGGTTGCTCTTGCAAAGCAAGGTTTTAGTAATGTTGCTGTTTTGCAGGGTGGAATGGGAGCCTGGTCTGGTGCCAGTCTGCCAGTGGTTAAATCGAAGAGGTAAGCATGGCAGAAGTGATTATTTACACCAAGGCATATTGTCCTTATTGTGTTCGTGCCAAGTCGTTACTTGATCAGAAACAGGTTGCGTATCAGGAAATAAAAATTGATGAGCAGCCAGAGCGTCGTGCCGAAATGATTGAAAAAGCGAACGGTCGCTCAACTGTACCGCAGATATTTATCGGTACAACCCACATTGGTGGATGCGACGATATGTTTGCGCTGCAAGCAGCCAACAAGCTCGATCCACTGTTAAACGCATAACTTAAACTAGGAATTATTCATGGCCGAACAAAAGGCAAATGGTGTTGCAAATGAGCAACAGGCACAGGGTTTACAATTTGCTATTCAGCGGATTTTTGTCAAAGATATTTCATTTGAAGCGCCGAATGCCCCGGCAATTTTCCGCAAAGAGTGGAAACCTGAAGTTAAACTGGATTTAGACACCCGCAGTGAAAAAGTAGAAGAAGGTGTTTACCAGGTGACGCTGTCACTAACTGTTACGACTATGGTGGGTGAGGAAACAGCGTTTCTGTGCGAAGTACAGCAGGCCGGTATTTTTTCGATTGGTGAGCTGGAAGAAGCTCAGTTAGCTCATATGCTAGCTGCGTTTTGTCCGAATATTCTGTTTCCTTATGCCCGTGAAGCAGTATCCAGCCTGGTTAATCGTGGTACCTTCCCGCAACTGAATCTGGCACCGGTGAATTTTGACGCATTATTTGCTCAGTATCTGCAAAAGCGTCAGGCCGAGGGCCAGGACGTTAAAGCCGACGCTTAAGCTTATGGATACTGCAGCAATAGCAGTACTGGGGGCAGGATCTTATGGTACTGCCCTTGCCATTTGCCTGGCTCGCAATGGTAACCCTATCATGCTGTGGGGGCGTAACAGCCCGGACATCGAGCAAATGCAGCAACAACGTTGCAATCAGAAATATCTGCCAGATATCCGGTTGCCTGATAGTTTGACTGTCAGTGCGGATCTGCGGCAAGTGGTGCAAAGTAGTCGCGATATACTGGTCGTTGTACCCAGTCATGCTTTTGCTGACACGTTAAAACAAATTAAACCATTGCTAGCTGCGAACGCCAGAGTTGCCTGGGCTACTAAAGGGCTTGAGCCGGAAAGTGGTCGCTTACTGCAGGATGTTGCCCGGGAGATCCTTGGCGAGCAGGTTGCGCTGGCGGTGCTATCTGGCCCTACATTTGCCAAAGAAATGGCAGCAGGCATGCCTACAGCGATAACGTTGTCCTCTGTCGATCAGGATTTTATCAGCCGGTTGTCCGATCTGCTGCACTGTGCAAAAAGTTTCCGGGTTTACACTAATCCCGATTTTATTGGCGTTCAGTTGGGTGGCGCGGTTAAAAATGTGATTGCTATTGGCGCTGGTATGGCCGATGGTATTGGTTTTGGTGCCAATGCCAGAACTGCACTGATTACCAGAGGCCTGGCTGAAATGAGTCGGCTGGGCTGTGCTCTTGGTGCTCAGAAAGATACCTTTATGGGGATGGCGGGGTTAGGTGATTTAGTGCTGACCTGCACTGATAACCAATCGCGTAATCGTCGTTTTGGTTTGCTGTTAGGTCAGGGTAAAAGCGTTGACGAGGCAATGGCAACCATTGGTCAGGTGGTAGAAGGCTACCGAAACGCCAAAGAAGTATTTAATCTTGCAAGGCGGGTGGGGATCGAGATGCCGATCTCGGAACAGATTTACCAGGTTTTATATCAGAAAAAAGACGTGAAACTGGCTGCTGTTGATTTGTTAGGCCGGGAAAAGCGGGACGAGGTTAACTAGCTGTCTTTTTGATTAGTTTGTTTTCTTTTGCCAGTAATGCCGGTATTTCACTGGCAGGAAGCGCCTTACTGAATAAATTACCCTGTAATTTATCACAACCCATGACATGTAACAGATAAGCCTGCATTTCATTGTCAATACCACTGGCGGTGACCTCCAGCTGCAGATAGCCTGCCAGCCTTATCAAGCTGGAAGTGATATTGCGCTGCTGCTCTTTCTGCTCCATCTGCGTGATCAGGCTACGCGCGATTTTAACGCCATGCAAAGGTAGCTGGCGAAGTGAAGTCAGCGATGAAGTGCCATCGCCAAAGTTATCCATAACTAAATGAAAGCCTGCCTCGTTAAGCGCGGCCAGTCTTGGTTGCACATCAGTACCGGGTTGCTGGAAGACCCGTTCGTCGAGCTCTAACGTAAAATGCTCTGCCGGTAGTTTGTGTTCATCAAGACACTTGACGACGTACTCAACAAAATCAGATTGCTGAAAGTGTTGAGCAGAAATATTCAAGGCAATCCGGCCCCGAAGCTGATTCATCTGTAGCCATTGTTTTATCTGCTGACAACATTGCCGAAAGACTAAACGATCTAGCGTTACGATCATTCCGCTCTGTTCAGCCAGCGCCAGAAAACTTTGCGGTTGCATGATACCCCGTTTCGGATTGTGCCAACGCAACAACGCTTCGTAACCAACAATACGGTTGCTGCTGATACTCAATTGTGGCTGAAAATATACGGTAAAATCATTCTGGATCAGGCTTTTACTAAGTTCTGCCTGCAAGGTCAGATATTCCGCAGAATGCTGCTGCAACCTGGCGTCAGCAAAACTAAACTGACTGGTTCCACTGCGGGCAGCCAGTTGCACAGCCCGCTCTGCACTTTGCATCATCGCGGGTGCATCGGCACCGTCTTCCGGGTACCGGCTAATGCCAATACTGACATAGATCTGACTATGACTGCTGATAATATTAAACTGACTAATCTGTAATAAAATCTGGTGAGCCAGCTGGTTCAACGGTAAGTCAACGGGCATGGCACATAAATGAGGTGGCACCAGAACAGCGAAACTGTCACTGTTGAAACGACCAACTGCGTACTGCGGCGCTAGAGCCTGGCGTAAATCTCTCGCTGCTTCAGCAATGCGTTTTGCCGAACTTTGTCCGCTAGCTGACTGCTCAGTGCTGAGCAACTGATTGAATTTTACCAGTAGTAATGCAGTGGTAGGATACAACTGAGTACAGCAGGAAATATTCGTAGCAAGTTGCTCTTCGAGCATAATTCGATTGGGTAAATTTGTAAGCGGGTCGCGAAGCAGGTTATTCAGCTGTTGCTGATCAGCTCTTTTTCGCTCTGTGATATCCTGGGCGACCAAAAGAAACCGTGCTGCAGGCCAGGCGCTATTATTACTTTGAGTGATGGTCAGACTGACGGCGAGCAAATCATCTTTCAGTTGCCACCATACTTCTCCCTGCCAGCTGCGATGTTGTTCTAATACCCGTCTGATGTCCTGCCAGGCCTTTTGTTTCAGGGTAGGATCAAAATACATACAATCACAAAGATTCTGACCGACAGCAATCCTCTCTAACGCATTGCTGGTAATTAACAACTGGCAGTTTTGATCGAGCACAGCAACAAGTGCACTGGTGTCAGTAAGCAGTTGCTGCAGCATTTTTTGTTGTGCTTTTTGTCTGGCCCGCTGCTGCTGCCAGAGCCACCAACCTGCCGCACCTGCTAAAGTAAAACCTGCAAAAAAAGTTAAAAATAGACTAAATGAGGTTGCTGTCAGCCCATTGGCAATAGCTGCATAGGCCGACAATGCCGGCAACAGCGCAACAAAACACAGCCAACCTAACAGTGGCATAACAAACACATCCTTGTAGTGTATACAATACCGGGTAAATATAGCTGTCATAGCTGCCTTTAAGCAAATTAAATGATGATTTTTTCTACAACTCTGTCATTTTAACCGCTTTAATTCCGCCATTGCAGCGTGTAAATTAGGGCCTTTTGTTTCTAGGGCTGTCGCTGCTATGTTCCATATCGCATTATTTGAACCGAAAATAGCGCCTAATACCGGCAATATAATCCGTCTGGCCGCCAATACGGGATGCCGGTTACATATTATTGAGCCAATGGGCTTTGATTTTGAAGAGAAAAAACTGCGTCGGGCCGGGCTAGATTATCACGATCTGGCAAACGTAAGTCGCTATGCCGACTACCCGAGCTTTGCCACGGCGATGGCAGGTAAAAGGATCCTGGCCTTAACCACAAAAGGCAGCCAGCCTTATCAGCAGCAACATTTCCAAAAAGATGACGTATTACTGTTTGGCTCTGAAACAGCAGGATTGTCAGACGCCGTCCGCGATACTATTCCGGTTGCAAACCGGATCCGGGTACCAATGCAACCAGGCGCACGCAGTCTGAATCTGGCTAATACCGTCGCTATTGTTTGTTATGAAGCCTGGCGCCAGCATAATTTTGCTGGCGCGGTATAACGATTACGACCGGCTCTTGTCGTCTTTAAGGCCTGCCAGAAACTGATTAACAGCATTGAACGCTTGCTGGCGGATGTTATCCTGCTCCATCCAGATTTCATGATTAGCCTCTGCCAAAATAGTATGTTGCTTGTAAAGCACTGCGGGCAAGCCCCGATACCAGGTGTTCTGTGCGCGGTTACTGACGATCTTATCTTGCCCTGCCTGCAGCATTAATACCGGAACATTGAACTGACTGGCTTGTCGCTGGATATCAGCCATAGCATTGATAGCCTGGGTCAGCCATGCCCAGCTAACCCCACCCAACTGACTGTCCGGGTATAAATTATAAAGTTGCCCTAACCATTGATATCGCTCAGCACTGTGGGTAAGAGGATTATCAGCAAAAGGTTTTTGCTGATAGTGGCGTTGTCCAGGGAAATATTGCCGGCTATCCTGATTGATTTTTGATCTGAGCCAACCATAGCCGGCAACCAGCTTGCTGGCCAGAGCAGACGGCACCTTGCCTGCATGCAGACCAAACATCGGTGACCCGAAAATTGCAGCCTGGAAAGGATGTTGATACCGTAGCAAGTAACAACAAGCGATAGCAGCGCCCATAGAATGAGCGATCAGCAAATGCTGCCGATGGCCAAATGGCGTGACAATGTCAGTGACAAACTGATCGAAGTCACTGACATAATCGGCAAAGTCAGCAACATAGCCAAGATGAGGGTCAGTATGCAGCCGGGCTGACTGGCCCTGACCGCGGTGGTCGAGGATAAACACACTATAGCCTGCAGTAATAAACTCATGCATCAACTCAATGTATTTGACTGCCATTTCAACCCGGCCAGTGCTGAAGACCACTGCTTGCGCCCTGTCAGCTGCCAGATAATAACTGTAGCGTAACCGGGTCTGATCGTGACTATACAAATCAGCATGGACAAACTGTTGCCACAACGGCTGTAGCTGCTGTGGCCAACGTTCAGTAAGTGGTGTTTGCGTGATGGCCGTGTCAACTGCTGGCATCATATCGACTCATTCCTGCTGGATGTTTTAGGTAATGTCACCCGGATGGTTAAACCCGGATCACGGTTGAATGCTGCTACTGTCCCTCTGTGCTGCCGGATTATCATGGCGACAATTGCCAGACCCAGCCCGGCACCGCCGGTTTGCTGGTCACGACTATTGCTGACCCGGTAAAACGGCTCAAATACGGCAGCAAGTTCAGCTTCGGGTAGCCCAGGCCCGTGATCCGTGATCTCTGCGATAAGATGGTAGGCCTGTGGCTCGATACTCAGGCGAATAGTGCTGCCGGCCGGGCTGTATTTAATTGCATTTCGCAGAATGTTTTCAAATGCCCGGCACAGCAAGCGACCATCCGCTTCGAGCCAGGATGGCGCAGGCGCATCCAGCAGCAGCGTTTGCTGTTTGCAATCGGCGTCTACCCGGTTAAGTTCGATCAACTCCGACAACATCGCACTCAGTTCGCAGGGGCTCAGATCCAGCGGATATTGGCCGGCATCAAGTCTGCTGAAGGTCAGAAGTTCATCCAGCATGCTATCAATCCGTTCCAGCTCCTGTTTCAGCCTTGGCAACTGTTGCAGGTTTTGTTGCTGTTCGGTCAAACCAATTGCCAGCTGTGCTCTGGTGAGTGGCGAACGCAATTCATGGGAAATATCCCGTAGCAAACGTTGCTGGTTTTGCAGCAAATCACTGATTTTTTCTGTCATGGTATTAAAGCTGCGACCAAGCTGGCCGAGCTCATCACGTCTTTTTGCCAGTCGGCTAACCCGGCTGCTGAGTTTACCTGAGGCAAAAGCCAGGTTTTGTTGTAACAGCTCACGAAGCGGTCTGGAAATTGATACCGCCAGAATAAAACTGGCCAAAGCAGAGACCGCCACTAGCAGCAATATTAATAGCGGTTCTGAGAGGGTCCGCATGCTCCAGAAGGGCTGTGGCGGACGCTGGCGTTGCTGATAGAGAGCCAGTTGCTGGCCCGCTATCTCAATGACAAAAGGACCTGCCAGGTAAACATTACGATGACGCAGTAAGCGTGGCCGGTCAAGTTGAGCAAGCTCTGTTAACCAGTGGGGGTCAAAGCTGGCAGGCAGAGCTTGTGGATTCAGCAGTTGCTGATCAGCATTATTGACGACCAACCAGCTGTTACGCTTATTCATTGCCAGCTGTTGCAGCAGTGTGGCCGGGTCCGCACTTTGCGCTAATGGCGCGAGCTGCGCTTGCAGTTGCCGGCTGAGCTGTGGCGGCAACCGACGTATATCCGTTGGATTGTAAAGGCTCTGAGAAATTAACAATGTCAGAACCACCGTTAATAACAGCACCAGCCAGAACCAGACAAAGATACGTCCAGCCAGCGAATTAATCGGATTTAACCAGTAGAGCATGATCAGTTAAGCCCTCGGAGAAACAGATAACCACTGCCACGCAACGTCTGAATTTTTTCGTCACTGGCGAACTGGCTGAACTTTTTACGAATATTACTGATATGCATATCCAGACTGCGATCATATTGTTGCAGACGTCGTCCCAGCACCTGCTGGCTCAGTTGCTCTTTGCTGACCAGCTGACCGGCATGGCGCATCAGCATTTGCAGCAACTGAAATTCGGTTGAGGTCAGACTGACATCTTGGTGCCGGCATTGTACCTGAAGATTGCGGGGATTAAGTTTCACCTGGTTAATTTCAAGGATCTGAGCTGTCTGATTATTATCCTGATTGGTAAGCTCTACCCGGCGTAATATCGCTTTAACCCTTGCTTGCAACTCCCGTGGATTAAACGGCTTGGCCAGATAATCATCTGCGCCAAGTTCCAGGCCGATGATCCTGTCAATGTCATCACCACGGGCGGTCAGCATCAGTACCGGGCAATAATTTTGTTGGCGCAGTGCTTTTAACAGACTGAGGCCATCCAGCCCCGGTAACATAATATCTAGCAATATTAGTTGGTAATGACCGTTTTGAGCTTTACTAAGCCCGCTAACGCCATCGTGAACCATGTCAATCTGGTAGCCATCCATAGCCAGATAATCAGCCACTAACCGACATAATTCTGCATCATCATCAATAATTAAGATTGCCGCCATACCCACTCCTTTTTTACTCAGTGTATTCAGGGCAGGTGTCACTGCCAGCGTCTTTACTGAATCTTTACCCGGGCTTTGCATTACTTTGCAGTTAAGCCGCTATGCTGTCAGAGGCATAACCACGGAGTATAAATGATGAAAGCAATAACGTTAATGTTAGCCACTGCTGGCTTGCTGTTAGCAACAGCTAATGCAGGGCATCATAGCAAGGCTGAGCAGGCAGACCAACCTTACAAGATGCAGCAGGGTCGTTCTTCCTACCAGAAAATGCTCGCCGGGCTTGAACTTAATAGATCTCAGCAACAACAGCTTAGACAGCTGCTGAAAGCGCATAAAGTCAGTAAACCTGAGCGTGCTGATCGTGAACAAATGCGTGGCACGCTGCGTCAGCTAATCCAGGCCGATTATTTTGATGAAGCAGCAGTTACCGGGGTATTGCAAAAGCAACAGCAGCAGCAAATGGAATATCGGCTGGCGCGGTTAAAATTACGCCACCAGGTATACCAGTTGCTGACACCAGAGCAGCGACAGCAACTGGCCACTTGGCAGCAAAAACGTAAACTTAACTGGCAGCAGAAACCTAAAATGCATAGCGAGCAATAAGATTATTCTATATCCAATTCTTTAAGTTTACGCGTTAATGTATTGCGGCCCCAGCCCAGGCAACGGGCCGCTTCCTGTTTATGGCCCCGGGTAAAATGCAGGGCCTGCTGTAGCACAATTCGTTCAAAGGCGGGGCTGGCCTCAGCCAGAATATTCTGTTCTCCGGCGCTCAGTTTATCTTCAACCCAACTGGCCAGCTGGGCTTGCCAGTCGCCGCCATCTGTGGCGGCTGGTTTTTGATTATTTTTAGTCGGTTGAGTCAGTTCCGGGGGCAGGTCGGCTACCACAATATGCTTACCGCTGGCCATTACTGTTAGCCAGCGACAGCTGTTTTCCAGCTGACGAACATTACCTGGCCAGTCCAGCTGGCTTAAAAATTGCTCGGCTTCTTTCGTTAGCATTTTTGCCTCGACATTTAACTCTGTGGCTGCTTGTTGTAAAAAATGCTGTGCCAGTCTGGCGATATCTTGCTTTCGCTCTTTAAGCGGTGGCAAATGCACCCGGATGACATTGAGCCGGTGAAACAAATCTTCCCTGAATTTACCTTCCTGCGCCAATTGCTCCAGATTCTGATGTGTGGCTGCAATAATTCTGACATCAACGGATACCGCCTGGTGGCCACCAACCCGGTAGAACTGACCATCAGCCAATACCCTCAGCAGCCGGGTTTGCACATCCAGCGGCATATCGCCGATTTCATCTAAAAATAAGGTACCACCATCGG
This sequence comes from Arsukibacterium sp., assembly GCF_033722355.1. Taxonomy (GTDB): domain Bacteria; phylum Pseudomonadota; class Gammaproteobacteria; order Enterobacterales; family Alteromonadaceae; genus Alishewanella. The sequence goes on along the minus strand of NZ_JAWVZF010000011.1, from coordinate 4,291 downwards.
CTTGTTCAAACCTGCCTTTACGTAAGTTATTGGCGCCGGTGAATGCGCCTTTTTCATGACCAAACAGTTCAGATTCGATCAGATCTTTCGGAATAGCTGCCATATTCAGGGCAATAAACGGCTGCTCTGAACGCGGACTATGTTTATGCAAAGCACGGGCAACCAGTTCTTTACCGGTACCGGATTGGCCGTTAATCAGTACACTGATACTGGAGCGGGCCAGCCTGCCAATAGCACGGAATACCTCCTGCATAGCGGGGGCTTCACCGATAATTTCAGGGGTTATGCTGTTAACCTGAGGTTTTTGCCGGGCCCGCTGGCTGTGGCTGTGTTGCAATGCCCGGCTGATAAGTGCCACGGCATCATTAACATCGAAGGGTTTAGGTAAATATTCGAAAGCACCGCGTTTAAACGCATTCACCGCACTGTCAAGATCCGAATGCGCCGTCATGATAATAACGGGCAATTCAGGGGTCAGCGCCTGAAGTTTGGCTAAAAGTGCCATGCCATCAGTGCCTGGCATCCTGATATCAGAAACCACGACAGCCGGCTGCTCAAATTCCAGCCGTTGCAGCATTAAATCAGCCGAGGCAAAGCTCTCGCACTGAATATCAGCGCGACTTAGTGCCTTTTCTAACACCCAACGAATTGAGTTATCGTCGTCAATAATCCAGACGGTATCACTCATAGCGTTATTCCTCCGTGTCTGAGATCGGCAAATATAAAGTAAATTCGGTCTGGCCAGGCCAGCTGTCGCAGTCAATCCAGCCACCATGCTGATGAATCAGAGTCTGAGCGATAGATAAACCAAGGCCTGTGCCACCTGCCTTACCACTGACCATAGGGTAAAACAGGGTATCTTTAATATCAGCCGGGATCCCCGGACCGTTATCGATAACCTTAATAAACGCGACCAACTTGTAGCGTTTACCATTCAGGGTATGCTGATGCAAAATCCTGCTTTGCAGGCATATTGCGCCATTATCATGCAAAACCTGTTGGGCATTTCGGACGATATTTAATAGCGCCTGTTCAATTAATTCGGGATCGAAACTGAAATCCGGAATGCTGGGATCATAATCACGACTGAAACGCACTTTAGCCGGGTTATCCATCAGGGCCAGTTGTAACACCTGTTCAATCACCTGATGCAGGTTAGTGATGACTTTCTGAGGAGGGCGGTAAGGACCCAGTAACCGGTCAACCAGATTACGCAGGCGATCAGCCTGGGCAATAATTAACTGGGTATATTCTTTCTGCTCGTCATCCAGCGATTCTTCAAGCAACTGAGCTGCGCCTCGTAAACCGCCCAACGGATTCTTAATCTCATGGGCCAAACCACGAATAAGCTCTCGGGCAGCGAGATGCTGATGTTGCTGCAGGCTCTCCATACTGATTTTCCGCTGTTGGTCGACCTGACGCAATTCAAGTAACAAATGATTGACGGGTTGCTCGCTGACCGTCAGTGAAATATCAAGCAGCAGATGACGACCATCCAGCAACACCGCCTGAACATCACTGACACTGAATCCCTGCTTACTGCTAAGTGCCGCTGTCAGATGGCTGGCTTTAATATCCAAATGCTGAAATAAGCCGGGAAAATACTGACCGGATAAGCGCTTCTCGCCCAGACCCATAACGGCACAGCAGGCAGTATTAAAGTAGCGCAGCATTAAATCACTGTCGAGCAACAACACAGCTGTGGTGAGCTGTTCGGCAAGCGCCATAAAATCAGGTTGTTTGCTTTGAATTGTCACACTGCCACCTCTGTTGCACCAATATAGTGCAGCTTGATGGTAGTGTAATCGGTTTTTAGCCGAAATACAGCCTGGGCTGCCCTAATTGGGGTTAATTACCGACGCTCTGTGAAGATAGAAGGTTGTGACAGGACTGGTTGCAATAAGCTTGCCGCTTTGATCGAATAATTCCATTTGCAGAGTATGTTCGCCGCGGTCAACATCGCGCAGGATAAATGTGGCTTTATTCTGTGGTTCACTAAGTGGTGTACCATCAACAACTAGCCTTACTTGCAGGCCGCGCTTAAACATCGGGGTAATCCGGCCAGATACATACACTGAGCCGGTATTGTCACGCACCGTGCCGTGGTTCTCTGGCTGGGTAATTTCAATTTTGAAAGGCTCAGCTTCAACCGGCTTCCTGGCAGGCAGCTCGATGCTGGCAGATTCCATAATATTCGGGCGACTGGTCAGATTGAGTTCTTCGGCACCAGGCTGCGGGCTGTCTGAAAATACTAATACACCATTAGCATCTTTGGTGACAAAAATGCGCTTTTCCTGCGCCTGTAGTGGCAGCATGATTATCAGTAAAGTTAATAGCAACAGTAACTTATTCATCTGCTTGTCAAATCCATTGATGTTAAATTTTAACCGCTAATATCTCACTTTAGCGCGCTTTAATAAAGAATTCTACAAAAAAAAGGCCCACCTGAGTGGGCCTTCTGACATTAGCGTAGATTAAACGCTGTAATACAGTTCAAACTCCAACGGATGCACTGCTACTGATACGCGACGAGATTCTGCACGTTTAATTGCAATGTAGGCATCAATCATCGCATCAGACATTACCCCACCTTTAGTAAAGATAGCGCGATTTTTATCCAGTTCGTCCATTGCCTCATCTAAAGAGGTACATACCTGTGGAATATTTGCTGCCTCTTCCGCCGGTAAATCGTACAAGTCTTTATCCATAGCATCGCCAGGATGGATCTTGTTCTGAATACCATCAAGTCCGGCCATCAACTGGGCAGTAAAGGCCAAGTAAGGGTTAGCTGCCGGGTCTGGGAAGCGGCATTCAATCCGGCGGGCTTTGGCACTTGGCACCAACGGAATACGGATAGACGCAGAGCGGTTGCGCGCTGAATAGGCCAGCATAACCGGCGCTTCAAAGTGCGGAACCAACCGTTTATAGGAGTTGGTTGAAGGGTTTGTAAACGCATTTACCGCTTTGGCATGCTTAATAATACCGCCGATATAATACAGGGCAAGTTCAGACAGCCCGGCATATTTGTCACCAGCAAACAGGTTAACACCATCTTTTGCCAGAGACTGGTGACAGTGCATACCTGAGCCATTATCACCAACCAGTGGCTTCGGCATAAAGGTGGCAGTTTTGCCGTATAAGTGCGCAACGTTATGAATAACATATTTTAACTGCTGCACTTCGTCGGCTTTCTTGGTCAGGGTATTAAAACGGGTAGCAATTTCGTTCTGGCCCGCAGTAGCCACTTCATGGTGGTGAGCTTCCACCACCTGGCCCATTTCTTCCAGTACCATACACATCGCACTACGGATATCATGGCCTGAATCTACCGGCGGCAGCGGGAAATAACCGCCTTTCACGCTGGGGCGGTGACCTTTATTGCCATCTTCATAAATGGTACCTGAGTTCCAGGCTGCTTCGGTTGAGTTAATCTTGAAGAACGAGCTTGCCATGGTCGTTTCGAAGCGAATATCGTCGAACATAAAAAACTCTGGCTCAGGGCCAAATAATACAGTATCCGCTATACCGGTCGATTTTAAGTATTCTTCAGCACGTTTAGCAATGGAGCGCGGGTCGCGGTCATAGCCCTGCATCGTGCTGGGTTCGATAACATCACAGGTTACGTTCAGTGTGGTTTCTTCAAAAAATGGATCCAACACTGCGGTGCTGGCATCTGGTAGCAATATCATGTCTGAGTCATTGATGCCTTTCCAGCCGGTAATGGACGAGCCATCAAACATTTTGCCGTCTTCGAACATTTCTTCGGTGACCTGGCTTACCGGAATACTGACATGCTGCTCTTTACCTTTGGTGTCGGTAAAACGTAAATCCAAAAATTTAACGTCGTTCTCTTTAATTAGTTTTAAAACTTCCAATGCAGACATGCATTCCTCCAATTGACCCGATTTGAACACTGAGTAAGTGATTGCCCTATTAAATGCCAGATGTATGCCAATATATAACAATATTGATTTTAAAGGCTTTATTGCTACAGCGGAGCGCGGTTTTTATTATGTTGCATCAAAGTGGTGCGAGGCTGCTCCGTTGTGGTGCGGCATCATGACTGCCAAGTGTAGCTGAGTTTTTTTGCTTTGTTTAAAAAAATACCGTTAATGACGATAACGTCTTTTTCTTTCTGTGAAAAAAAAGAGTAGAATATGCGCCCTTTACTTTTGAAAAGCGTTTGCCTGGTGGTCATTATGGTCATCTAGTGCCACAGAGGATACTGATTCATGAGCGTTACCGCGTCAACTTTAGATAAACTGCGTAATATTGCCATCATCGCGCACGT
>NZ_JAWVZF010000010.1:0-39955 GCF_033722355.1 Arsukibacterium sp. | reverse complement strand
GTGGCAAAAATGTGGCCAAGCGCAATGTAAGACGGCTGAAGTTGTTTTGCCCGTATTAGTTCCGGGTAGCTGTGGGTAGATATACCAAGTCGTAATCCGGCTTGTGCTATGGCTTCCAGATCGGCCTGCTCAAGGTCTTCCTGGCCAAGATGCACACCATAAGCCGCATATTTAATTGCCAGCTGCCAATGATCATTGATAAATAACCGCAGGTTATAAGCATGGCTAAGTTGCACCGCCTCAGCAATTTGTCGTTCAATCTCACTATCTGAACCCTGTTTAATGCGCAGCTGAACCACATCAGGTTTTAATGGCAGTAACCGGCGTAGCCATTGGACACTATCGACAACCGGATATAAGCCTATTGGCGTGACCATGCTGGCAAAGCGTTTAACCTGTTTTCGCTGCACCTGTAAAGCGCGCTGTTCTGGCCAGTGCAACGTTGGAAAATAATGATACTGCTGTGGCCAGCTGTGATGTTGCAGGCAGCCAGCGCCTTTTCCGGTCGGATAACCGTACTGCAGTGCTTGCTGTAAGTAAGCCGTAGCGACAATAACGGCGTCATCCAGCGGGTAATCCTCAGCGCATACTGCAGCAATAGCAGCGGATAACACGCAGCCGGTGCCATGAGTATGAGCGGTGGCTATTCTGCTGTGCCCAAGCTCGAAATAACTGGTGTCGCTGAAGAACTGATCTTTGATAGCGTCGCTGTCGCCGCTATGGCCACCTTTTACCAGCACGGCTGATGCGCCACCCTGCATCAGCCGGTTTACCTGTTCAGCAACAGGTGCGTCAGGCATGGCAGATAGCAGCGCAAGTTCTGGCAGGTTCGGGGTAATAAGGTCGATTAATGGTAGTAACTTGTGCCAGCTGCTGATAAGCGGCGCATTGGCAAAATTATAACCGCTGCTGCTACTGAGTACCGGATCAGCAATAACGTTGAACGCATAGCGGTGCTTGTTATTTTCCAGCCATTGCAACAGCAGCTCTAATAACTGCTCATCCGGGATCAGGCCTATTTTAATGGCTGCGGGAGGCATATCACTGAGCAGACAATCGAGCTGTGCCAGTAACAGTGCGGGGCTGACCGAGACAATGTCAGTAACAGCATTACTGTTTTGAGCGCTAACGGCGGCGATGACAGTGCAGCCATGGCAGCCAAGGGCCGTAAAGGTCAGTAAGTCTGCCTGGATACCGGCGCCGCCACCACTGTCTGAGCTGGCAATAGCCCAGACAATGGGTTTGCTTGGGATACGTTGCTCAGGCATCTTTTAACGCCTCGTCTGCAGTTTTTTCCAGCTGTACTTGTTGATTTAACCGCATAGAGCAAAACTTAGGGCCGCACATAGAACAAAACTGCTCAGTGTCTGCTCCTTCATGGCTCAGCGTTTCATCGTGATAGGCCTTGGCAGTAAACGGGTCCAGTGCCAGATTGTACTGATCCTGCCAGCGAAACTCATAGCGGGCTTTGGACAAGGCATTATCCCGCTGCTGCGCAGCCGGATGGCCTTTGGCCAGATCAGCCGCATGAGCCGCAATTTTATAGGCAATAAGCCCCTGTTTCACATCTTCTTTATTTGGCAGGCCTAAATGCTCTTTTGGCGTGACATAACAGAGCATGGCACAACCAAACCAACCGATCATCGCTGCGCCAATACCAGAAGTAATATGATCATAACCTGGAGCAATATCGGTGGTTAGCGGGCCAAGCGTATAGAACGGTGCTTCGTGACAGTGCTTCAGTTGCTCGGTCATATTCTCCTGAATGAGCTGCATCGGCACGTGGCCCGGCCCTTCAATCATAACCTGGACATCATAACGCCAGGCGATTTTGGTCAGCTCGCCCAGGGTACGCAGCTCGGCAAATTGCGCTTCGTCATTGGCATCGGCTATGCTGCCCGGACGTAAACCATCGCCCAGCGACAGCGAAATGTCATAGACGGCACATAATTGACAGATATCTTCAAAATGCTGATACAGGAAGCTTTCCTGATTACAAAGCCGGGTCCACTGCGCCATAATGGCGCCGCCCCGCGAGACAATGCCAGTAACGCGTTTCGACGTGAGCCCCACATAATCTTTTAGTACCCCGGCATGGATAGTAAAGTAGTCAACGCCTTGTTCGGCTTGTTCAACCAGGGTGTCGTAAAATACCTGCCAGTTAAGTTTACTGACGTCACCATTTACTTTTTCCAGTGCCTGATAAATAGGCACTGTGCCAATGGGCACCGGACTGTTGCGCAAGATCCAGTCGCGGGTTTGGTGAATACGCCGGCCGGTTGATAAGTCCATCACTGTATCGGCGCCCCAACGGGTCGCCCATACCAGCTTCTCTACTTCCTCTTCAATGCTGGAACTGACTGATGAGTTGCCGATATTGGCATTTACCTTTACTTTAAAATTGCGGCCGATAATCATCGGTTCGGCTTCCGGATGATTTATATTGACCGGAATAATAGCGCGCCCGGCTGCTACCTCCTGCCTGACAAACTCTGCAGTGATTTGTTTAGGTATGGCAGCGCCAAAGCTTTCACCGGCATGCGTGCGAACGCCATCTTTTGCGGCTGCCATGTTTTCTCTGAGCGCAATAAAGTGCATTTCCGGGGTGATAATGCCACGTCGGGCGTAATGCAGTTGGGTGACAGTTTTGCCAGCTTGTGCTCTGAGGGGCTGGTGCTCAAATTCAGTAATTTGTTCATCCAGCGCGATATCAGCAAAAGGTGGCAGCGGTGAGCGCTCTGTATCGGCACGGGCCTTAATCCAGTTTAGCCGCAGTTTGGGCAGGCCTTTTAACACATCCAATGGCTGCGTGGGATCACCGTAAGGGCCGGAGCTATCGTAAACCGGTAGCGCAGCATTAGCCCGGGTTGTGCCGTCGGCAAGGCGGGTAGGATTAAGATAAATATCACGCACAGGTACCCTGACGCCACTATGCTCGCATTCAAGATAGCGACGTGTTGAACCTGGAAAGGTTTCGCCCTGCAGCGCCTGAATATAGGCACGGGCATGAGTACGTAAATCACGTTTAGATAAGGTAGTAACAGACATAGCAAACTCCGGTTAACAAGTTGAGGTTGCTTGTCCGGAGTGGGGCAGGAAATAACAAGTAGCCAATCCGCGGGCGGATTGATGCTATATTAAATGCTGTAGCTCCCCTTGTTTCCCTTCGCAGGTATTAGCCTGATCAGGTTCAACGGATCCCGTTTTCACGGTCTCAGCCCGCTGTAAACAGCTGGGCACTCCGACAAGATGGTGTTAAGTATTCACGTTTTCCTAACGAAATTCAATAGTGTTGTTTAAAAGCTTGCACAAAGAGGGTAGCTGTATCGCTGTGTGCAGTGTAGATAACAGCGCTACAAACTCTGAACATATAAATACAGCGACTTCAGAATTTTCATCTTCTGTTCATCACTGGCATATTCATGGGCCAGATTTTCCAGCGCCAGACTAAACTCTTCCATGGTCAGGTTGGGATTATCCAGGCCGTGCATTAGTTTATCAGTACGGTAGCGTTGCCATTTGTGCTGTTCAGGATCATTTAAACTTTGTGGATAGTTTCTTGACCGGTATAAAAACAGTAAGCTGTTTAACCGTTCATCGCTGAACAATGGTGGGTTTATTGCTAATTGATCCGCTGACAGTTGATGTAACTGCTGCATTTTTTGTTTATCAGCATCGCTGATAAAACCATTATATAACTGATAATCCGGATTAGTTTCAGTGGGATACTCGAGGGGTTGCTGATAAAGCGTAACGACTTTTTGCTGAAGTTGCCGGTGTTGTTTAAACCATTCCAGATGCTCTAGGCAACGCGCTCGGTTAATTCCCAGCTCAGCAGCCCGTTCAACACTGAGCGTTTTTGCATTTGCCAGAACCGGACACTTGTTTAAATGAATCAACTTTAAGCCCAGCCGCTCTTCACCTTCGGCCAAATCAGCAGTTCGGGTATACAATTTATTTTGCAGCGTATCGAGGTCATCTGTCAGCAGCGGCGAAGGGTCTGCTTGCAGGTTATAGCAGATAACGGCGTTTGTATTGGTCGGATGAAACGCCAGTGGCACTATCCAGCTGACGCAGCCAGTGCTGGCAGGAAATTTTGAGGAGACATGCACCAAAGGCGTCAGGCCGGCGACATCGATCAGTTCGGCCGCCTTGGTTTTTTTACGAAGTTCGAATAAATAGCTGAATAATTTCGATTGCTTGTCTTTAATCAGCCGGGCTATGCCGATTGTAGCATAAACATCTGACAAGGCATCGTGGGCGTGCTCATGAGCCAGGCCATTGGCTTTGCTTAAATGTTCCAGCTTAAAGCTGGGACTACCGTCTTCCCGCAAAGGCCAGTTGATACCTTCCGGGCGAAGTGCATAGCAGGCCCGAACCACATCAATCAAATCCCAGCGACTGTTTCCCTGTTGCCATTCACGGCCATAAGGCTCATAAAAATTGCGGTATAAACTATAACGTGTCACTTCATCATCAAACCGCAAACTGTTATAGCCCAGCACACAGCTGCCAGGCTCGCTGAACCGGCTGAGGATCTGTCGCATAAATTCAGTTTCGGGCAGGCCCTTTTTATTGCAAAGTTGCGGAGTTAGGCCGGTGATCAGTGCGGCTTGCGGGTGAGGTAAATAATCATTCGCTAACTGGCAATACCATACATCAGGCTCACCAATAATATTCAGGTCGGCATCGGTGCGAATACCCGCAAACTGAGCTGGGCGGTCGCGTTTTGGATCGGCGCCCCAGGTCTCATAGTCGTGAAAATAAAAAGAAAGCGGTTGCGACATAATGTAATTCTGAGATTAATACAGTGGCAGTCGTTCAGGAATGCATCGGATAATAACACTGGAAAGAATATGACGTGCTACTTTTTGTCGTTATTAACTAAGCTTTCCAGTGCCGAGCCGGGATCTTCTTCACCACAGATTGAGTAGTCTTCCGGGCAGGCTGCTTCGGCATCACGATGTGGCAGAGGCTTACGCACAGACTTTGGCTGCTCAGTTGTATTTTCTTTATTGCTCTTTTCACTTCTGGACTGGCTTGTCATAATCATTGTGTTTTGCCGATAACTGTTCGAAGTATAGATAATTACTCAGACAACGCAATATCAGACGTGACGCTGAATCTTCTGCTAACCGGAACCCGCGAAATGGTTCAGTGCTCTTATTTTACCGTCATATCGTTTTTTATCCGTCATGCTTATTGCTGCTTGCTTTGACAGTGTCAGATAATAAATGGCTGACAGGTTATCATTCAGAGCGAGGTAGCTGCTGGCCAGCCCAGAGAATGCTTGGTGCATTTGGGCATCAAGCGCTAACGCCTGTTTAAATAAATCTATGGCGTGATCTGGCAGGTTGCGGTTAAGTGCCTCAGTACCCAGCATAAGGTAATACCAGGGATTCATTTTTCGTTTTTCGTATACCAGCTGTTCCAGTTTTTCAGCATCATTATTATTGCCGGTTAAACGATAAAGTACCGCCAGATTAGCCATCGTGTTCGCTGCGGTGGGATCGAGCGCCAGGCTATGATGGTACGTCTGCTCAGCCAGTTCTATAAAATGATGTTGCCGGTAAAGTACCGCCAGATTAGACCAGGTGACAGCGTAGTCAGGATCTGCTGCAATAGCTGCGCGATAGTAGCGATAAGTTAAGGCATAGTTAAAATTATCAAATGCTTCTGCAGCCTTATTATTATAGAACATGGCTACCACTCTTTGAGAGCTGATCGCCTCGGTAGCGAATTGTTGTTTAGTAACATCAGGATCAAAATCAATAATGATTTCGCCATCGGGAATTATCAGGTCAGAAGCTGCATCATGCTGTGGCTGCTGTAATCTGACGTTAATATGGCCATTTAGCCAGGTTTGGTTAAGCTGACTGCTCCAGAACTCCGGAATGCTGACATTCTGGAACGTTGCGTTAAGGCCAATTTCTCTGGCAATACTATAAGTTAAAATTGATAAACTTAAGCAATTGGCCTGCCGTGTCGTCAATGTATCACTTGCCGTTTTTGTGGTTGCAAGATTATAAAGGAAGGTTTTCCCCGTATGGGAAAGAATATACTCAACAATCGCTATGCTGCGCTCGTTAATATCCTGATGGGATGTCAATAACGTTGTCAATTCGGTTTTGGTATGTGCTGGCAAGGCAAATATCTGCTCAGCAGTTTCTATCGGGTATAACGCTCCAGCAAAGTGGGCCTGCGTAATTAAAAGCTGTTCTGGTTCACTGAGTATCCAGCGCTTGGCAGTCTGCTGGCACGAAGCAACAGTCATCAGAGATAAAGCGAAACTAACTACGATCGCGTTAGGCATGATACTGCTCCGATAGACATACTGTTACAGTATAGACCAGCAGAATTATTGGTTAGTTTGGCTTTGTTAAAGTAGTTTTGCTGCAGGCAGCTGAATCCATACTAAGTTGTTATCTGAAAATAACTGCGGTACAAAGATCACCGACAACAATCATAAGGAAAACCAATGAAACACTTGTTACTTGCTATACCCCTTTTCCTGTCAGTCAGTGTTACGGCAGCCAAAGCACCTGTGGGCATTGTGATCCATGGCGGAGCCGGTACCATCGATCGCGTTAACATGACAGAGGCGCAGCGGCGGAATTACGAAGCGACCCTGACGCTTGCTGTAAATAAGGGATATCAGGTGCTTGCCTCCGGTGGCAGCAGTCTAGATGCGGTAACGCAGGCAGTCATCATTATGGAGGATTCGCCGTTATTTAATGCCGGTAAGGGGGCAGTTTATACCTGGGATGAAACTCATGAGCTGGACGCTGCCATTATGACCGGACAGGATCGCAATGCTGGTGCTGTTGCCAGTGTAACAAATGTTAAAAATCCCATTCTTCTGGCCAGAGCGGTGATGGAACATTCAGAGCATGTCATGTTAACCGGCAGCGGCGCTGAACAATTTGCCGCTGCGCGGCAACTTGAGCTGGTTGACAACGCATATTTTAATACTCAGTTTCGCTTTGAAGCGTTAAAAAAAGCAAAACAAGCCGAACAACGGCTGCCGCATCAGGCGGCAATTATACCGGATCCAAATTGGAAGATGGGTACCGTCGGCGCAGTTGCTATCGATAATAATGGTAATCTGGCGGCGGCGACATCCACCGGCGGGATGACTGCCAAACGTTGGGGCCGGGTGGGGGATGTACCTGTAATTGGTGCAGGTAATTTTGCAGATAACAGCAGCTGCGCGGTATCAGGTACTGGTCATGGTGAGTATTTTATCCGATACAATGTTGCTGCAGATATTTGTGCCAGAGTGAAATATCAGGGAAAAACTGCAGCAGCAGCGGCGGAGGAAGTGATCGCTGAGCTATTGCAGATTGGTGGCACAGGAGGGGTTATAGTCGTTGATAATGAAGGTGAACTCAGCTGGGCTTTTAACACCCAGGGCATGTATCGGGCAAAACAGAATCATACCGGAACCGTTGTCGAAATTTTTGCTGACCAGAATGAAAAAACAGGAAATTAAGCAAAGCTTGGCTAAACTGAATAGAAGCAAATGGGTTGCTATGGGATGTTTGGAGGGGAATAGATGGATTTGCTGAAAGTAGCCGACTATATGCATCGTCATCCGGTCATTTTCACCGTTGATATGCCGGTTGAAATGGCGGTAGACCGTTTGATTAAGGGCAGACAGACAGGTGGACCTGTGGTCGATGCCACCAATAAAATTATAGGTTTTGTATCTGAACAAGACTGTCTGGCACGAATGCTGATGTCAACTTATCATGATCAGCAGGCGGCCCGGGTAGCAGATGTGATGAATCCTGAGGTTTTAACGGTAAAACCCTATGACGGCGTAATCGATTTGGCACAAATGATGCTGAAAATAAAACCTAAACTATATCCGGTGGTCGATGACAACGGCTATTTGCTTGGCATTATTACCCGAACAGATGTGTTGGCCGCGATTGATAAGGAGCTTCATTCTCATTACCGACGTGTTGTTTAACGCTAGACCTTACCCCTGCTAGCTTGGTAGCATGACGCCCTCTGATTGCTGAGGGTGTTATTTTGTCTGTAGAGCCGCTATTAAGTGCTGCACTGTTATATTCTAAACTAACCGATTGTCTGTTGCAGGATCAATTCCGGCTGCGACGAAGGCTAAACCAGTGTAAAAAAAATACCGAGCCTGTGGCTCAGCAGCAACAATTGCAGAGAATTGCCGCAGATATTGCGCGTTCAGTTGCAATCCGCGATCTGCGCCAGGCAGCAGTACCCGCTATTAATTATCCGCAAGATCTGCCTGTCGCAGCAAAAAAAGACGATATCAAGGCAGCAATAGCCGCTAATCAGGTGGTGATCATTGCTGGTGAAACCGGCTCAGGCAAGACCACCCAAATTCCCAAAATTTGTCTGGAATTAGGTCGCGGTATTACCGGAACTATCGGGCATACGCAGCCACGACGTCTGGCAGCGCGTAGTGTCGCTGATCGGATAGCTGAAGAGCTGGGCTGTCAGCCGGGACAGCAAGTCGGCTATAAAATTCGCTTTGGTGACCACACCAGTAGTCAGACGCTCGTAAAGCTGATGACTGACGGGGTATTGCTGGCTGAAATGCAGCAGGACCGTTTTTTAAATCAATATGACACCATTATTATTGATGAAGCTCATGAGCGCAGTCTTAATATCGATTTTTTGCTGGGATATTTCAAGCAGCTGTTACCCAGACGACCAGATTTAAAACTGATCATCACCTCGGCAACCATTGATCCTCAGCGATTTTCCCGCCACTTTTTCGATGCCCCCGTTATTGAAGTATCGGGTCGTACCTTTGCAGTCGAAACCCGTTACCGGCCCTTTACCGAGCAGGAGGACAAAGATACCGATCAGTTGCAGGGCATTTTTGATGCAGTTGAAGAATTATACCGGGAGCCTCGCGGTGACATTCTTATTTTTTTAAATGGAGAACGTGAGATAAGAGACACCGCCGATGCGCTGGAAAAGCTTAAGTTACCTCACACCGAAGTGCTGCCGCTTTACGCAAGACTAAGTGCTGCTGAACAAAACCGCATTTTTCAAAGCCATGCGGGCCGCAGAATAGTGCTTGCGACTAATGTTGCTGAAACCTCATTAACGGTTCCAGGCATTCGTTATGTTATCGATCCCGGTACTGCTCGTTTGTCCCGATACAGTTATCGTTCAAAAGTACAGCAACTACCGATAGAGGCAATCAGCCAGGCCAGCGCAAACCAGCGTAAAGGCCGCTGTGGCAGGGTCGCCGCCGGTATTTGTATTCGCTTGTACAGCGAAGATGATTTTTTAGGCCGGCCAGAATTTACCGATCCGGAAATTCTGCGTACCAATTTAGCATCGGTCATTATGCAAATGCTGGCGCTGGGTCTTGGCGATATTGATGCGTTTCCGTTTTTACAGCGGCCGGACAGCCGCTATGTTAATGATGGTATTAAATTACTGGAGGAGCTTGGGGCCATCGAGCCACAGCGGGGCCGGCAGCAATTAAGTTTAACTGATTTGGGTAAACAGTTAGCCAGATTACCCATTGACCCGCGACTCGCCAGGATGGTCGTGGCAGCCAGCGGCAACGGATCGTTAAATGAAGTACTGGTGGTAGTGGCCGCTTTGTCCATTCAGGACCCGCGGGAACGACCGTTGGATAAACAGCAAAAAGCAGATGAGAGCCATGCCCGCTTTGCGGATACAGATTCTGATTTCAGTAGTTGGTTGAAATTGTGGGCCTACCTGCAGCAACAGCAGCAAGACCTTAGCAATAACCAGTTTCGCCGGTTGTGCCGCCAGGAATTTTTAAATTACCTGCGGGTGAGAGAATGGCAGGACTTAGTTGCCCAGTTAACTCAGTTAGCAAAAGAGCAGGGCATGATATTTAACAGTAATGCCGCTGATTATCAGCAACTGCATAGTGCTCTGTTGACCGGTTTATTAGGCCAGGTGGGTTTTAAAGATACCGAGGCCGACTATCTTGGTCCACGGCAGACCCGGTTTTATGCTTTTCCAGGCAGTCATCTGTTTAAACGCAAACCGAAATGGGTGGTTGCAGCCGAATGGGTTGAGACCAGCAAATTGTATGCACGTAGCCTAGCAAAAATTGAACCGGAATGGATTGAACCGCTGGCGGCACACTTAGTCACTCGCAGTTACAGCGAACCGCACTGGGAAAAGAAACGCGGTGCTGTGGTAGCCTATGAACAGGTGTCACTATACGGTCTGGTTATAGTGCCAAAACGCGCCGTGTTGTACAGCAAAATTGATGAACTGGTCAGCCATCAGATTTTTATCCGCGAAGCACTGGTTAATCAGGAGCTGGGCACTAATGAGGCATTTTTAACTCATAACCAGCGGCTGATTGAGGGGGTTACGGCGCTTGAAGAGAAGTCGCGGCGGCGGGATATTCTGGTTGATGAAGAGACGCTGGCAGCGTTTTATGCCGAAAAAGTTCCGGTCTGGGCCAACAACCGGATAGATTTTGCCAAGTGGTGGAAAAAGCAGCGCACCCGTCAGCCTGATTTTTTAAATTTTGACCCCGATAGCCTGCTTAACCGTGATGCCAGTGATATTACCGCTGATAAGTTCCCGGAAAGTTGGCGTCAGGGCAATTTAACCTTGCCACTTGAATATCATTTTGCGCCGGGTGAGCCGGATGATGGTGTCAGTGTGATTATTCCGCTGGCCTTACTGAATCAAATTGATGATAGCGGTTTTGACTGGTTGATCCCGGCGCTGCGGCATGAACTGTTAGTTGCTTTAATTAAGTCGTTGCCCAAGCAATACCGGCGCAACTTTGTACCGGCCCCCAATTACGCTGATGCGTTGTTACAAGCCATTTTGCCGGAACAGGGCACGTTGCTTGATGTTATCAGCCAGCGGTTAAAGCGCATGTCTGGTGTGAGCATTCCCGAAGATGCCTGGAATTTAGCCAGCTTGCCGGCTCATTTAACCATGAATTTTAAGGTGGTTGATGACAAGGGCAAAACGTTACAACAGGGCCGCTCCCTTACTCTGTTAAAACAAGATTTGCAGGGCGAAGTACAACAAAGCCTCAGTCAGGTAGCCGAGCAGGGCATAGAGCAAACCGCGCTGACAGACTGGAGTTTTGGCAAATTACCGCGGGAATATGTAAAAATTCAGGCTGGGTATGAAATTAAAGCTTTCCCGGCGCTGGTAGACGAAAAAGACTCGGTGGCAATAAAGCTTTTGGATAATCCACAGCAGGCAATACAAACAACCAGACTGGGGTTACGCCGCTTATTATTACTGAACGTACCATCGCCGGTAAAATATCTGCAGGAGTCGTTACCGAATAAAGCGAAACTAGGACTTTACTTCAATCCGTTTGGCCGGGTGCTGGAACTGATAGATGATTGCATTGCCGCCGGGGTGGATGCACTTACGCAGCATGATATACCAGAGACAACCGCAGATTTCGCTGTGTTACGGGATAAAGTCAGAGCTGAACTGGGTGACACAGTAGTGGCGATAGCCTTGCAGGTTGAACAGATTTTAACCCTGGCGCACGATATTCAGAAGAAATTAAAAGGCAAGGTTGACCTGGCGCATATTCAGTCTCAGGGCGATATTAAGCAACAGTTAGCTGAGTTAATTTTCAAAGGTTTTGTCAGTACCCATGGCGCTTCTAAGCTTGCTGATATACTACGATATTTGCAAGCAATGCAAAAAAGACTGGAAAAACTGGTGGTTGATCCACAACGCGACCGGTTACTGATGCATGAATATCAGAAAGCTGCAGATGCCTACTATAATTTACTGGGAAAGTTCGCCGGTGCGCCGGTAATACCTGAACAGGTAAGCACAATTTACTGGATGCTACAGGAATTAAAAGTATCTCTGCATGCTCAGCAGCTGGGGACGCCATACCCTATTTCAGTGAAACGGATACTGCACGCGGTAGCTGACATTAAAACCGCACAGTAAACAGGTTTATTGGCTAAATTTAACCCGCTGCTATGATACTTTACACGCTGGCGGGAAAGTTCTATAACTAACACAGAAGTAATAACAGGGGAAAGTTATGTTAACTAAGGGCGATGGACGGCATTATTTCAGGATGATGGTAAATGCTGATGTACAGTTACTGCTAAATGATCCTGAAGCAGGCCGGGTGATAGATGGTGTCTGCCGGGACTTGAGTGCGTCTGGGATGTCAGTGGATATTGATGAGCCGCTGGAAATGGGCACTTTAATAAAGGTAAGGCTTGAATCAAATAACGCCAGCATTCCCCCTCTTGACGCGACCGCCAAGGTAGTGCGCTGTGCCCAGGAGAGTGAAGAAGGGTATCAGATTGGTCTGGCATTTATGGAGTTGAACTAACCCGCATATTACAGCGGGTTGGCGACCTTGCCTGGCGTTATGTTATTTTGCAAATCAGGCCTTTCAGGTAATGTCCCTCCGGAAATGTGCTCAGTACCGGATGATCGCTGTCCTGTTGTAAACGTTCTAAAATCAGGCACTGACGTTTCGCATCCAGCGCAGCGTCAGCCACGATTTTCTGAAACAGACTGTCTTCCATTAAACCTGAGCATGAAAAGGTAAACAGCAAACCACCGGGTTTCACCAGTTGCATCGCGACCATATTAATATCTTTATAACCGCGACAGGCACCCGGCAGTTGTGACTTATTTTCAGCAAACTTTGGCGGGTCCAGAATGACCATATCAAACTGCTTGCCCTGCTCCCGGTATTGGCGCAACAATTTAAAGACATCCGCTTTTTCCTGAGTCAGAGCGCTAAGGTCAAGTTTATTTAAGCCGGCATTGCGCTCAGCTGTAGCCAGAGCTAACTCAGATAAGTCGACATTAGTGACATGGCTGGCACCACCCTGTAATGCTGCCACGGCAAAGGTGCCAGTGTAACTAAAGCAATTTAGCACAGATTTGCCATTAGCATAGCGCTTAACCGCCTGACGGCTTGCCCGCTGATCGAGATAAAAACCGGTTTTATGGCCATTTAGCACGTTAACCAGTAAGGCCATACCGTGTTCCTGAATAACCACCTCAGCGCTGTCACGCGGCAGATGTAACCAGCCAGTGGTAGGCTCCAGGCCCTCTTTTTTTCGTACATCGACATCAGAGCGCTCGTAAATACTGTGTTCAGGGAATAATTTTATTAAGGCATTAAGCAAGGGTTTACGGCTCGCTTCAGCACCGGCAGACAATAGCTGACAAACCAATACATCGGCATATTTGTCGATGGTTATCCCCGGCATACCATCTGATTCACCAGCAATTAACCGTACCGCATTGGTTGTTGTTTGCTCAAACAAGCTTTGCCGCAGCTGCCAGGCCAGCGTCAAACGGTCATAGAAAAATGCATCATCGATAACCTGGTCCTGGACAAAACTCCATACTCTTGCTCTTATCTGAGAGCGGGGCGAGTAAGCTGCAGTGGCAAGCCATTCTCCTTTGCTGCTTAATACATCGACAATATCACCGCTGTTTGGGGTACTGATCACCTGACTGATTGCGTTAGAAAAAATCCACGGATGCTGCCGCTTTAATGCTTTCTCCCGGCCCGGGGCAAGAATAATGGCTGGACTTGCAGTTGGCTTACTCATAGGCTTGGTTACACTGTGCTAGACTAAAAGCCGCATTTTAGAGAAGCTGACAGCAAAGCTAAAGCAAAACCTGTCAGTTACCAGTAATTAGGAAATATATGCCTGAAGTTCCGCCACAAATGCAGGTGATGACTGTTATACAACCGGGAAAAAACAGTTACCTGCAAACCGGCTGGCAATCTGTGCCACAGCCCGCGCCCGACCAGTTATTGTTAAAAGTGAAAGCTGCCGGCGTTAACCGTGCTGATTTAATGCAGCGGCAGGGACTTTATCCGCCGCCCGCTGGTGAAAGTGATATTCTGGGGCTTGAGGTAGCAGGTATTGTTGTCCAGGTGGGGACTGAAGCAGACGAACATTGGCTGGGTAAAACTGTATTTGGCATCGTTGCAGGGGGCGGTTATGCGGAATATGCCCTGCTGCACAAGGGGCATGCTATGACGAAGCCAGAGCACTGGAGCTGGGCGCAAGCTGGTGCCGCAGCAGAAACTTTTTTGACTGCATACCAGTTACTGTTTCATCTTGGCGGTTTAACGGCAGGGCAACGGGTTTTACTGCACGCCGGAGCCAGCGGTGTGGGAACCAGCGCCTTGCAGCTTGCAACGCTTGCCGGGGCAAAAGTTGCGGTAACGGTCGGCCGTGCGGATAAAGCTGAGGCGTGCCTTAAGCTTGGCGCTGAGCTTGCCATTAATTACCGCTGCACTGATTTTGCTGAACAATTAACCGGGCACTGGCCTGCAGGAGCGGATCTTATTCTTGATCCGGTTGCCGGAGATTATCTGCAAAACAACATTACCGTATTGGCTGACGATGGTCTTATAATAATCTATGCGCTGATGGGTGGCCGGCTGATTGAGCAGTTTGATCTGGCCCCGATGTTTAAAAAACGTGGCAAACTGATTTGCAGCACCTTACGCAACAGAAGTAATCAGTATAAAGCAGAGCTGACCAAGGGCTTTGTTACCGCCTTTGGTGAGCAGATGATGCATGACCGATTTGCGCCAATATTGAATCAGAGTTTTCACTGGAATAACGCCCAGCAAGCTCATAATATTATGATAAATAATAATAATATTGGTAAGTTAGTTCTGGAGTTCTGAACCCTGCAGCAGGTTGCTGTCACCAAATTTAATAAGGATAAATGCTAACGATGCAAATTGGAAATGTCGGTAAATCCAATTTCACTAAAGCGGTTAAAGCCCTGCTGAATCGTATTTATGATAATACAGTGGTTGCTGATTCATTATATGAGCAGGCGGCACTTTGGTTTAGTCAGGCAGCCGAACGTGAACAACAGCGGGCAGAGCGGGAGCAGCAGGTATTCTTGTTTAAAGACCGTCAGGCTCAGGCCAGTAAAGGCGATCAGGCGCTGATTGAACGTAATCTGCAGCAGGCTGTTAGTGAGCAGGAAAGATTCAGTCAACAGCTGCAACAGGAGCAACTTAGTCGTTACGAGACACTACGTCAGCTATGCTCAGACATTCTGGCTTTATCTGAAGGCGGTTCTTTTGAAGAAACTAATCTGCAGACAGCTAAAATGTTGGGGACCATCCAGCTGATGTCGCCGACAGAAGGTAAAAATGTTGCCCCTTCGAATCAGAAAAGCAAGCATTTATATAAAGCTTTGCTGAGTTTACGGTTGCTGGACAGGTTATTAATTGATGGTGATATCAATCATCCTTATATTGTTAAGCGTTATCAGGCAAATGCCAAAACCTCAGCAGAAGACCTCTATCAACCATTTCGGGACGATGTCCAAATACCCCTGCTGATGGCAGCGCTTCTGCAGGATATTGGCAGTTGCCACCCGGACGCTCAGCTTATTCTTAAAGGTGTTAGCGGTGATTTAGATGAGTTCAGGATCCTTGAAAACGATGAACGGACAGAGCTGTTAAAAATAAGTTATCGGGAAAGTCTCAACTTTTTTGTACAGGGCATCGGTATTGGCGCTTATCACGGCAACTCTAAAGAACAACGCGATTGGTATTTGCAAAATGAGCGGGAAAAACAGGCTTTTGTGGTTTTTTTGCTGAAAAATGCCATTAAACCTGAACAGGGCGCAGGCAATTTATTAAAAATTCCACAGATATATACTTCGGTCGTCTTATCCACCAAGGCCAACTACAGTTATGAATCTTTACCCAAAGTCGGTCTGGTACTGGAAAAAGGCGTCGAGAAAGGTATTTACAGCCCGGTGGCAGTGGCGGGACTGCTCAAAATTACCGGTGTTTTTCCTCAGGGTTACGGTATCACCTATATTCCGAAAGACTCCGATCGGCAGGATCTGGATCGCTACGAATATGCCATTGTCACCAGTCTTTATCCTGAAAATCCCAGAACGCCGGTATGCAGGATGGTGACCCGGAATCTGACTTACAATGTGTCAGCTCAGGGCTGCGTGGTTAGCGTGGACAATAATTTATATTATCCGCAGGCACGTAAAAAACTGGAGAGGATCAGTGAAGAGCGGCTATTGGAAATTTTAAGCAAACTGGTGTCGAATTTCGAAGAGCGAAAGAGTATGGCATTGCTGCCAAAGTGTTGGCATCCTGAAGAATATTTTTCCTACTCCAAGAACCAGAATCTTTGGAATAAAGCGGTAATAAACCAGAATTAACGGCTGGTGTGATTTTCCGCTGCATTTTTTTGTTCTGCTAACGGCGTGCTGTTGCCAGCTGCAGTGTCAGCTTCTTCTGGGGATAACTCAGCAGCAGTTTCTGCAGCAGATTCAGTGGTGACATCATTGCGCATTTGTTGCTGCACCAGATCTTCATCAACCCTCGGATCAAGCGCAGCTGCCAGCGGTGATGAGACCAGGTCGCCTGATGCCACCTGGTAATCGGAAGACTGTTGCTGCGACAACATTCTTTTGGCCACTTTCTGCGTGTAATTAACCCGTTGCAGCCTGATAAATAAAATCAGACAGGCTAGTGCCATATAGCCATATAACATGCTGTTGCCGAGCAGCTGCATCAGGCCCGATGCTATTAAAGGCCCCAGGGTTGCCCCGATACCAAAAGTCAGTAGAATTGTGGCAGATAATGCAACCCGTTCGTCCGGCTCGATATGCTGGTTAGCCAGTGCTGTCGCCAGCGGATAAAGCGTAAATGCCAGAATACCAAAACAAAAGGTTAAACCGATCAACAGTGCTCCGGTAACGGGCAGAATGGCCATACTCAGTACAATCAGCCCGAGCAGGGCACTATTAGTGCGCAGCAGCCGGCTGCGCGGAATTTTATCTGACAGTTTGCCCATTGGCCACTGCGCCAGTAAACCGGCTAAAATGGTCGCTGACATAAAAACGGCAATTTCCTTGGTCGATAAACCAGTGCCGGCAGCAAAAGCCGGTGCCAGCCCATAAAATGAACCGGAAATTCCGCCAGCCATTAAAATAGTGGTGAGCGATTGCGGCACCTGCCGCCAGAACGGCAGAATTTTCAGTGGTGCCGGGTGTAATGGAGCAGGGTGGATGCGTTTGGTTAACGCGATTGGGACGATGCAAAGCGCATAGCAAATGCCAACAAGCAGTAAGGGCTGTAAACCCAGTTCCGGGAAAAATGATAATACCGTCTGACCACCCACCATGCCAATATAGGAGACAATCATATAGCTGGCGAACACAGTACCACGCTGATTAGTGTCAGCCTGCTCGTTTAACCAGCTTTCCAGCACCATATACTGACACATCATGCCGGTACCCACCAACAGTCGCAGCACTATCCACACCTGCAAGTCATCAGTAAGGGCATGACCAAGAGCTGATGCAGTCACCATACCGGCACTGGCAACAAATGTGCGGATATGACCTACCCGGCCAATCAGTTTATGGCCAAGTTTAGAGCCGACCACCAGGCCCAGATAATAAGCGGACATCATGCCACCTATCCACAGTTGCTCAACCCCATCTGCTGCCAGTGATAAACCCAGATAGGTGGTTAACAGGCCAGCCCCCAGAACCATAATCAGGGTAGTCGCGAATAACGATGAGAAACTGCGAAGCGGACTCAGCATCTGCTTACTTTACCCGCATGCCTGGCATGGCACCGTCATCCGGGCTTAAAATGAAAATATCGCCACCGCCTGGTCCCGCCGCCAATACCATGCCTTCTGACAGACCAAACCGCATTTTGCGCGGTGCCAGGTTGGCGACCATTACCGTGCTGCGCCCGACCAGATCTTCAGGTTTATAGGCAGCTTTAATACCGGCAAATACCTGACGCGTTTCACCATTGCCAATATCCAGTTGCAGTTGCACCAGTTTATCAGCCCCTTCCACTGCACTGGCGCTGATAATTTTAGCTACCCGTAAGTCTATTTTGGCAAAGTCATCAATACTGATAGTGTCACTGATAGGCTCACGTTCAATAATGGCTGTGCTGCTGCTGGCTTTTTCCTGGTCTGCTTGACCAGATTCAGGCTTTGCAGACTGAGTCGTTGCCTGCAGGTTTTCAGTGGATGCTTCTACCATAGCGGTGACCTTTAACGGGTCGACACGTTGCATCAGGGCTTTAAACGGGTTAATCGGATGATCAAGCAGCGGATTCTGGTAATTCTGCCAGCTGAGCTCGGTATTCAAAAACGCTTCAACTTCGCCAGCCATCACCGGCAATACCGGTTTTAAATAGTGCATTAATACCCGGAATAAATTCAGGCCCATTGAACAGACATCATGCGCTTCCTGCTGACGGGCCTCATCTTTAACCAGCACCCAGGGGGCTTTGTTATCAATGTATTGGTTAGCTTTATCAGCCAATGCCATGATATCGCGAATCGCCCGGGCAAATTCCCGCTTTTCAAAACTGTCGGCGATGCTGTCGCCAGCTGCGACAAAATCCTGCAGCAATGACGGCTCAGCGACAGTGGCTGCCAGTTTGCCATCAAAGCGTTTACTGATAAAGCCGGCACAGCGGCTGGCGATATTCACCACTTTACCCACCAGATCAGCATTCACTTTCTGGGTAAAATCATCCAGGTTTAAATCAAGATCGGTAATACCTGAGGTCAGTTTTGATGCAAAATAATAACGCAGGTATTCCGGATTCAAATTATCCAGATAGGTACGGGCTTTGATAAAGGTACCGCGTGATTTAGACATTTTTGCGCCGTTGACGGTAACAAACCCATGAGCATAGACTGCATTAGGCTTTCGAAAACCTGCCCCTTCCAGCATGGCCGGCCAGAACAGACTATGAAAATAAATAATATCTTTACCGATAAAATGATAGATTTCAGCGGTAGAGTCTGGCTGCCAGAAGCTGTCAAAATCAACATTATGTCTGTCGCAATAGTGTTTGAAACTGGCCAGATAGCCAATAGGAGCATCGAGCCAGACATAGAAAAACTTGCCAGGTGCCCCGGGAATTTCAAAACCAAAATAAGGAGCATCGCGGCTGATATCCCACATCTGCAGGCCATCAGTAAACCACTCCTGCAGTTTATTGGCCATTTCTTCCTGTAATGCGCCACTGCGGGTCCAGTCCTGCAGCATCTGACTAAAAGCTGGCAAATCAAAGAAGTAATGTTCAGAATCTTTTAATATCGGGGTCGCGCCAGAGACTACCGAACGCGGATTTTTGACATCGGTGGGGCTGTAAGTGGCGCCGCAGACATCACAACTGTCACCATTTTGATCAAGGGCGCCACATTTGGGACAATCACCTTTAACAAATCGGTCGGGTAAAAACATGTTCTTTTGCGGATCATATAACTGGCTGATAGTTTTACGTTTAATATAACCGCCGTCATCCAGCCGCTGGTATATGAGACTGGCAAACTCACGATTTTCGTCACTGTGGGTAGAGTAATAGTTGTCAAAACCAATGGCAAAGCCGGCAAAATCAGCTTCATGTTCTATTTTCGTCTGGGCAATCATTTGCTCTGGTGAAATGTCTTGCTGTTGTGCTTTTAGCATAATAGGGGTGCCATGCGCATCATCCGCACAAACGTAATAACACTCATGGCCACGGGCTTTGTGAAATCGAGACCAGATATCAGTTTGAATATATTCAAGCAGGTGACCCAGATGGATGGGGCCGTTAGCATAGGGTAAAGCACTGGTGATTAATATTTTCCGTCGTAACATCAGGAGAGCTCTTTGCATAAATAACTGAAAAAAAGTTGCTTAATGATACAATAGCCAGCTCAAAATCGCATCCGCCAAAGCCCCGCGGCGGCAAAAATGTGACAGATAATGGCGAATTATTTTCAGTTGGCCGTGATGATGGGAGTAATAATGTTTAATTGGTTGAAAAAAACGGCGAAACCAGCCAAAAACCACCATAAGCCACCGGTCAGTGACGAACCATCGACAGCAGAGCGCGAAGCCTTAGTTGGCTTGTTGCGAAGCAGTGAACCGGTCATGGCAAATATTCAGCATATTGTGCTCGTCGCATCGGGTAAAGGCGGGGTAGGCAAGTCAACAACGGCGGTAAACCTGGCAGTGATGCTCGCGAAACTGGGCCTGCGCACCGGCTTACTGGATGCCGATATCTACGGGCCTTCTGTGCCGATGATGCTAGGATTGCAGGGGGCCAGAGCGGATTCGCCTGATAATAAACTGCTAAATCCCAAGCAGGCATTTGGCATAAGTCTGCAATCAATTGGTTTTCTGATTGAACCTGAGAAAGCCTCTGTCTGGCGAGGGCCAATGGCCAGTCAGGCGCTGTTGCAACTGATTAATGAAACACTGTGGCCAGCGCTGGATATTCTGATTGTTGATATGCCTCCGGGCACCGGGGATATTCAGCTAACCTTGTCGCAAAAACTGAAGGTCAGTGGGGCGGTCATTGTGACTACACCACAGGATGTGGCCCTCAGTGATGCCGGCAAAGCCATTACCATGTTCAATCAGGTTAAAATTCCGGTGCTCGGACTGATTGAAAACATGAGTTATTATTTGTGTCCGCAGTGTGGCTACAGTGACGATATTTTTGGTACCGCCGGCGGCGTCAGGCTGGCCGGGCACTATCAGGTTCCGGTGCTCGGACAGTTGCCCCTGGAGCGGCAAATCCGTGAACATGCCGACCAGGGGACACCAGCGGTATTAAAGCTGCAGCCAATTGACGAAATTTACCGTACAATCGCCTGGAGTATGCTCGCTAATATCACTGGCGCCACAGCGCAACAGGTAGAAATTATAATAACGGATGATTAAGCATGAGATTGAGTGATCGCGATATAACACGTTACCTGGCTGAAGGTAAAATTGGCATTACCCCGGCGCCTGGGGCCGACATGATAAGCGGGGTCAGCGTAGATATTCGTCTGGGCAACAAATTCAGGGTATTTCAAGCGCATGCAGCGCCCTATATTGATTTAAGCGGACCGCGGGCGCAGGTGGATGCAGCATTGAACTCAGTAATGAGCGATGAGATATATATTGCTGATGATCAGGTATTTATATTGCATCCGAGTGAATTAGCACTGGGTGTAACACAGGAGTCGGTGCGTCTGCCATCAGATATTGTTGGCTGGCTCGATGGCCGCTCGTCATTGGCACGCTTAGGCCTGATGGTACACGTCACTGCTCATCGTATTGATCCCGGTTGGTCCGGCAATATTGTTCTTGAATTTTATAATAGCGGGAAGTTGCCATTGGCGCTCAGGCCGCATATGAAAATTGGCGCCCTGAATTTTGAATTAATGACCACGCCGGCAGATAAGCCTTACAACACCCGGGCAGACGCTAAATACCGTGAGCAAACCGGTGCAGATGCCAGCCGGATCAGCCATGATGATAAGCGCTGATTTAACGGCGCCGCTATGAAATGAAAAAACCCACGCCAAGGCGTGGGTCAAAAAGCTATAAAGCAAAAATGAAGCGGGATGATTATGCAATAAAACTGCATAGCTTGGCAACATCATGCCGATAAATTTTTTACTGAATTTATCATCTCTTTCGCTAAACCTTTGCAGCAGGGGGCAAGGCTGTGGCAGTTGGCAGTATTATCCGTTTATTCAGTCTGGCCGCTATCTGGGGCGCCTCTTTTTTGTTTATGCGCCTTGCTGTTGCAGATTTCGGCCCAGCCTGGCTAATGTTTGGCCGGGTTTTACTGGCATCGGTATTTCTGGCAGCAGTGGCGCTGGCATATCAACGCAGTTTACCGCTGCGCCAGTATGCCGGTCACTTTATGTTGCTGAGCTTTTTCAATACGGCTTTACCTTTTTTACTATTTGCCTATGCAGCACAAACCCTTACCGCCTCGTTGCTGGCAGTGCTCAATGCTACCGCACCGTTATGGGGGGCATTAATTGGCTGGCTGTTTTTCCGTCAGGATATGACCCTCAGAATGGTGCTGGGGCTTTTACTTGGCATTTGTGGTGTGACGATACTGGTTGGTTTTGATGATGTGGCTGCTGACAGTGCCGCGTTACCGGCTATTGCTGCCGCAGCTGCAGCGGCTTGTTGTTACGGTATTGCTACCTGGTATACACGTCTGGCAAGACCGGTACCAGCCTTTATTAATGCCCATGGCAGTATGTGGGGGGCAACGATATGGTTGTTGCCGCTGCTATGGCTTATCCCAATGCCGGTGACTGAGCC
The DNA here is from genome assembly GCF_033722355.1 of Arsukibacterium sp. Taxonomy (GTDB): domain Bacteria; phylum Pseudomonadota; class Gammaproteobacteria; order Enterobacterales; family Alteromonadaceae; genus Alishewanella. The sequence continues at coordinate 17,842 of NZ_JAWVZF010000010.1, read as the reverse complement.
TGCCAGCCTGAGCTTGCTGGCGGTGCTGGCATTAGGCGTAGTGTGTACCGGTGTTGCGTATCTGCTGTATTTCAGGCTGGTGCAGGATTTAGGAGCGACACCAACACTGACGGTCACTTTCCTGATCCCGGTATTTGGCGTAATCTGGGGCCACCTGTTTTTACAGGAAGCCATTGGCTGGCATACGCTGGCAGGGGCCGGTATTGTTATTGGCGGGACCATGCTGGTGACCGGCTTTAGCATCAGGGCAATAACGCCGGCATCAGTACTTAAGGAGCAATAATGAAACTATATGGTTCGCAAACTTCACCCTATGTCAGGCGCATTCGCTTGTTTCTGGCTGATGTCCACTGCGAGTTTATTAAACTTAATATCCTCGATGATGTTGACAGAGAAACACTGGCAGCTATTAATCCGACGTTACGGATACCGATGCTGACAGATGCCGGGCAAACTATTTTTGATTCCGGGGTCATTTATCGCTATCTGGCGGCAAAGCAGGGTGTGGCGGCGCTTAGCTGGTACCAGGAAAATCAGCTGACGGTGATTAATGCCGTTAATGACTCTCTGGTGATGTTGTTTCAATGCAGCCGCAGTGGTCTTGATACTAATGAAGATAAATTATTCTACAATTTGCAGCGGCAACGCATTGCGACCTCGATGTTTGTATTAGATCAGCAGGCCGGTAATGATGAGTTCGCTAACTGGCATTATCCGGCAATGGCGCTATATAGCCTGCTCGACTGGATTCTGTTCCGCGAGCTGCTTGAGCTTGATGACTATCCGGGACTACTGGCATTTGTTGCGGCACATAAACAGCAGCTGATGGTATCTGAGTCTGATCCGCGGCTGGCGTAGTGCCAGCCGTTTGTCAGGTCTGCTGAGTTAACCCGGTTTTTGCGCCTGTTTAAGAGTAACCGGTTCAATCAAGACACTTTGCTGAGTGTCAGATAACCAGATCTGACCTTCACTGATATTGCATTGTAACTGCATAGTGCGGTTGACCAGACTGGCCATTTCTTTTACTGCGGCTTCCGCTATCTCGATAACCTGCAGGTTCTGATAACGTTGCAATGCCGGTTCTATATTTTTCCACCACACCGGGACACTGCGACCACCGTAACAAAATAACTGTACCTGACGAGCCCTGCCGCAGGCCTTGCGCAGCCATTTCTCGTCGCTCTGGCCAAACTCAACCCACAAGTTAATCGCACCGCTTAAATCGCAATCCCAAAGCTCAGCCTGATCGTCCTCTGCACTTAACCCTTTGGTAAAGGTAAGTGTCTCTGAGGCATTGATGATAAAAGCGAGTAAGCGCACCATCATCCGTTCATCGTTTTCCGACGGATGCTGCGCCATGGTTAAACTGTGATCCTGATAATAATTGCGGTCTATATCTGCGATTTGCAGCTGAACTTTAAAAACAGTTGCTTTAAGTGCCATCTTGGTTTTCCGGCCATAAAAAAGCCGCAGTGTACCTCAACACTGCGGCTATCGCATTAAGAACAGCCCGGCTGCGGTTATAGTCAGTGTGTCGCAATATGATAAAAGTGATTGACTTTATGCCAGTTAACCAGTTTCCACCAGGCTGTCGCATAGTCGCCACGTTTGTTCTGATACTGCAGATAATAAGCATGTTCCCAAACGTCCAATGCAAGGATTGGCGTACCCTGCACCTCAACCACATCCATTAGCGGGTTATCCTGGTTAGCAGTTGACGTAATTGCGAGCTTGTTATTCTTATCCAGAATCAGCCAGGCCCAGCCAGAGCCAAAACGGCTGGCGGCGGCCTGATTAAAAGCAGTTTGCATTGCCTCTACTGAGCCAAAATCGCGCTTTATTGCCGCAAACAGTTCTACAGAAGGTTCACCACCCTGGCCCGGCGGGGCCATTACCTGCCAGAATAACTGATGGTTATAATGACCACCTGCATTATTGCGTACCGCGTCATTATAGCGGGATACCCGCGACATAATGGCTTCCAGCGGCAGTGTCGCTAAATCCGGGAAATTGGCGACCTGCGCATTTAAATTATTTACATAAGCCTGGTGATGTTTACCATGGTGAATTTGCATCGTTTCTTTATCAATCACCGGTGCCAGTGCCTCTGCAGCATAAGGCAGTGGGGGCAGGGTAAAGGTATCAGCGCTGGCGGGTACTACACTGCCGAGTGTTACCAAAGTGGCAACCATTAATGATTTGGCGGTTTTTAGAATCATAGAACGCTCCTGTTATAGATTAAAACAAGACGGTACTGATGCCAACGTACCGGTAAAGCTGAGTTAACAGCTTAAATTCAAAGGTAAAGATAAACATAACGATACTATAAACGTTAGACAGAGGATAGCTACTATCCACTCTTTTGGAAATGCGGTCTGCTTAACAGAGCTTTAACGTTGCTGACAAGCAAAGCGCAAAAACCGCTGCAAGTTTATCTGCTATCGTTTATGCTTCCTGCTATTACTATAGCGTGACAGGAGTGGCAGTGAACTTTATCGCATTCTCGAGCCTGCTCTGGGTTTTGTCACTGGCTGTTATCGACGATTGTGAAGTAAACGGCATGGCGACTTATAGTCAGCCACCCTGCAGTGATAATGCTGAAGTCACCGGCTATCATTCTGCTGAGGTTACCAGCCTGGCTCCACAGCCAACAGAACAAACAAAAAATCCGGCATCAAGCAATGGAGCCGTGCGCGACGTTTCAGAAAAGCGTCAACTGCAGCGGGAAATAACCAGCCTCAAGGGCCAAAAGGCCAGGCTGCAGAGCCGGCGCGATATTGAAATTACACGATTGCGACAGTCCAGACTACAAGCTAACAACAATCTGGCCAGCGCGGTATTGGAAGACAGTCTGGCAAAAGAGATCGCAGCAATTACAGCGAAATACGCTACCGATATCCGGGCCGTTGATAGCAAAATAGCCAGCTTATCTAAAAAATTAAGGCGCCTTTAATGGCGTTAGTCAGGTTATTACCGGGTGGTTTAAAGCGCTAGAGCTGGTGCCTGCGCTCTCAGTTCTGCAGGAAACTGCGGCCCGGTTGCCGCTGAGATTAAAAAAGCCGCTAAGCAGTGCTTAGCGGCTTTTTTAACAAAATCTAATGGTCGGTACGAGAGGATTCGAACCTCCGACCCCTTCACCCCCAGCGAAGTGCGCTACCAAGCTGCGCTACGTACCGACGTGGGGAGTATCATAATGATTCCATCCCAGAAAGCAATGCCGGATGAGTCAACTGCAGCAATTTTCGCCAGTTACTGCCGGCGGAACCTGAAAGCAATGGATGAGATGTGGGCCCGACGGGCTACTGCTGCTGGTATCTGGCGGGAATTTGCCAGAATTAAATGCACTCTGTACTGGTGAATTTTTGCTAACTCAGTAAAATAGGCCGCTATTTTAACTAACCGAACTGAGTACAAGTGGAGCAATTGGAGCAGGATCCTTTCGCCGATATCCGGCCATATCATGACAACGAAGTTGCGCCAGCTATTGCGCGCCTGATTGCCGATCACGAGTTTATTCAGGCCATTCTGCATTACCGCTTTCCCCGTTTATCCGGGCCTTTTGGTTGGTTACTGTCACCGTTGGTGCGGTTATGGTTAAAACGGCGCTGGGCCAGGTTAAAATCGGTTAAGGCTGTGCAGTTGCAGGTAGCCGGTTTTATGGATCGGATGATTGCCAACACCACCGACAAAGTCACCTATTCCGGGCTTGAACACTTAGACCCCAGACAATCCTATTTGTTCTTATCGAACCATCGAGATATCGCCATGGATCCGGCGCTGGTCAACTGGTGTCTGCACCAGCAGGGATTTACCACTGTACGGATCGCGATTGGTGATAATTTACTTCGTAAACCTTGTGCCACCGAGCTGATGAAGTTAAACAAAAGCTTTATTGTCAAACGCGGTGCCAAAGGCCCACGCGAGATGCTGAAAAACCTGTCGCAGTTGTCGGCCTACATTAAGCACTCACTGGACGATGACCATTCAGTGTGGATTGCCCAGCGCGAGGGCCGGGCCAAAGACGGTAATGATCAGACTGATCCGACAATTCTGAAAATGTTTTATATGGAAGGGAAAAAACAGGGGCTTGCTTTTAATGAGTACCTGCAAAGTCTGAATATTGTACCAGTATGTATTTCTTATGAGTACGACCCCTGTGACAGCGACAAAATTAATGAGCTGTGGCAGAAGAAAACTCAGGGCAGTTATCAGAAAACAGAATTTGAAGATATTGATGCCATCATCAAAGGTATTGTCGGCTACAAAGGCCGGGTGCATGTTGCTTTTGCTGAGCCGTTGCAGGCCGTTCCCAATGATCCTGATGCCGCAGCCGCGTTTATTGATCAGCAGATCTGGCAACAATACCGCTGTTATCCAATTAATGCTTTAGCTGCCGGCAGCAATGAACCCGCGGCAACTGCTGTTGCGATTGAACAGTGGCAGCAACGGTTGCAAAGCGTACCGCCGGGGGCACAGGAGTTAATGACCACCTTATACGCAACACCTGTCATTAAAACCCGGCGATAATGTTCTACTTAATCAGTGTCACCGTGCTGTGGGCGTTTTCATTCAGCCTGATTGGCGTTTATCTGGCAGGCCAGGTCGACCCCTATTTTGCCGTACTAAGCCGGATTTTACTGGCAGTATTACTGTTCAGTCCGCTATTGCTGCGCTACCGCTTCAGCGCGGGCCTGGTAGTGCCGGTTATGGCAATAGGTGCGGTGCAACTGGGTCTGATGTATCTGTTTTATTATCAGTCCTTTTTGCTGCTAAGCGTGGCAGAAGTGCTGGTGTTTACTATTTTCACGCCGTTATATATCACGCTGTTATATGACGTGCTGGCCCGGCGCTTTAACCCACAGTTTTTGCTGGCTGCGGTTATTGCCGTATTGGCGGCCGCGCTGATGCGTTACAACTCGCTTAGTACCAATTATTGGACAGGTTTTGCCGTGGTACAGGGCGCTAATCTGTGCTTTGCTATTGGCCAGGTAAGTTATAAAAGGCTGATAGCACGCCACCCGGGCGTAACGCAATACCAGCTGTTTGGCTGGTTTTATGCCGGCGCGGCCTGTATTGCCATTCCTGCCTGGCTGGTACTGGGTACCAGCAATTATCCAACCAGCACGTTGCACTGGACAGTAATCCTGTGGTTGGGGCTGGTTGCCTCAGGTCTTGGTTATTACGGCTGGAATAAAGGGGCGACACAGGTATCCAGTGGCATGCTGGCAGTGATGAATAATGCGCTGATCCCAGCGGGGCTGCTGGTGAATGTGATTATCTGGCAACGTGATACAGATTTAGTGCGCCTGAGCGTTGGCTGCGCTATGATCGGGTTTTCAATCTGGTTGTGCCGCAGGCCGGCCGGGCAGGGAGGTTAAGTGGCAAGACAGGTTCAATATACATTTAAAGGCACCACCAAAATTATTGCGTTTAGTTATGATCGTTTTGTCGATTTATATGAAGCGGTAGCGGCGGCTGAAGACATTGATCTTGCCAGCTTTCTGGCGATGGAGCAGCAGGTGGCAAAAACGGCTAAAGATAAAGCCGCGATTAAAAACTTCCGGCAGCAGGCCTTTACCAAAATGGGGTTTAGTAACATCGCTTTTCTGCGGGACGAGCCCTGAAGCCCATGTTCAGCCCAAAGCGGCTATGTTAGGCTTTGACCATTAAAAAAACAGGAACTGAATTATGAAAATCACCAGTAATTTTGATAGTGGTAATATCGAAATCATTAAAGCGGAAGACCCGGCCGATATTCAACTGGCTATCCGTAAAGACAACCAGTCTGACTTTTATCAGTGGTTTCATTTCCGGCTGAACAGCCCGCATCCACAGCAGCACAAAATTACCATTACCAATGCGGCAGGCTCTGCCTACCCCGATGGTTGGAAGGATTATCAGGCCGTTGCTTCTTATGATCGGCAAACCTGGTTTCGGGTTGAAACAGAATTTGATGGTAAAGCATTAATTATTAACCATTACCCTGAAGCCGAGTCTGTGTATTTTGCTTATTTCGCGCCCTACAGTTATGAGCGGCATCAGGATTTACTGCATCAGGCGCAAAACGATTACAACTGTCAGCTGGTAGATTTAGGTGAAACCCTTGATGGCCGTGATATGAGTATGTTGGTGGTCGGTGAGCCGGATGACAGCAAAAAGAAAATCTGGATTACGGCCCGTCAGCATCCGGGTGAAACGATGGCAGAATGGTTTATAGAAGGTTTGCTTGATCGTTTGCTGGATGAAGATGATGGTGTTGCCCGAAGTCTGCTGGCTAAAGCGGTGTTTTATATCGTGCCAAACATGAACCCGGATGGCAGTGTGCGGGGCCATTTAAGGACCAATGCTGCTGGCGCTAACCTGAACCGGGAATGGCAGAATCCGACGATGGAGCGCAGCCCGGAAGTTTACCTGGTTCGCCAGAAAATGCTGGAAACCGGGCTGGATATGTTTTTAGACATTCACGGTGATGAAAACCTGCCATATAATTTTGTCGCCGGCTCAGAAGGTGTACCGTCGTATAACGACCAGATGCACCAGTTAGAGCAGGACTTTAAAGCGGCACTGTTAGCAGTGACCCCGGAGTTTCAGGTTAAATATGGTTATGACAAGGACGAGCCCGGAACCGCTAATCTGACAGTGGCAACCAACTGGGTAGCTGAGCAGTTTAAATGTCTGGCCTATACCGTTGAGATGCCATTTAAAGACAACGCTGATTTACCCGATGCGGCATTCGGCTGGTCTGATATCCGTTCAATGAAACTGGGACAGGACAGTCTGAGTGCGATTTTACAAGTGGTTGATAAACTGCGTTAAAGCAGGAGTTAGTTTGCTAAACCAGTTAAGGTGTAAAGGTAAGTATTATGGCAATTATATCCTGCCCGTACTGCGGGCAACGAATTTCAGATAAAGCCGCGGTTTGCAGCAAATGTGGTGGTGACTTAAGTAGCAATACGCCAGAGCAACTTGCCGCGATAGAGCGGGAGAAGAAAAACCGTAAAATGCAATCGCTGATGAACCAGTCAATGCTGGCTATGGTATTGTTTCTGGCTGGCTTTGGCATTTTGTACTGGTGGCAGCCCGCTAATCACAGCTACAACCAGTATTTATCAAATGCAGCCATTGCGTTCGGGTTTTGTTGGTACGTCGTTACCCGGGCGCGGATTATTATGTTAAAGCGAAAATAACGTTATGGATTTTAAAGCGTTGGTTAGCGCTATGGCGCCAGAAACCTATCAAAAGCTGGCCGATGCGGTGGCTACCGGCCGCTGGGCTGACGGTGTAGCACTTAACGAGCAACAAAAAGCGCATACGCTGCAGCTGGTGATGGCTTATCAGGCCACGGTGCTGAAGTCAGATGAATTATTTACTGTGGGTGCCGATGGTCAGCTGATCCAGAAATCGAAAGCTGAACTGAAAAAGCAATTTGATAATAATGACGCAATAGCAAGGTTCGGACACGATGATATTTAAAAACTGGTTTAAGCCTAAGTGGCAACATCCTGACAGCAGTATGCGTCAGCAGGCAATAGCCAGCTTGTCAGCAGGCCAGCGCGAGCACAAACAAATTTTACATGAACTGGCGTTTAACGACAGCAACGAGACGGTGCGGCAAAGTGCACTGGCGCATCTGAACGACTTTTCCTTGTGGTGGCAAGCCAGTAAGCAGGATAGCAGTGACCGGTTACGGCAGTTCGCCGAGCAGCAGTTATTGGCCATGCTGCTGCAACAGCAAATAGCTGCACCACAAAAGCGTCAGTTTATTGCCCAGTGCAACCGGGTAGCCTTACTGGAGCAATTAGCGGAGCGGGAAACAGATGCCGAAATCTTATTCAGTGTACTTGAGCGTCTGAATAAACCTGAATTAAACAGTAAAGCGCTGACAGGAACAGTACTGACTATTGCCCAGAAACAGCAGTTACTGGCACAAGTGGATGACCAGAAACAACTGGAAAAGCTCAGCAAGCTGTTAACCGGTGAACTGGCAGAACAGTTACAGCTCAGAATGAGTGAACAGGCTGAGTTAAAGCAAAAACCAGTTAAACTTCGTAAAGACCTGACATTGCTGCTGGCCAGATTAAATGCGTTGCGCGATCGATTCTCTGTCGCCGAGATCCCGGCACAACTGGCTGAGTTGCAAACTCAGTGGCAACAATTAAAAACTGAACTGGACTGCCTGCCACAAGCTGAAGCGGCTGGTATTGAAGATAAATATCAGCAATTACTCACTAAGCTGGAAGCCTGGTTAGCGCCGCAGTTACAGCAACTGGCGATAGCACAGGCAGAAGCAGAGCAAAAAGCCGCCGCTGCCGCGCAATATCAGCAGTTATCCGCTGCATTGACTGAACTGACTCAGCAGTTAACTGAGGCGTTAGCCCAGGTTGATATCAGTGCCGCAGAGACAATTGCTGAGCAGCTGTCTCTGCTGTCTGAGCAGATTTTAGCGGCAGATGTCCTCAGTGTGTCGCAGCGCAACGAACTGCAAACGCAGCAACGGGCCCTTAGCGGTGAGTTAAATCGTTTGCCGCAAACGGCGGAGAAACTCAGTCAGGCATCGCGTTTAGTCAGCGACTGGGCTGCTCAGGCCTTACCCGTAGAACCGGCGCAACTTGATAAAGCAAAGCAGCAATTAAACCAGTATAAAGCTAACTGGCATAATCTTATGGCCGATTTATCGTTGGCGGTGCCTGATTCGCTCGCTGATGCAAAACAGCAGTTGCAACAGCAGTGGCAGCAAGCGATTAAGGCAATCAGTAACCAGAGTGAGCGTGCGCTGCGCCAGTGTCGCAGCAAAATTGCCGAGTTTAAACGGCTTGACCAGCAAGGACGCTATAAAGTTCTGTTTGGCTTATTTAAAGGCATAAATGCAGAATACGCGATGCTTAACGAGGCAGAACAGCAAAAACTGGCGGCTGACTATGAATTTGCCCGCAAACGCATTGCTGAGCTCGCTGACTGGCAGGAATATATTGCCACGCCGCGTAAGCAGGAGCTGCTGGCACAACTGCAGCAACTTGCCAGCAACGAACCGGCTGATATCCCGGCGCGGGCTGAGCAGATAAAACAGGCCCGGCAACAATGGTCCAGTTTTGGTAAGGCTGGCGTAGAGCAGGAGGCCGAATTAAATGCCGCTTTTGACCTTGCCTGTGAGCAGGCTTATGCCCCGTGTCGGGTGTACTTTGCTGAACAAGATGCGTTAAAAGCAGCAAACTTCAAAACCCGCCAAGCCATTATAGAGCAGTTAGAACAACTGCTGGCAGCACCAACGGAACCATCGGCGCTCGATGGTACATTAAAATCCTTAACCCAGGCCTGGCAGCAGGCCGGACCGGTTAAGCGCCAGGATTATCTGTTGTTGCAACAGCGCTATCAGGCGGCAATGAGTCCGTTAAAAGCTCAGCTCACTGAGCTGCAGCAACAGGTTGCCGGGCAAAAGCAAGCATTGATCAGTGAAGCTCAGGCAGCGACAGCGCTTAGTGACAGCAATCAAAGCAGTAAGATACTCAAAGAATTACAGCAACGCTGGAAACAGTTGGGTTTTGCCGGTAAAAAACATGACCAGCAATTGTGGCAGCAATTCCGGCAGATTTGTGATGGTTTTTTCAGTCAGCGGCAGGCCATTTATGCCCAGCAGCAACAACAGCAACTGGAGCAGGAGCAAGCGTTAACAACAGCACTTGCTGAAATAGCCCAGCGGCTGCAAGCGTTAACGGTAACCAGTGCCAGTGACGAGTTTAGCGCAGTTGCAGCGCAGCTTCAGCAACTGGACGTCGGTGTAATGGCTACTGCCCGGAAGCAACGTGACCAGTTGCAACAGCAACTGACTGATTTAATGCAGCAGCAAAGCACTCAGGCGGCGCAGCAGGATATCAATTCGTTATTTGAACAGTTAGCACAGCCTGGCAGCAACAGTGATAGCTGGCCGGCGCAGTTTACCCCGCAACCTGACTTGGCCGGTGCGCTGGGATTAGATCGCAAGGGCTTGACCCTGGCCCTGGAAATAATGAGTGATATTAATGGCCCTGAGCAGGAACGTAGCGAGCGCCAGCAGGTACAGTTAACACTACTGACATTAAAGCATAATGCCGGTGAAGTAGCGGATAAACAAAGTTTGCTGAAGCACTGGCTGGCATTTGGCCCGCTGTCTGACGCTGAGCTTGTCTTGCTGCCCCGGTTAAAAGCGGTGTTTTCAGCGCGTTGATACCCCGCTTGTGTTAATCAGCAGGGGGCTAAGCCCCCTGACTGGTCAGCTCACCACGCAAATTCTGCTGCATTTTCTGGCGAATTTGTGTCACATCCAGCTGTTGGCTTAATAAGTAGTGCAGTTTTGTCAAAGTGGCTTCCAGCGTCATGTCATAACCACTAATCACGCCGCTGGTTTTCAGGGCATTGCCGGTGGCATAGCCATCCATATTGACTTTACCTTTAAAGCACTGAGTACAGTTCACCAGAACCTGTCCCCGCTCGGCCGCTGCCTGCAGTACGCTCAGTAATTCGGGACGTTGTGGTGCATTGCCTACCCCGAATGATTTAATAATCAGCGCCCTTACCGGTGCGGTTAGCATATTGCTTATGACATCGGTGCTGATACCGGGGTACAGGGTAACAACGCTTATTGGCTGCGGGGTAATAGTGGCCACCTTTAAATCGGGCACCGTTGCCGGGGCAGGAGTTATTTTGCCTTCTATCAGATCGATATCTATCCCTGCTTCGAGCAGTGGCAGGAAGTTAGGGGAGGCAAATGCATCAAAGCCATCGGCATCGGCCTTAGTGGCGCGATTGCCGCGAAACAGTTTGTTATTAAAAAATAATGCGACTTCAGCAATAGGATAATTGGCGGCCAGATATAACGCATTTAATAAATTTACCTGACCATCTGAGCGAAGCTGTGCCAGCGGGATCTGAGAGCCGGTAATGATTACCGGCTTTTGCAGGTTCTCCAGCATAAAAGACAAGGCGGACGCGGTATATGCCATCGTGTCCGTACCGTGCAGCACGACAAAACCATCATATTGCTGATAATGTTGCTGTATATCGGTGGCGATATGCAGCCAATGTGCCGGAGTCATATCAGATGAGTCGATAACCGGATGATATTCGTGAATATCAAACAACGGCATGTCGGGGTGAAAAAATTCCGGCATCTGCTTAACTGTGGCCGTGAGAAACCCCGGCACCGGCACAAAGCCCTGAGTGGATTGCTGCATGCCAATGGTGCCACCGGTATAGGCGACATAGATCCGTTTTCTGGTCATAGTATTGTGCTCAGTAAAGTCAATTGATAAAAAGCCATGTCGACACTACAAAAATGCCCGCAGCATGGCGGGCATTGTAATGGAGATTAAGCTGACTGTCAGTTAACGGTACACGTTACACAATAAGAGTAAATACCATTGGGATCATTGAACTGGTTCAGGATAACGAAATCCTGCCGGAGTTGCTTGCTTACCCGTTGCAGCATCTGCTGTTCTGGTGAGGCCTGCACCTGTGGTAACCAGCCCTTAGCTTTCGCCGTACCAAACAGCTCTTTAAGCATTTGCTCTGTTGGCGACAATTCCTGGGTAATTACCTGTACATCATAGTTATCCAGGCCTGCCATATCAGCTGCCGCAGCAATGGCATCGTCAAAAGTACCCAGTTTATCAACCAGACCCAGTTCCAGTGCTGTGCTACCTGTCCAGACCCGGCCTTGTGCCACGGCATCCACTTCAGACAGCGTCATATTGCGGTTGCTGGCAACCATGGTTAAAAACTCAGTGTAACCACGCTCAATTAACAGCTGGAACACATCTTTTGCTTTGTCATTTAATCCCTTGTAAAGCGGTAAACCTGACGATAACCCAGCCAGTTCAGTCGTGCCGACACCATCAACATTTAAGCCCACGGTATCCAGTGAATTCTCCAGAGTATGTAACAGGCCAAAAATGCCGATTGAACCGGTAATAGTTGTTGGCGCAGCCCAGATTTCATTGGCGGGGGCGGCTATCCAGTAACCACCGGATGCGGCCACCGCGCCCATAGAGGCGATTACCGGTTTGCCAGCCTCGCGTAGCAGCGTGATTTCCTGACCAATTACCTCTGACGCAAACGCACTACCGCCACCACTGTCTATCCGTAATACCACAGCTTTTACTTTTTCATCATGCCGGGCCTTGCGCAGCAGTGCTGCGGTTGAATCACCGCCGATGGTACCGGCTTTGGCATTGCCATCGACTATCATGCCCCGGGCCACGATGACCGCGACTTTTGAAGTCAGCGGATTAACAAAATTTGCGTTTGGAATGGCATATTTTGCGTAATCATCAAAGCCGATATGGTTGTAGGTATGTTTGTCATTTTCACCGACAATGCCAATCAGTTTTTGCCGGAATTGCTCCCGGGTGGCAATAGCGTCAGCATAGCGGTTATCAATAGCATAACGGGCGGTGTCACCCTCTGCAGCCTGTAGTTTTTGTAACAGAGCTTCATAGGTTTCATCGAAATTACCAATATCGAAACCACGGCGGCTGCTGACATGCTGCTTGTAGGTATCCCACAAACCTGACAACCAGGCAATGTTAGCTTCTTTGGCCGCCTCAGACATGTCGTTACGCAGGAACGGTTCTACGGCAGATTTGTAAGTGCCCACCCGGAATACGTGGGTGTTGATTTTGAGTTTCTCCAATGCCTCTTTGTAATACATCGGATAACTGCCGTAACCTTCCAGAATCACTGCACCCATCGGGCTTAAGCTAATTTCGTCGGCATAGCTGGCCAGATAATACTGGGTTTGGCCGAAATAAGCGCCATGGCTGAAGACTTTCTTACCTGCTGCTTTAAAGCCTTCAATCGCCTTACCGACACGCTGCATTTTATCGATTGATGCTGAACCCAGGCCGGAGACATCCAGCACCATGGCCTGAATACGGTTATCTGATGTTGCAGTTTCGATAACTTTAACGACATCAGACACCAGCATTTCTGGCGACTCTTCCGGCGCACCCAGGCCTTCATTGATTACACCTGATAAAGGATCGATCCAGCGTTTTTCTTCAACCAGATCACCATTCAGGTTCACTACTAAGGCTGCAGTATCAGCAATTAGAACGTCATCTTCACCACTGAAAACAGCGACCAGCACCATCGCAACGATAAAGATAAACAGCAGGTTAAGCACAGTAGAGCGAAAGCCCTTGTAAACCCGCCAGATTGCGCCAAAAAAGCGACGAATAGGACCTTTTCTCGGTTCTGACATAATAATTTCCTGTAAGAGTTCCTGTAATGGAAGCGAAATAATAGTTTTATCACTGCTATGCTAACCAATTTAGCCGTAAAGACTAAATTGAATTTGTAAGTAAATGTTTAACTCTTGCTATCAGCAGCCAAAGCAGCTACATTCTTCCTATTTAACAGGTACGACCAGAGAGGCTGCAGTGGCATACCAACGATTATTACAACCACTGGATTTAGGTTTTACGACGCTGAAAAATCGCGTCATTATGGGCTCGATGCATACCGGCCTCGAAGAGGAAAAAAATGGCTTTGCCAAATTGGCCGCATTTTATGCAGAGCGCGCCAAAGGTGGCGTCGGGCTGATTATTACCGGCGGCATCAGCCCGAACTTTCGCGGTAATCTGGTGCCCTTTGGTAGCCAGCTCAGCCATTGGTGGCAGGTCAAAAAACACTGCCAGATAACTGAAGCCGTGCATCAGCATGATGCAAAAATTTGCTTGCAGCTGCTGCACGCCGGCCGGTACGGCTATCATCCGTTTAATGTGGCGCCGAGCAAAATACAATCGCCGATCACCCCTTTTAAACCCGCTGAAATGTCAAAGCGGCAAATTACCAGCACCATTAAAGACTTCGCCTATGCCGCGAAGCTGGCGAAAAAAGCCGGTTACGACGGCGTTGAGGTGATGGGCTCTGAGGGCTATCTGATTAATCAGTTTGTCTGTCAGCGCACTAACCGGCGTCAGGACGAGTGGGGCGGCAGCTTTGCCAACCGCAGCCGTTTTGCCATTGAAACGGTTAAAGCAGTGCGTGAGCAGTGCGGCCAGGATTTTATTATTATTTACCGCTTGTCGATGCTGGATTTAGTGGAAGATGGCAATAGTTATGAAGAGGTGGTTGAATTAGGTAAAGCCATTGCTGAAGCCGGTGCCACGTTAATTAATACCGGCATCGGCTGGCACGAAGCACGGGTGCCGACCATTACCACCCGGGTGCCGCGCGCGGCGTTTAGCTGGATAACCGAGCGGGTTAAAAAAGAACTGAGTATTCCGGTTATTGCCACCAACCGGATTAATGATCCCCAGGTTGCCGAAGATATTCTGGCCAATGGTCAGGCGGATATGATCTGTATGGCCCGGCCGTTTTTAGCTGATGCTGACTTTGTTAATAAAGCCGCTGCGGATAACGCCGATCAGATTAATACCTGTATTGCCTGTAACCAGGCGTGTCTGGACCATGTGTTTCAGAACAAAAGAGCCAGTTGTCTGGTTAACCCCAGAGCCTGTTATGAAACTGAACTTAACTTTACTCCTGCTGCACAGCCGAAAAAACTGGCCGTGGTCGGGGCCGGCCCGGCTGGCTTAGCGTTTAGTGTGTACGCGGCGCAGCGTGGCCATACTGTGCATTTGTTTGATAAATCACATCAAATCGGTGGCCAGTTTAATTACGCCAAGCAAATTCCCGGTAAAGAAGAGTTTCATGAAACCCTGCGTTATTTTGGCCGGATGCTGGAATTGCATGCCATTAACTTACATTTAAATTCTGAGCAAACCGCTGAGTCGCTCGCCGACGGCGGTTTTGACGAGGTGATTCTGGCCACCGGTGTTTTACCCAGAGATATTGCCCTGCGAGGCCAGGAACATCCCAAGGTGCTCAGTTACTTAGATGTATTACGTGATCATAAGTCAGTCGGTAAAAACGTCGCCATAATCGGTGCCGGTGGTATTGGCTTTGATGTCGCCGAATACCTGACTGAAGAGCATTCATTAACCCTGCAACCGGATGCCTGGTTAAAAGAGTGGGGCGTTGATAAAGATTATGCCGGCCGTGGTGCCTTATTGCCCGACAGCCTGCCAGAGCCGGCACAGCGTAAAATTTATTTAATGCAACGTAAAACCAGCAAAGTGGGGGCCGGTTTAGGCAAAACCACCGGCTGGACGCACCGGGCGTCATTAAAGAAAAAAGGCGTGGAGTCGATGGGCGGGGTGAATTACCTGCGGGTAGATGACAGCGGCCTGTGGCTGGAAATTGGCGGCGAAGAGCGTTGTCTGGATGTCGACAACGTGATTATCTGCGCCGGTCAGATCCCACTTCGGGACTTACAACAAGGCTTAACCGAGCGCGGCATCCCCAATCATTTAATTGGCGGCGCCGATGTCGCAGCCGAGTTAGACGCCAAACGCGCCATCCGCCAGGGCGCAGAGCTGGCCGCGAGAATTTAAACGTTAATCAGGTTTTTTAACCGGCCTAATTTTTGTTAAACAAGCCGCACCAACCTGGTGCGGTTTTATTTTGGCATGCTGCTGTAACCCAATTTTCGTTTCCCGCCGTTAAAATCTGTTGCTGGCCATGCTATTGCGAAAAATCACCGACTTAAGTCTGATTTTGCGCTTGGCAAGTCACTTTTCTGGTGCTTTATTAGCTAATGCTGCTATCGTGGTAGTAGTTCAATAAATACCAAGTCATTACAGGGAGTCTTTATGTCAGGTGTGTTAACCATGGTACTTGCTGGAGGCGAGGGGACCCGTTTGGCGCCACTTACCGGTATTCGCGCTAAACCAGCGGTGCCGTTTGGCGGCAACTATCGGATTGTCGATTTTGTGTTAAACAACTTTGTAAATTCTGACTTGTTGCAGATCTTCGTTATTACTCAGTTTAAATCGCACTCATTAATGAAGCATTTAGGCCGCGCCTGGCGGGTAAGTGGCTTAACCAACCGCTTTATTGACCCGATACCGGCCCAGATGCAAACCGGTAAACACTGGTATTTAGGCACTGCCGACGCCATTTATCAGAATTTGCATTTAATTGAAGGCCTGGACCCGGAGCACGTTTGCGTATTTGGTGGTGACCATATTTATAAGATGGACGTGCGGCAAATGCTCGATTTTCATCGTCATAACAAAGCCAAGCTTACTGTGGCAGCGATACCGGTGCCGGTAAGTCAGGCTCATGAGTTTGGCGTGATTGAAGTGGATGAAAAGGGCAAAATGATCGGCTTTGAGGAAAAGCCTAAAGAAAACCCGAAAACCATTCCGGGCAGGCCCGACTTTGTGCTGGCATCGATGGGCAATTACATATTTGAAGCCCGTTGTCTGGTTAATGTGCTGGAAGAAGATGCTAAACAGGATGGTTCAAAACATGACTTTGGCCATAATATTATCCCGGGCTTGTACCCGCAGGGTGAAGTCTATGTCTACGACTTTTCCAGTAACCGTATTCGCGGCGAGTCGGAAAGCAGTGCCGGTTACTGGCGCGATGTCGGTACCATAGATTCTTACTATGAAGCTAATATGGACTTAATCTCGATTAACCCGCCGTTTGATGTCTATAACCGTTACTGGCCGCTGCGCAGCTACACGCCACCAATGCCACCGGCCAAGTTCGTGCATGATGAAACGAACCGTACCGGTCAGGCGATAAGTTCTATGGTGGCGTCAGGCTGTATCGTCAGTGGGGCTATCGTCTATCAGTCGATATTGGGTTACAACGTCCATGTGCACAGCCACAGCTACATTGAAAAGTGCGTGCTGATGGGCAACAACGACATTGGCCGCGGTTGTCGTATTCGCCGCGCCATTATTGATAAAGACGTAAAAATTGCCCCGGGTACCATTATCGGTGAAGATCCGGTGCAGGACAAAGCCCGTTTTCATATCTCACCCGGTGGCGTTGTCGTGATCCCGAAAGGGGCCAAGATTGGTTTTGATGACGTTTGAGTAAATAGCTAAGGAACTTGTGTTGCGTATTCTGTTTATTTGCAGTGAATATGAAGGTTTGATAAAAACCGGTGGTCTGGCGGATGCGTGTCGGGGACTGGCCAGTAATTTGCAGGGAAAGGGCCATCAGATCAGTGTGATCATGCCCAGGTACGGTTCATTGTACAAGGTAGGTACCACTGACGAAGAATCAGTATTCGTTGAATTGGGTGGCCAAACCTTCGGCTGTGCGGTACGCAAAACGAATGTTGCCGGTATTCCGGTCTATCTGCTGGAGCATCATGATTTTTTCGCCAGGGCAAGACCTTACGATGATGGCGAGCATGGTTATGCTGATAACCCACTGCGTTTTGCCTTTTTCTGCAAAGCGGTACTGCAGTGGTGCACAGAGCAGCCGACATTTGATGTACTGCATGGCCATGACTGGCAAACCGCAGCTACGGCATTTTATCTGGCAAAAGAATACCGGCACCACCCCAGGCTTGCCGCGACGCCTTTCGTCTTCACCATTCACAACGGCGCGTATCAGCAGCAATCTGCACCACACTGGGCAGCGCAGCTGGATTTGCCGTTACATGGCAACAGCGTTAACTTTTTACAGATAGCCCTGCAGTATGCGACGAAAATTAATACTGTCAGTCAGGGTTATCGGGACGAGTTATTAAAGGAACCCGCAGCCAATGGTCTTTCCGGCTGGTATCAGCAGCGCAGGGAGGATTTCAGCGGCATTTTAAACGGCTGTGATTACCAGCTATGGAACCCGGCGACAGATGCTGCATTGCCGGCAACCTATTCCGCTGCTGATTTAAGTGGTAAGGCGAAGTGCAAAATGCAGTTGCAGCGGGATTATCAGCTGGCAGTAGCTGAAGTGCCTTTAATGGTGGCAGTAAGCCGGGTAACCGGACAGAAAGGCT
>NZ_JAWVZF010000009.1:0-40792 GCF_033722355.1 Arsukibacterium sp. | reverse complement strand
TGAAAGCGCATTTGACCCCTTTGCCTACTCACCCGCCCGGGCGTCAGGCATGTGGCAATTTATGCCAGCCACCGGCAGTCGCTTTGGCCTGAAGCAGAACTTCTGGTATGACGGTCGGCGCGACGTTATTGAATCAACCCGCGCAGCATTAGATTATCTGCAGTATTTATACAACACACTGGAACATGACTGGTTAAACGCTATCGCTGCCTATAACGCAGGGGAAGGCCGGATTGGCAGGGCCATCAGAGCCAATCAGAAGCGGCGGTTACCAACAGATTTCTGGTCTCTCGATTTACCCGCAGAAACAACCGTTTACGTACCTAAGCTGCTAGCACTGGTTGATATTTTAAAACGGCCCGATGAGTTTGATATTGTCTGGAAGTTTATTGCCAATGAGCCAAAAATTGCGGTTGTTGCCACTGATGGTCAGATTGATTTGGCCATCGCCGCTGAACTGGCTGAGTTAACTGTAGCAGAATTGCAGGCGCTGAACCCGGGATTTAATCAATGGGCCACTGATCCTGATGGCCCTCACCAGCTAGTGTTGCCTTTGGCCAAAGCAGAAAATTTTAAAAATTTACTGGCGCAAACTCCTGCCTCTGAGCGGTTGCAGTGGCAAAGTTACACCGTCAGGTCCGGTGATACGCTGGGAAAAATTGCCCGTGAACATAAAACCACCGTTGATGCAGTCAGACGTCTGAATAATTTAGCCGGTAACACGATTAGGATTAACCAGCATTTACTGATTCCAATGTCAGCAAAAGCAGCTGAAAAATATGAACTCAGCCAGCAGAGCCGGATTGCCAAGGCACAGGGGCGCACCGGGGGCAGCGTTAAAACAGAGTATATCGTTAAAGCCGGTGATACCTTATGGGATATCAGCCGTGAGCACAAAGTCACTGTCGCTGAACTGGCAAAATGGAATGGTATGGTCCAGCGAGATCCGTTAAAGCCAGGCCAGAAACTGGTAATGTGGCATGACAGTGGTAACACGCCGACGACGGCTATTACCCGGACAGTCAGCTATAAGGTGCGCCAAGGGGATTCTCTGGCCAGAATTGCCCAACGCTTCAGTGTATCTGTTGCAGAAATAATCAAGTGGAACAATATTAATACTGAACGGTATCTGCAGCCAGGGCAGCAGTTGAAACTTATTGTCGATGTGACACAGGTTTGAACCAAAATGCTGCTGTTCAGGTCAAACCGGCGGTTTCAGGAGCAATAGCATGAAAATAATAATTGTTGTTTTCAGTTTACTGATGAGCTTTCCCGTTTTTGCTCAGTTTCAGCTAACCGGTAAGGGTACCTATACCTTACTGGATGGCAAAACTGTGCCTTTTCAGCATGGCTTCAGTTATATCAGAAAAGAAGGTCAGTATCATTTCAGTGTGGGCAAACAAAGCCTGACAGTTAACAGCGTGCCGCAAAAATATTCACTGGCACTTATTCTGCAAAATGACGATGAAGTCTGGGTGCCTGACTTCGTTAACGCTCCGCTGCGCCGTTTTGAATATGAAATTAGTGGCTTCTCTCTCAAGCTTACCCAAGAGCCGGACATCAAAGACGGCAGAGGTAACTTTATTTTACATTACGATGGTGGCCGCTATCGCTTCAACCGCGGTCCCGGGCAGGTAAACTTTATTTTTAATGAAGATGGTATTGAAAGAGTTGAAATTAAGGGGATGTTTAAATTGCCTAATATACCCAATCAGGCTGAGCCAGAATGACAGCGCGATTCAATCTGGCTCACGCTGTAGTTGTAATGCAGGCAACAGGCCGGATGCGACACACAGAACAGGTGCCAGCAGCATAAAAAACCAAAAACTTTGTAATTGTACGCCGTGCCATAGTGCATATAATGCGGCAGTAAGCTGAAACACAATGCCAAATAATCCGATATAGACCAATAGCCTGTTCAGCAGCCTTTTCGGCATAACAAATATCCTTCTGGTTTTGCGGTTTGATCCAGCGCCCGTCTCAGCCATTATTATACCTGAGCATCACTTTGCTGTTCCGGGGCGGCCAGGGCAAATCCTGCCAGTTGCTGACAATGATGATAAATTCTGCTGATGGTGGGATACTCGAGGGTATCGAGTTTAAATCGCAACGCATTATACATTTGCGGCACCAGACATAAATCGGCCAGGGTAATATTGTCGCCATAGCAAAACTCACCAGCCGTGGTTTGCAGCCGCTGTTCCAGCGGATTGAAGCCAGTGTGTAACCAATGATGGATCCATTCGGTTTTCTGGTCTTCATTCAGCGCCAGTGGACCGGTTAAGTATTGCAGTATTCTTAAGTTATTCAGCGGGTGAATATCGCAGGCAATATCCAGCGCCAGTGAGCGCACCTGGGCTTTCGCTACAGGGTCTTCAGGTAGCAGAGCCGGCTCCGGGTAGATTTCATCCAGATACTCAATGATGGCTAGCGACTGATTCAGACTAAGATCACCATCAACATAAGTCGGTACCAACTGATTTGGATTAAGCTGCTGGTACTCTGCACTATGTTGCTGACCGCCATCTTTTAGCAGGTGTACCGGTATCGTTTCAAAACTAAGTTGTTTTAAATGCAGCGCAATGCGCACCCGGTAGGCAGCTGAAGAACGCCAGTAGCTATAGAGTTTCATAAACGGTTACCTTTAGCGCTTCGAACCCGCTGCTGCTGCGTACATTTTTACTGCGACACGCCGTAAACCCATCCCTGGGGGCGTTTATGAACTTCCTCCATGAAGTTCACCCGTCGGGCCAGCGAAGCTGTTCAAATTCGTTCCTGACGAATTTGTCAGCCCGCCCAAGGCTTCAACGGTCGCAGAAAAAAGTACATCCGCATCCGCTAGGAACTTAATTAAGCTTTATATTGCACAACTTGCTGGTCGATAGCACCAAAAATGCTCTGGCCATCACTATCCAGCATTTCCATTTTGATGGTATCACCAAATTGCATAAAAGAGGTACTTGGTTTGCCATCGCGGATGGTTTCAATCATCCGGATCTCAGCAATACAGCTGTAACCTACCCCACCTTCAGTGATCGCAGTGCCGTATTCGGTGCCCTGCTTATTCGATACCGTGCCCGAACCAATAACTGCACCCGCACCCAGGTTACGGGTTCTTGCAGCATGCGCAATCAACTGGCCAAAGTTAAAAGTCATATCGATACCGGCATTGGGCTTACCAAAAGGTTTACCATTATAAGTAGACAATAGTGGCAAGTGCACTCTGCCGTCCTGCCACTTATCGCCCAGCTCGTCCGGCGTCACCGCAACCGGGCTGAAGCTTGACGCAGGTTTAGATTGGAAAAAGCCAAACCCTTTGGCCAGCTCATTCGGAATTAATCCCCGCAGCGACACGTCATTAACCAGCATAATAAGCCGGATTTTTTCCAGCGCCTGCTGCGGACTGATGGCCATGGGCACATCGTCGGTAATCACTGCCACTTCACCTTCAAAGTCGATACCATGGTCAGTGCTGATAGCCTCAATCGGATCACGCGGGCCAATAAAGTCATCAGAGCCCCCCTGATACATTAACGGATCAGTCCAGAAGCTTGGCGGCATCTCAGAGTTACGTGCTTTGCGAACCAGCTCAACATGGTTCACATAAGCACTGCCGTCAGCCCACTGATAGGCACGGGGCAGAGGCGACTCACACTGCGTCGGGTCAAAGGCCTTTTCATCCTGTAGCTTGCCGGCGTTAAGCGCCTGATAAACGTTATCGGCTTTCGCCGATAAGTCAGCCCAGTTATCAAGTAACTGTTGCATAGTGCTGGCGATATCTGTGATTGCAACACACCGGCTTAAATCACGGCTGACAACCACTAACTGACCGTCACGGGTGTTATTTTTTAAACTTGCTAACTTCATATTATTCCTTAACAGAACCTGCTGCGCTTAAACCTGAGGTTTGGTTTTCCAGCTGTTAACGTAATCCGGGTTCTCAGTCGCGAGCGCAGCTTCACCCATTTCCAGCGCATCACGGGTGTCGAGCATGACCGCAACTTCATCGGTAAATTTCTTTTTATACTCACGCCCGGCAGCGAAGGCTTTAGGGTGAGGGCCATGAGTAAAACCGGCCGGATGGAACGTCACCATCCCCTTCTCAATATTGTCACGGCTGAAAAAATCACCGGCATGGTAGAACAGCACTTCATCATAATCGTCATTATTGTGATAAAACGGTACCTTTAACGCGCCAGGATCACTTTCAATTGGTCTTGGCACAAAGGTACAGACCACAAAACGCTGCGCTACAAAGGTAGTATGAGCTGACGGTGGCAGATGATAACGATGGCTCATTAACGGCCTGATATCACGCCAGTTTATCCGCATCACTGCTAAATCGCCGTGCCAGCCAATGGCATCGAGCGGATTATAAGGATACGTCATTACCGATACCTGGCCATGGCGTTTTACTTCTACCTGCCAGCTGTCTTCACTGTACTGCGCTTTAAATGCATCATTAATCTTTGGTGTATCGAGCATCGCCGGGTCAAAGATCGCATGATTACCTACCAGACCTTTTTCCGGCAGCTGATAACTGTCGTTGGTGGCTTCAATCAGCAGAATAAACATCGGCTCATTAGGCACCAGCCGCCACATGGTCGAACGCGGGATCACAATATAATCACCGTCGCGCACGCTTAAATGACCATAATCGCAATACAGCTCAGCACTACCTTCATGAATAAACAACAGCTCATCACCGTCTGCATTGCGGGCCAGCTTGCTCATGCTGTCAGTCAAACGCCAGGTTCGCATTCTGCAGTGGTTGTTAAACAGTAAATCCGGTACTGCCCATGGTGACTGGGCTTTATCCTGCTTAATCTCATTAAAATTAAACAAGTGGGGCCGAAGCGGCCCCTGCCAGTCACTCCAGCCGGTTGGTGCATGGGTGTGATGAAAGTGAGTCGCCGGACCAAAAAAGCCGCTACGGCCGGTTTCCCGCTCATAAATTGCCTGCTCCGGGAAATCGGCATGCGCCTGCCGTGATACATCACCTTCCTTTAACGGAAAAGATGCCCATTTACGCATTGCTTAATACTCCGCGCTGGATCTGATCTTCTTCGATAGACTCAAACAGGGCTTTGAAGTTGCCTTCACCGAAACCTTCATTGCCTTTACGCTGGATAATTTCAAAGAACACCGGACCTATCACTGTCTTGGTAAAAATCTGCAGCAGAATGCCATCTTTCATTGGTGCGCCGTCGATTAGGATCCGCAGTTCACGCATTTGGTCCAGATCTTCTTCATGTCCCTCAACCCGCTCATCTACTTTATTATAATAAGTATCAGGGGTAGGCATAAATTCCATCCCGCGCTTACGCAATGTCCGCACGGTTTCATAAATATTATCTGAAGTCAGGGCAATATGCTGAATACCCTCGCCTTTGTATTCGCGAATAAATTCTTCAATCTGTGACTTGTCATCAGATGATTCGTTAATTGGAATACGTATTTTGCCACAAGGCGCGGTCATCGCTTTTGACACTAATCCGGTTAATTTTCCTTCAATATCAAAATAGCGGATCTCCCGGAAATTACCGATATTTTCATAGAAGCCTGCCCACAGGTTCATATTACCGCGCATCACGTTGTGGGTTAAATGATCAAGCACTTCCAGGCCAACGCTATGTTTTTCCATCTCAGCCTGCCAGTTATCATAAAACTTAAAATCGATATCATACACTGAGCTCGCACCGTAGCGGTCAACAAAGTACAGCAGGCTGCTGCCAATGCCGTATACAGCGGGGATATTCAGCTCCATAGGGCCGACCTGGTTCTTATATTCCTTGGCACCATTGGCCAGCGCATGTTTAAGGGCTGCTGCAGCATCTTTTACCCGAAAGGCCATAGCACAAACCGAAGGTCCGTGCAGCCTGGCAAACTCTTCTGCCTGTGAATTCGGTTCAGCATTGATAATAAAATTGATATCACCTTGCTTATACAGCCAGGCCTGCTTGGAGCGATGCTTAGCTACTTCAGTGAAGCCGAGCGAATAAAACAGATCTTTTAATTTTTGGATACCCTCAGCATCAGCAGCAGTATATTCGACAAATTCAAAGCCATCTGTGCCTAACGGGTTAATTTTTTTTTCAGTAGTTGCCATTTAAAGATTCTCCAAACAACGAATGTGGGCGCTATCATGCGCTTACCAATAAAAAAAGGAAGAGGTAACCGGGCGGTAATCCGGTATTGGACCGCAGTCAATTATGTACAGAAATAACTACAAAAATGCGTTTGTGGATTTGCTTGAACGCAAAGGCCGACAGATAAGCCTGCCAGCCCGATACGCGTAAACCTAAGCTGACGAGGCGCAACTATATCTTTACAGTCTTGCGATTTATACCGTAGTCACGAAGTTTGTTCGCGACGGCGGTATGGCTTAAGCCCAGTTTTTTGGCCAATTGGCGTGAGCTTGGATAGGCAGGATATAATTTTCTTAATAAGTTTGCTTCGAACCGTTTTACCGCCTCATCCAAAGTGCCATCAAAGTCCTGTTCCAGATAACCAAAATCACTGGTGTAACTTGGCAGCTGCAAATGATCTTTTTCCAGCTCATAACCATCAAGTAACGTCACTGCGCGGTACAACGCATTTTCCAATTGCCGGACGTTACCCGGCCAGGGATACTGCTGTAAAAACTGACTGCAACTTTCAGTCAACCGCGGGGCTTTGCGCCCAAGCCTTGCAGCAAAGCGGGCAATAAAAAACTCAGCCAGTGGAACCACATCTTGCTTGCGCTCGCGTAACGGTGGCAAGGTCAGGGTTAATACGTTCAGTCTGTAAAATAAATCCTCGCGAAAACGTCCCTCCTGGACCATACCAGGCAAATCTTTCTGGGTGGTGCATATTACCCGCACGTCAACTTTTACTTCGTTTTCATCTGCAACGCGCCTGAAGCTGCCATCTTGCAAAAATCGAATCAGCTTTGTCTGCAACTGTGGCGACATCTCACCGACTTCGTCCAGAAAGACGCTGCCGCCGTTTGCCTGTTCAAAAATCCCTTTTTTACCTTCAGAACTGCCGGCGAATGCATTGGAACCATAACCAAATAGCTCAGATTCAGCCACGTTATCCGGTAAAGAGGCGCAGTTTACTGCCAGAAAAGGCCTGGCCGCCCGGCTGCCGGCAGCATGACAGGCCCGTGCCAGCAGCTCTTTGCCGGTACCGGTTTCTCCCATGATCAGAATAGGCGCATCCAGCTGAGCCATTTTTTTTGCTTCCCGCACCACTTTGCGCATCAGATTACTGTTAGCCTGCAGCGTGTTGAAGCTTTCCTGGTCACCTTTTTTAAAGGCAACCATGTGCTGCCCTAACCGGCTTTCAGATTTCAAATTAATTACTGCGCCAGCCAGGATTTCATGGCCGGTATCATCAGGCACCATCACCGGCAGAATGTCCGCGATAAACCGCTTGCCATGAATTTCAAAGCGACGGGTTTGGGCCAGTACATCATCACTCTCCAGCCAGCGCAGAAAATTAAAGCCTTTGACCATCCCCTGCAGTGACTGCCCCTGTATATCATCTGTTGCGACAGACAGGGCTTCTAATGCGGCATCATTAATTACGGTAACATTAGCCTTGACATCAATGGCAATCAGCCCATCCGGCAAGGTTTTCAGTAACGTGGTCAGTTCATTGTGCTCGCGCTCAGAGGGTAAAAAAGCGGTGGTTTTGACATCTTCCACACCAGCTATCCGGCGAATTTTAGCCATCAGCTCCTGAAACTTTTCAAAATTCACGGTCGGAAAGGAAACATACATCCGGTTCAGCGCCGGATCCACTTCAATACCGCGCAGGTCGAGCTGATAACCGACCAGAATATTTAATACTTCCTGGGCCAGCCCCAGGCGGTTCTGACATTGAATTTCTAAACGCATAACAGCAATGTACCCTGATACCAATTCATAGCGACATAATACGGTATCTGGCTATAGTCAGACCAGTATTTTTGTAAAGATATATGAACAAATAAGTCAGAAACAAGCTTTCTCGAGCCAGATAGCCGGTGAAAATAGGCAAGACAGTGAATGGCGCAAATAAGATTAGCGCCAACATTTTATTGGCGCTATGGCAGTCGGAGGATATTAGTCAGCCAGCAAGCTGTCCGTTTTCGCTGCACAGATAAAATCATTTTTGTGCAGACCTTTAATCGAGTGTGACCACCAGGTCACTGTCAGTTTTCCCCATTCCAGCAATAAAGCAGGGTGATGGCCCTCATCCTCGGCCAGTTGAGCAACCTTGTTGTGAAAGGCCCAGGCCTGCTTGAAATTCTTGAATTTATATATCCGCTCAAGTTGCAAAATACCGTCACGTGACACCGGCGTCCAGTCTGGAATTTGCCGCATCAGTTCAGGCAACTCCTTATCCGATACTTTTGGCGCATCGGCTTTACAGGCTTCGCATTTCATTGTGGTTAAATCTGTCATTACTGTTCCTAACTTGCTTGTTTTTGTTTAGGTTCAAACCGTGGTTCATGCAAACCAAGCGCCTTGGCCTGTTCTACCAAAGCCATGATGTCTAAATGAGCGACGTCAAATAGATCGTCAATATCATTTAATACGAAATAAATAGGCTGCATAATATCTATCCGATATGGCGTTCGCAGCATATCAACCACATCAAAACTCTTACGCTCTGGTTTAGCAGATTCCAGTGCATATACTGTTTCACCCGGTGACGATAAGATGCCACCGCCATAAATTCGCAGGCCATCAGCGGTTTTCAGCAATCCAAATTCAATGGTAAACCAGTACAACCTGGCCAGAAAAACCCGGTCCTGCTTACTAGCTGCCAAGCCTAATTTGCCATACATATGGGTGAATTCAGCAAAGGCAGGATTAGTCAGCATGGCACAATGGCCAAATATTTCATGAAAAATATCCGGTTCCTGCAAATAATCAAACTCTTCGCGGGAACGGATAAAGGTTGCCACCGGAAAGCGCTTATTTGCCAGCAATTCAAAAAACTTATCAAAACTGATTAAAGCGGGGACTTCCGCGCACTCCCAGCCGGTGGATGCCCGCAACACCTTGTTGACTTCCTCCAGTTGCGGAATACGGTCAGTGGGTAACTGCAATTTCTCAAGGCCTGCCAGAAACTCATCACAGGCTTTACCCTCGATGACGCCAAGCTGACGGGTAATCAACTCATGCCAAATCTGATTTTCTTCCGCCGACCAGGCAATAATGCCCCTGTCATCGGACTGTCTCGATACATACTGACTTGTCTTACTCATATACAACCTGTTGCAAATAATTTAGTGGCGATGCCACCTTATTGGTAGAGCGGATACTAGAGGATAAGACAACGACTGTGTATCGTGTGCTCACCGAAAGCCTTGTAAAGCTGCAAGCACAGTTGTAAAGCCTGGATTACACCAGGCCGGCAAGCCGCAGCTTACAAGGGATCAACCAAGCTGTTGCATCTTTTCCAGTGCCTGGCGCAAATCAGCAATGATATCGGCAACGTGTTCTAAACCTACTGACACCCGGATCAGACCATCACTGATCCCCGCCATTTGTCTTTCTTCCGGCGTATAGGGGCTGTGCGTCATCGAAGCAGGATGTTGGATCAGTGACTCGGCATCTCCCAGGCTGACCGCCAGGCTCAGTAACCGGCATTGATTGATAAAATAACGACTTTGCTCCAGGCTGGCATTCAGTTCAAATGCCAGTACGCCACCGGCGCCTTGCATTTGTTCTCCAAGAAAACGGTAGCCTGGGTGACTGGGCAGTCCCGGATAGTAAACGTCCTTTACTGCAGGATGAGCTTGCAAAAACTCGGCCACCTGCTGGGCATTCTGACAATGACGCTCCATCCGTACCGCCAGAGTTTTCAAGCCGCGGATGATCAACCAGGCATCATGCGGGCTGATTGTGGCTCCCATATCCTTTAACGTCGTCATTTTTATCGTCGCTATTTTTTCACGGTCAGCGACAATAATACCGGCAACCACATCACCATGGCCATTCAGATACTTGGTAGCGCTGTGAATAATAATATCAATGCCGTATTTAGCAGGCTGTTGCAGCAACGGCGTCAAAAAGGTGTTATCCACCACGGAAATAAGCTGGTGTTTTTGACAGAACTGACCGAGAAAAGCCAGATCGAGTACCACCAGATTAGGGTTAATCGGCGTTTCTGCAAATAACATTTTGGTATTGGGTCGAAGCGCTGCTGCCACTGCGACATGGTCAGTCATGTCAACGAAACTGACCTCAATTCCATAACGGGCAAACATGTGGTTAAATAACGCAAAACTGCAGCCATAAATTGCCTTACTGGCAATGAGGTGATCGCCATGCTGTAAAAAGGCCATGGTACTGGCGGCAACGGCACCCATGCCAGTTGCGGTGGCGGCGGCGTCATCCATACCTTCCAACGCGGCAAGTTTTTGCTCCAACTCACGCGTTGTCGGATTACCCAACCTGGTGTAAATATAGCCTTCCTGCTCACCGGCAAAACGGGCTGCGCCCTGCTCGGCATTGTCAAAAACAAAAGTGGATGTCTGATAAAGCGGTGTCGCCAAAGTGCCATGCTGATTTTTTTCTTTGCCAGCATGAATGCAAAGTGTATGCGGATGAATAGTTTTAGGATGCATGGGATTACTACGTAACGTAATGAAAGATGCCAACAGATTTAGCAGAAATTTTAGTTTTTGGAAGCATGCCAGACATCTTGCAGTCTGGCCGTTAGCTGGCCCCTCTTACGTTTTAACAGTTTTGTCAAGTTTCGCTGGCGGCGCTTTGGCTGCGGAACCGTTGAATCAGGCTCTGGCTGAGTTTTGCCACATTAATCCGTTGTTTTTCAGTCAGTGGCAGTGGTCGCAGCTGTTGCATGGCCAGATTACCCAACCGGGCTACCAGCAAGCCGGCAATCACACCGTGACCAGCCCTGGCGGACAATTTGGCCGTTAACTCACTACTCATCACATCCGCTGCCATATCCAGCGCCAGCTCGCTGCCTCCCGCCCAGAGTATGGCCGCTAAAGCCCGCTTTAACATTACCAGGCTGCGTAACTGCCCCACAGGCGCCCCATACAGTGCAGCAAGCTGTCTTACCATACGGCTGCTGCGCCAGACCACCATCAGCATATCGATCAGCGCAAAAGGGATCACCGCGACCGCCAGACTGGTGTCTGTCGCCGCCCGCCAGATTATTGCCTTGGCCTGGCTATCGAGCGGCTCCAGCACCATTTTGTCAAGTAGCTGAAGCTTTTCCAGATCACTGTGCTCCGGACGTGCTGAGTTGTGCCAGTTTTCAACGGTAACGTCCAAACCTGTTGTGGCAGGTAGCTGCGTGATAATTTCCTGGCAAAGCGCATCGGCTTCACCATACTGGACACTTTGTGCTATGCGCTGTGCACTGCGCTGCCAGTGGTTGTTTTGCTGCAGTCGCCGCCATAATCGCCACTCCCGCCACAAAAGCCACAGCGCCCCCCCCAGTACCGCCGCACTTAGCAGGCTAACAAAGGCCCCCTTCACCGGGTTTTGCTGCCAGCTGATAATTAACCACTCCAACCATTGCCAGCCTGACAGCACAACCAGACTCAGCAGTGCCAGCCAGACCAGCTTACTTAAGATGGCAGGCTTGGCTGACAGCGGCTGAGCAAGCGTCTCTGGCACCGATTGCCAACTGGCTGGATCAAATTCAGTCCTGGCCTTTAAACCAGGTTTCTCCGGTACCGGGCTATGTTCGTCTAACCTGAAAACCTGAGCGGGTTTTAACGGTTTCATCGTAACTTGTCTCCCAGTAAAAACTGCAGGGCATGGTCCATCCGAATATGCGGCAACGTTGCATTTGCCGCCAGCGACAAGGGCAAAAAAGCCGGATAATTGAATTTATGGCTGGCAAAAACATTGGCATCAGGCACCTCAGCCGGTACATCTCCCGGAAATAAACTTAGTTTGTTACCGGTGTCACTATCTGTGCCCGTCAAACACACCTGTTTCTGGCCATGCTGTTCAATATAGCCTGTATGACTCGCCCTGAAGGCTGCCAGCGCCATTGCTTCGGTTTTTGCCAGCTGATAAGTCGTTTGTTTAAGTGGCTGGCGCAACAAATTTTGCAACAGCAAGGTCAAAGCCTGGTGCTGCTCCGGGGTCACGTGATCCGCTTTGCTTGCTGCAAATAATACTTTACTGATTTGCGGTTTAAACAAGCGGCGCAATAAGCTTGAAGGACCATAATTGAAACTTTGCATAATCATTTGCAGTGCCTGGCTTAATTCTGCGGTGGCTGCAGCACCGGCATTTAATGCGCTCAGACAATCTACCAATACAACCTGGCGGTCCAGCTGAGAAAAATGCTGTTTATAAAAGGGTTTAACGACGTAGTCCCGATAGCTCTGGTAATGGCTGGTCAATTTTGATAGTAAGACACTGCTGTCAGTTAACTGAGTTGGCAGTAGTGGAATTAACTGCAGCATCGGCGCTCCAGCAAGCTCACCGGGGACTAATAGCCTACCCGGCTGGTTTAGGTAGGTGCCAGCCGTGCTGCTGAAGTTTTGTAATAATGCTTTATACGCCTCAGTTAACCCTTGTAACTGGCTTTCACTGGCATCGGTCAGATCAGCGTCCGTCAGCAGGCGTTTAAACTCAGCAGCCAGGGTCTGGCGATGCGGTTTGGCAAACAGTTGCCAGCTGAACTCACACCATTGCTTGTAATCGAGCTGCAGTAACGGCAAATCCAGTAGCCATTCGCCCGGATAATCAACAATATCAAGTGCCAGCTCACTGAAAGACTGTAAATGAGAGCGTAGTCCCCGGCTTGCTTTGTAGCGCAGAGCAAGGCTCAGCTGACTCCAGCCAGTCGTTGACGGTGGCCACTGCGGTTGATTTTGCTGCAAAAAACTCAGGTTGTGTTCAAACGGAAAGCGCGGAATGGTCAAGGCTTGTTCTGCAGCCAACCGGCCGCCAAGATAACGTCCTTGCTGCACCACTGAGAAAAAAGGTAAATTTTGCGGACTATCTCCCTGAGTAAGCTGATGAACCAATGAAGTGATAAAAGCCGTTTTACCGGCTCCGCTCAAACCGGTCACGCCCAGCCGGACATGCCGGTCGAGGGCGCGGTGGCGTAACTGACGACTCTGATGCTGCAGCTTATCAAGCCAGGTCATAAAACTCCGTTTATAAGTTGTTGAATTCCCGGTTTAACTGGAAGCGGCTTGACGTAACATGCCGTTCCATGTCCTGCAGGCGCAATTCCAAACTATTATAGCGGTTCGCCAGGTGTTGCAAGGCCTGCTTTGGTGGCTCGCCACGTTGCCAGACCCGGGTTTTAACTTCAACACCCGGCTCCTCTGCCATCGCCGTACTGCCAAGTGGCCGCTTGGCAGCGACTACCGACTTCTTTTCCAGCACGACCCAGGCGGCGATATACAACACAACGACAAACCCACCTGCGCCGAGGAAAAAGGCGGATACGGTAATAATCCGCACCAGCCACAGCTCCCAGCCGAAATAGTCAGCAATCCCGGCACAGACACCAGCCAGCTTGCCGTTTGCGTCATCACGCAGTAATTCGCGTTTTGGCTTAGTCATGCTGATTTCTCCACTGCGGGCTTTCTGCATCTAAAATTGCTTCAAGCGTATGAATGCGCTCGGCCATTTTTTCAGCGCGGGCCGCCAGATTATTTAACTGCTGTAATTCCACATCAGTTAAACCCTGTTGCATTTTACTTTTGCTGCGGTAATGCATAATGACCCATAAGGGTGCCACAAAAATCATAAACAGGATCAGTGGCACAAAAATTATCTCATGAATATCCATTTAGTCGCTCCTGCAACGCCTGAAATCAGGCGTTTTCTTTACTGGATTTTTTAGTGACTTTGGCTTTCAGCTCCGCCAGCTCATTGTCAATTTTATCTTGAGCAGCAAGCTGTGCAAACTCATCTTTCAAAGTCTTCTTACCTAAATCATAAGACTCTACCTGCGCTTCAAGCGAATCGATTTTCTGCTCGTAACGCTCAAACTTATACATCGCATCGTTAATCCGGTTGCTGTCCAGTGACTTTTTCACTTCCAGCCGGTTTTCAACTGTTGTCCGACGCATCAGCATAGATTTCTGACGGGCTTTCGCATCTGCCAGTTTTTCCTGCAGTTGTGATACTTCATCCTGCAACTTGCTGATATGCTCATCCAGTACCGTAATATCGCGAAGCAATGCTTCTGCCTGCTCAGCAGCCTTTTGTTTTTCAATCAGCGCTGACCGGGCCAAATCATCACGATCCTTGCTAAGGGCCAGCTCCGCTTTAGCCTGCCAGTCATCGGCTTCATTCTGCAGTCTGCTGACAACCCGTTGTAAATCCTTTTTCTCAGCAATCGTTTTGGCAGACGATGAACGCACTTCTACCAGTGTATCTTCCATTTCCTGGATAATCAGCCGGACCATTTTTTCCGGATCTTCTGCTTTATCCAGCAAAGAGTTGATGTTTGAGTTCACAATGTCTGAAAAGCGTGAAAAAATACCCATCTTAGTTACCTCTGTCTGTTGATGTTATTACGCTATAGCTTATTCAGGTTTCTTGCCAACTTTGAAAAATATCATAACCTGTTAATTTTTAATAATTTTATTTATTTTAAACAAAAGCTTTAGCTGTCACCCTTTATGAAATACACTACTTATTAGCCAATTTAACTACTTAGTAGCTGCCAATGAACAGAAAATACCAACAAGATAACCTGATAGGTCAGGCGAATAGTTTTCTGAATGTACTGGATCAGGTGTCGCAACTGGCTCCCCTTGATAAACCCGTACTTATTATCGGCGAGCGGGGTACCGGTAAAGAGTTGATTGCTGCCAGACTGCACTTTCTGTCTCAGCGCTGGGATCAGCAATATCTTACCCTGAACTGTGCCGCTCTGAATGAAAACCTGCTGGAGAGCGAATTGTTCGGACATGAAGCAGGTGCCTTCACCGGCGCGGGTAAACGCCATGAGGGTCGCTTTGAGCGGGCCAATGGCGGCACGTTATTTTTAGACGAGCTGGCTAACACTCCGGCGCTGGTGCAGGAGAAATTATTACGGGTCATTGAATACGGAGAGTTTGAACGGGTTGGCGGTAGCAGACCGGTTCGGGTTGATGTGCGTTTAGTCTGTGCCACGAATGAAGACTTACCAACAATGGCTGACAATGGTGAATTCAGGGCCGACTTACTTGACCGGCTGGCGTTTGATGTTATAACGCTACCGCCTATGCGGGAGCGCCGGGAGGATATTTTACTGCTGGCAGAGCACTTTGCGATGAACATGGCCCGTGAGCTGGGGTTTGAACTGTTCAGTGGGTTTAGTGAAAAAGCGAAAAACACGCTGCTGGAGTACCACTGGCCTGGTAACGTTCGTGAATTAAAAAACGTCGTTGAGCGCAGTGTTTACCGCACCAACAATCCGTATGTACCGGTGCACCATATTCAGCTTAACCCGTTCGAGTCGGCCTACCGGCCAAGTCAACGGATAAAAGCCCGAACAGTACAGGCTGCCAAAGCAACTGAACCGAATGCAATGCCTGCGGCAACAACCGACAACAGTAAGCCGGCGGTCGCAGCTGCCCGGGTCGAAGACGGAATAGATTTCAGTAATGGAGTCGATTTCAAAACTTTATCGCAGGATTTTGAAGTGAACCTGATTAAAGAGGCACTTAGCGCCAGTCAGTATAATCAGAAAAAAACCGCAGAGTTGTTAAACCTGACCTATCATCAGTTACGTGGTTATATGAAAAAATATCAGTTGCTGGAAAGTCAGCAGGGATGAATTTGTCTAAATGTAATGTCTGGTATCCGAAGGCTGTCAGTATACTGCTCACTACGATACTGCTGACGGCAGGCTGTCAACCGCAGCTGCCGGAGGCAGCGCGCAGCGGCCTGGTATACTGCTCTGAAGGCTCGCCTGAGAGCTTTAATCCTCAGCTGGTTACCTCGGGTACAACTATTGATATCATCAGCCAGCAGTTATACGACCGGCTGGTTGATATCAGCCCTGACAATGGTGACATTATTCCGGGGCTGGCGACCAGCTGGCAGGTCAGTGCAGATGGCACCCGTTATCAGTTTTCCCTCCGGCAAAATGTCAGTTTCCATAACACGCATTATTTCTCTCCCAGCCGGAACTTCAATGCACTGGATGTGGTGTTTACCTTTAACCGGATAACTGATCCAAGCCACCCGTTTCATCTGCAAGGCGGTGGGGTGTACCCTTACTTTCAGAGTGTCGATTGGGCAGGCCTGGTAAAGCAGGTGCGGGCGCTTGATGAATACACTGTGTTATTTGAGTTACAGCGGCCTGACAGCTCCTTTATGTCAAACCTGACAACCGATTTTGCAGCTATTCTCTCTGCTGAATATGGTCAGCAACTGCTGGCTGAAAAACAACCCGACCAGATTGACCGTTTGCCAATAGGCACCGGCCCGTTCCGCTTCAGAGAATATCAGAAAGATATACTGGTCAGGCTGTATCGAAACAATGCTTATTGGCGTGGTGATACTAAACCTGAACAGCTGGTATTTGATATCGTCCCTAATAATGCCCGGAGAATGGCAAAATTATTTACTCACGAATGTGATATCGTTTCCTACCCCAGAGTGGCAGAGCTGGAGCTGATTGCGGCCCGACCAGATGTCACCGTGCAGGAGAGCACCAGTATGAATGTTGGCTTCTGGGCGTTTAACACACAGAAACCACCTTTTGATCAATTAGCGGTGCGCCAGGCACTGGCAATGGCCATTAACAGAGCCGCTATTTTACAAGCTGTATATTACGGTCAAGCTACCCCCGCCTATGGTATTCTGCCGCCGACATCATGGGCCTACAATGATGGTTTACCAGCGCCGATATACTCACCCGCCAAGGCAAAAGCATTGCTCGCTGCAGCCGGTTATCCAGATGGTTTTAGCATGGATATCTGGGCAATGCCGGTTCAGCGGTTATATAATCCAAATGCACTGAAAATGGCTGAGTTAATGCAGGCCGATCTGGCCCAGATTGGTGTCAGAGCAAATATCGTTTCTTATGAATGGAATAGTTTTCGCCAAAAGCTGGGAAATTTCGAACACGATTCGGTGCTGATTGGCTGGGCTGCAGATAATCCGGATCCTGATAATTTCTTCAGCCCGCTGCTTAGCTGCGCTGCCAGAGATATTGGTACGAACCGGGCTAACTGGTGCGACCCACTTTTTGACGATATTATCAGCCAGGCGCTGTTAACGGCAGATCAGCAGCAGCGCCGCGCTTTATACCTAACTGCTCAGCAGTATTTACATCAGCAGCAACCTTTGGTTGCTATTGCCCACTCGCAGCGGTTTCAGGCCATCAGCAGTTCAGTAAGTGGAGTCAGCATTAACCCCTATGGTGGGATTTCCCTGCAACATGCAACAAGGGCTGAACAATGACCCGCTATTTATTCCGGCGTTTATTTCTGATGGCGTTTGTTTTTCTGGCACTGAGTATTCTGGCATTTAGTCTTGGTTATCTTTTCCCCGGAGATGTCGCCCAGAATCTCAGCGGTTTGCGGCAAATTGATGAAGTCCAGCGACAGTTCCTCGTCAACTACTATCAACTAGATCAGAACATTGTTAACCAGTATCTGGCTTTTTTAACCCGAATTATTCATGGTGATTGGGGGCTTTCTTTTGCCAGCCAGCAACCGCTGTTGCAGGAAATAAAATTACTGTTGCCTGCAACCCTTGAGCTCGCATTCTACGCTCTGCTATTGTCTTTTGTCGTCGGCATTCCACTGGGCATTGTCGCCGCCTTTAAGCCGAGTAGTGTTATTGGCCGGTCAATTTCTGCAATGGCCATGGTGGGTTATTCCCTGCCGATTTTCTGGTGGGGCTTATTATTGATTATGTTTTTCTCCCTGGCACTGGGTTGGCTGCCATCAGCTGGCCGGATTGGCGTGCTTTACGAAATCCCACACAGCAGCGGCTTTATGTTGTACGACATCTGGCAGGCAGATATCAGCTATCGCAGTGAAGCCATGTACAGCGCTATGTTACATTTGCTACTGCCAACTATTGTGCTGGCCACCTTTCCAACGACAGTAATGATCCGGTTTGTACGGGATGCGATGCTAAATGTCTGGGAGCAAAACTATATAAAAACTGCCAGAGCAAAAGGTTTAAACCGGGGTCAGGTGCTGTACCGTCATGGTTTGCGAAACGCGCTGTTACCGGTAATCCGTCAGATCGGATTACAATTCAGCACACTGATTACCCTGGCAATGCTGACAGAGGTTATCTTCTCGTGGCCGGGTATTGGGCGCTGGTTAGTCGACAGCATTTACCAACGAAACTATCCGGCTATCCAGGCGGGCCTGTTAGTGATCTCCACCATGGTTATTACAATAAACATGCTGACAGAAATTTTGCATGCTTTTTTTAACCCATTAGCCAGACGAGGTTAACGTGAGCAAACTCAGGTTATACCTCGAAGAGAACAACCGCTCACCGGTTAAGCAACTGTGGCGTGAATTCCGGCGGCAGCATTCCGCCATGACGGGACTGGCACTATTTTTTACTTTCTTTATTATCAGCATACTGGCGCCCTTTTTCACACCCCATGACCCCTACCTGCAGGTCGATGAGCTGCTACTTTTACCTCCGTCATGGAATGCCGCAGGCTTAGTGCAGTATCCTTTCGGCACCGATGATCTGGGACGTGACTTACTGTCCCGGATGATAAAAGGCACCAGTTACACTTTTGGTTTTGCACTTATTACCGTAGCGGGCGCCCTTGTAATGGGGCTGATACTTGGTGCTCTGGCTGGAATGAGTAAAGGGGTAAAGTCCAGTGTATTCAATCATATTCTTGATCTTGCGCTGACCATTCCATCATTACTTTTGGCAATTATTATTGTTGCGGTGACCGGGCCAGGGCTACTGAATACCACCTGGGCCATCATGCTGGCGCTGTTACCGCAATTTGTGCACGGGATCCGCAATGCGATTGATGAAGAGCTAAAGCAGGATTATGTGATTGCCTACCGGTTAGATGGGGCAACGAACTGGCATGTATTAACCCGACTTATTTTGCCCAACATATGGGAAAAACTTACTGTAATGGCCACAATGGCAATATCCACGGCGATTTTAGATATCGCCGCCCTGGGTTTTCTTGGCTTTGGTGCCCAGGCGCCTTTATCGGAATGGGGCGCAATGATCAGTGATTCGCTTGATCTTATCTATCTGGCACCAAGTAGTGTCGCCATTCCCGGCTTACTTATTTTTACTGCCGTGTTATCCGTCAATCTGGTTGGTGATGGTTTGAAAACCGCGATTTTAAAAAGGCGGCAAAATTAAATGTTATTGCTGGATATCAAAAACCTGACGATTGAGCTGGAAACCGCTGATGGTTTGATCAGAGCGGTAGACCGGGTCAGTCTCAGTTTACGGGAAGGTGAAATCCGGGGTCTGGTTGGTGAGTCAGGTTCAGGTAAAAGTCTGATAGCGAAAGCGATTGTCGGGGTATTAAATCGCCGCTGGAAAGTCACAGCAGACCGTTTTCACTGGCTTGGTAAGGATTTGCTGCGGCTCACCCCGGAGCAACGGCGGCAAATTATTGGCCGTGATATTGCGATGATATATCAGGAGCCCAGCCGCAGTCTCGACCCTACTGCTGTGATTGGCGAACAATTGGAGGAAGCCATCCCGGATCATCTGCTTAGCGGCCCCTGGTGGCGTCGTAATGCGTTAAGGCGCAAAAAGGCCATTGGCCTGTTGCATAAAGTAGGGGTGCGTGAGCACCAACGGATATTGCAAAGTTATCCTTATCAACTGTCGGAAGGCATTTGTCAGAAAGTTATGATCGCCATGGCGATTGCTAAAAACCCTAAACTGTTAATTGCTGACGAACCGACAACAGCACTGGAGAGCACTACTCAGGCTCAGTTATTCCGTCTGCTTGCCAGTTTTAATCAACTTAAAGGCATGTCGATACTGCTGATCAGTCACGAACTGGAGAGTGTCGCCCGCTATACTCAAAAACTCAGTGTATTATATTGTGGTCAGCTGGTAGAGGCAGGTGAAACCAGCCAGGTCCTGCAGTCGCCCTTGCACCCTTACACCGATGCACTGATTAAAAGCGTACCGGAATTTCAACCTGACTTAGCCCCTAAAACGCCACTCTATGCGCTGCCGGGCAGTATTCCGACCTTACAGCACGTGCCAATAGGCTGTCGCCTGGGGCCACGCTGTCCGAATGCCCGCAAGGAATGCGTAAAAACCCCCGCCCTGGAGCGTCAGCAAAACCATTATTTCAGCTGTCATTTTCCATTAACAACCAAGGATAAGTGATGACAGACTTACTTGAAGTACAAGCCTTAAGTAAAGGCTACAGCAAGCAACGAGGTTGGTTTGGCCGACAGCATATTACGGCATTGGACAACGTCAGTTTTACCCTGGCGGAAGGCAAAACGCTTGCTATTGTTGGTGAAACGGGTTCTGGCAAAAGTACCCTGGCTAAACTTCTGGTTGGTATTGAAAAACCTGATAGTGGACAAATCCTGCTGGCAGGTCAGCCTGTCGAGATCAGTCACTATAAAAAGTATAATCATGTCATTCGCTTTATTTTCCAGGACGCTGGCCGTTCATTAAACCCATCGCAAAAAGTGGGGCAGATGCTAGAGGATGTATTATGTTTCAGCACGGTACTGGACCAGCAGCAACGCCGTTATAAAATTGGTCAGACCCTGAAACTGCTCGGCTTGCTGGATGAACATGCTGAATATTACCCGCACATGTTTTCCGGCGGCCAACTGCAGCGGGTGGCCTTGGCCCGGGCACTTATCTTAGACCCCAAACTGCTGATCCTCGATGAAGCATTAACAGCGCTTGACCCGACGTTGCGGGCGCAAATTGTTAATTTATTGCTGGAACTACAGCAGAGTACCGGCCTAGCCTATCTGTTAATCAGTAATCAGCTGCGACTGGTTCGTCATATCAGCGATAGCATTCTGGTACTACATCAGGGTAAGGTGGTTGATTATGGTGCCACGGCAGCAGTATTTGCCGCGCCGGATCATGATTACACCAGAAAACTGATTAACAGTTCTACTGGTTAACACCGCTGTTGGTTGATAATCCGTTGCGCTGTGTTTACCCTCAGACAATAAAAAAACCGTGCATTAGGCACGGTTTTTTTGTTTCTGCAAAAGCCGTATTGGCTTAATTCTGCTCCGGCTCAGCAGCTCGCAGATTGCGGCTGATTTCTGCATTAGCTTTCAACGCGGCCACTAACGCCAGATAACTTTGTTCAGCCTGGCGCTGCGCCATTCTCGCCAGCTCATCTTCTGCAGGTACGGTTGTCACTTCGACATCCTGAACGGCAGATACTGCTACCACTGCGACGTCGCCGCTTGTCAGTGTTACCGAGTCAATACTTGGCGTGCCAGCTACCGGTCTTGGCAATTTAAATGCTTTTGCCCGGATTTCAGGATCCAAAGTACCACCAAAGCGCGGGGTCGCCGGTGCAGTCTGTACCGGACTATTTACTTGCTCTGCTAAGCTCACCAGGTCAGTCTGATCCTGCAGCAATGCAGTCACCTTTTCCTGCGCCAGCCGGGCTTGCTGCTCGACTTTCAAAGTGTCAGTAATTTCGGCTCGCACTTCCTCAAGAGGTAAAGTACGGGCTGGTTGAAATTCCTTTACCCGCACAACGACCAGGTGCTGATTACCAATTTCAATCGGATCACTGTTTAAGCCATCCTCAATAAATTGCTGATCGAACAGCTTACTAACGACTGCTGGATGGTCCAGTGGTGCGGTAGCCTGATCGGCAGTGAACAGTGGCGTAGCAAGCACGCGCTGATCCAGTACTGCTGCGGTCTCTTCCAGGTTATCCGGAACTTCAAACGCCACCTCAGCCATACGGGTCTGTAACTGATAAAATTGCTCTGTTGCCTGTTCCTGCTTTAACCGCTCAATAATGGTGTCACGCACTTCTGCTAAAGGCTGTTGCTGGCCTGGCGTCAGACTCACCAACTTAATAATGTGATAGCCATATTCACTTTGCACAACACCGGTTAATTGTCCGGCTTCAGTTAACGCAAAAGCTGCTTGCTCAAAATCCGGGTCCATCTGTCCCGGCTCCAGATTATCAAGCACTCCGCCACTCTCTGCCGAAAATGTATCGTCTGAATGCGCTTTTGCCAGTTCAGCAAAATCGGCGCCTTGTTGTAACTGGGTTAATAATGCTGCGGCTTCAGCAGCCACTGTTTCATCAGCACCATCAGACTCCAGCATAATATGGGCAACCTGCCGCTGTTCAGCTGTGCTGAAGCGCGCCTGATTTGCAGCATAATAAGCCTCGATCTGCTGCTCAGTAATCTCAATATCTTCTGCCAGTGCCGCTGCAGAGAGCTCTACGTACTCCGCGGCCACTTTCGGTTCAGTAGCAAAACGTTGCAGCTGCATCTGATAATAATCTTCTACCATCTGCTCGCTGATTGTTACCTGATCAGCAAAGTTTTCTGCTTTAACCACCACATAGCTTATATCACGGCTTTGTTGTTCAAGCTGGCGGATCTGCTGCATCTCTGACGGTAAATAAAATTCACTGGCAAAAACACCGGCCCTGAACTGACTGGCCGCCATATCCTCACGGACTAACTCGCGGAAATCAGTGCTCTGGTATCCCATCTGTCTTAACAAGGCGATATAGCGGTCATTGTTGAAGGTTCCGTCTACCTGAAATTCTCCCAGGCTTCTGATGGTATCCCGCACTTGATCATCACCGACCCGGATCCCCAGCTTACGGACAAACTGTTGCTGCAAGGTTTCCTCAATCAGCCTTTCAAGCACTTCTGCCCGGAACCGGCTGTTATAAGCAGGGTCAGCGGCGATAGTGTCATACATTTCACCAAATTGTTGCTGCATCCGGGCCCGATCACGCTGCAATGCTTGTTCGAACTGGGTTTGACTGATTTCTTCGCCATTTACTACTGCCACCGATACCTCGGTTGGCGAGCTTAAATAACTGCCTACACCTGCCAGGGCAAACGTAAGAATAACCAATCCTAATATGGATTTGGCTATAACCCCCTGGGAGCCTTCTCTGATTCTTTCTAACATCTTCGCGATATCTCTATTTTCAACTTAACGGCAAGTTGTCTTAAAAAAAAAGCGCATCTTAACAGATGCGCCTTTTTTAATGAAGCCCGGTGACTTACCCGTGCTTTACAGGCTGCCCCGGCGCGCCGGGGCCAGCAACCAGTTAGTTTACGGCGTCTTTTAACGCTTTACCTGGCTTGAAAGAAGGAATTTTCGCAGAAGCGATTTGGATAGTAGCACCAGTTTGTGGGTTACGGCCAGTACGGGCTGCACGCTCGCGTACACTATAAGTACCAAAACCAACCAACGCTACAGAGTCGCCTTCTTTAAGAGCATCAGTAACAGCGTCAATGAACGCGTCCAGTGCACGACCAGCTGCCGCTTTTGAAATATCTGCGTTAGCAGCAATTTTGTCGATAAGTTGAGACTTGTTCACAATATCATCCCCTTCAATTGTTATTATTTTCTACAACCAGCAGTTATTAGCTTTTCTTGACTGCGCTTCGTTATAACAAGCATCTTGTTGTGTTGCAAGCAGAAGACGCTTTCAAACTAATAATTTTTCGCTTTAACCGCAGCCCTTGTTATACAAGGGCTTGGTCGAAACTGACCATAACTTAGCACAGCCAACGGGAATGAAAAGCCCCTAAGCCGGATTTTTTATGGTTTTTTTGCTTTTTGCTGCATTTTTTGCCGTATTTCCTGTAGTGACACGGTCTGTAGGCTCCTGCAGCGCATACTCCAGTACGTCCTCAATCCATTTGACGGCTTTAATTTCAATATCGCCTTTCACGTTATCCGGTATTTCTTTTAAATCACGAACGTTATCATGCGGTATTAACACCCGCTTGATCCCCCCCCGGTGCGCTGCCAGTAATTTCTCTTTCAGTCCACCAATAGGTAACACCTCACCACGCAGGGTAATTTCACCGGTCATGGCGACATCTGCCCGCACCGGATTGCCTGTCAGGCTGGAAACCAATGCCGTGACCATAGCAATACCGGCGCTTGGGCCATCTTTTGGTGTCGCGCCCTCTGGCACGTGCACATGAATATCTCTTTTCTCATAGAAATCTTCATTAATCCGCAGCACTTCAGCCCGGCTGCGGACAACCGTCATCGCGGCCTGAATTGACTCTTTCATCACATCGCCCAGCGAGCCGGTAAAGGTCAGTTTACCTTTACCGACGACAGATGCGGCTTCTATCGTCAGTAAATCACCGCCGACTTCAGTCCACGCAAGACCGGTCACCTGACCAATCCGGTTACTGTCCTCAGCCTTGCCGTAATCATGACGTTGCACGCCGAGGTAATTCTCAAGATTATCCGCTGTGATAACCACTTTTTTGACTTCTGCATTAAGCAAAATTTCTCTTACAGCTTTACGGCACAACTTAGAAATTTCACGCTCTAAGCTACGTACCCCGGCTTCACGGGTGTAATACCGGATAATGCCAATAATGGCGCTGTCTTCAATCGTTAGCTCGTGAGGTTTTAAGCCATTGCGGCTTATCTGCTTGGCGATCAGATGTTGCCGGGCAATATTCAGTTTTTCGTCTTCGGTGTAACCTGATAAGCGAATCACTTCCATCCGGTCCAGCAATGCTGCCGGAATATTCAGGCTGTTTGACGTGGCAAAAAACATCACATCAGACAGGTCGTAGTCAACTTCCAGATAGTGATCACTGAAGGTGGCATTTTGCTCAGGGTCAAGCACTTCAAGCAAAGCAGCCGCCGGATCGCCACGAAAGTCAGAGGCCATTTTATCGATTTCATCCAGCAGGAATAAAGGATTACGTACGCCGACCTTCGCCATTTTCTGAATAATTTTCCCCGGCATCGAACCAATATAAGTCCGACGATGACCGCGAATTTCGGCTTCATCGCGCACGCCACCAAGCGCCATCCGCACGTATTTACGGCCGGTCGCTTTGGCCACGGACTGGCCCAGCGACGTCTTGCCGACACCAGGAGGTCCGACCAGGCATAAAATAGGGCCTTTTAACTTGTTAACCCGTTGCTGTACTGCCAAATATTCAATAATCCGCTCTTTTACTTTCTCCAGACCATAATGATCCGCATTAAGCACCTGCTCGGCTGCTGCCAGGTTTTTCTTCACCTTGCTGCGGGCTTTCCACGGCACTGTCGATAACCAGTCAATGTAACTGCGCACCACGGTGGCTTCAGCTGACATCGGTGACATCATTTTCAGCTTCTGCAACTCAGCCCTGGCTTTATTCGCTACTTCTACCGGCATTTTTGCTTTTTCAATCTTGGCCGCCAGAGCTTCAAACTCGTCGGGAGCATCTTCCAGATCGCCAAGCTCACGCTGAATGGCTTTCATTTGCTCATTCAGGTAATACTCGCGCTGGCTTTTTTCCATTTGTTTTTTAACCCGGCTGCGAATGCGGCGCTCAACTTGTAATATGTCGATCTCGCTTTCCATCATTGCCATCAGGTATTCCAGGCGCTCGGTTACATCAACCAACTCCAGTACCTTCTGCTTATCCTCGACTTTCAGAGGCATATGAGCGGCCATAGTATCGGCAAGCCGGGCTGCATCATCGATGCCGCTCAGTGCCGTTAATACTTCAGGCGGGATCTTTTTATTGAGCTTGATATAGCCTTCAAACTGGTTAATCGCTGAGCGTAAAAACACTTCCTGCTCGCTGCTGTCGATATCAATTGACGGGATCAATTCTACATGCGCAGCAAAGGCATTTTCAGTTTCGGTAAATTCAGCCAGCTTAGCGCGCTTTGAACCCTCAACCAGTACTTTTACCGTGCCGTCAGGCAATTTCAATAATTGTAAAATGGTCGCAACGGTACCAATCTGGTATAAATCGTCAGCACTAGGATCA
The DNA here is from genome assembly GCF_033722355.1 of Arsukibacterium sp. Lineage (GTDB taxonomy): Bacteria > Pseudomonadota > Gammaproteobacteria > Enterobacterales > Alteromonadaceae > Alishewanella. The sequence goes on along the minus strand of NZ_JAWVZF010000009.1, from coordinate 14,886 downwards.
TCCAGTGACGCGTCTTTCTGAGCGACCAGAAAAATCTGCTTATCGTTGTCCATCGCCGCATCTAAACACTTGATAGATTTAGCCCGACCAACAAACAGGGGGATCACCATGTGGGGGTAAACGACGACGTCACGCAACGCCAATACCGGCATATGCAAACGTTCAGTTTGTTCTACTGTCATTGATTTTCTCTCGAATTAATACTGCGGGCGACTCTGATAGCCAGTATATGGGGTTAAATTGGCAAACTTCAATTGTGAAAATAAAAAAGGAGCTGAATCAGCTCCTTTTTTATTAGTGTGACTGCGCCACATCCGGCTCGCTGTTCTCATATATCAGTATGGGCTGAGTCTCGCCGCGGATCACTGTTTCATCGATTACCACTTTGCTGACATCTGCCATTGACGGTAACTCATACATAGTGTCGAGCAGCACGCCTTCAACAATAGAGCGTAACCCTCTGGCGCCGGTTTTCCGTTCCATCGCCTTCTGGCCTATGGCTTTTAACGCATCATCCCGGAATTCCAACTCAACGTTTTCCATTTTAAATAAAGCGGCAAATTGCTTGACCAACGCATTCTTAGGTTGGCTGAGAATTTGCACCAGGGCATCTAAATCCAGTTCTGTCAGCGTTGCGACCACAGGCAGACGGCCGATAAACTCCGGAATTAAACCATATTTAACTAAATCTTCCGGTTCTACATCGCGAAATGACTCGCTAAGACTACGGGTGCTTTCTTTACTTTTAACCATAGCCCCAAAACCGATCCCAGCACCTTTAGCGCTTCGCTGTTCAATAACCTTGTCAAGCCCGGCGAAGGCCCCGCCACATATAAACAGAATTTTCGAGGTGTCGACCTGCAAAAATTCCTGCTGCGGATGCTTGCGCCCACCTTGCGGCGGTACGGAGGCAATCGTACCTTCAATCAGTTTTAACAGGGCTTGCTGGACACCCTCACCTGACACGTCGCGGGTAATAGAGGGGTTATCAGACTTACGGGAAATTTTGTCAATTTCGTCGATATAGACAATACCACGCTGGGCTTTTTCAACGTCATAATCGCACTTTTGCAGCAGTTTCTGAATAATGTTCTCGACATCTTCACCGACATAACCTGCTTCTGTCAGGGTAGTCGCATCCGCCATCGTAAATGGCACATCTAACAGCCGGGCCAGCGTTTCTGCCAGCAGGGTTTTACCGCTGCCGGTTGGACCAATTAACAAAATGTTGCTTTTGCTCAGTTCAACTTCTTGCTTGTGCTGCGCGCTTCTCAGTCTTTTATAGTGATTATATACCGCTACCGCCAATACTTTTTTGGCATGCTCCTGACCGATAACATAATCATCGAGGTGAGCACGAATCTCTCTTGGTGTAGGTAAGGTATCCGATTCGCGCTTAGGCGAAATATCTTTAATCTCTTCACGGATAATGTCGTTGCATAAATCAACGCATTCATCACAAATATAGACTTGTGGTCCTGCGATCAACTTACGCACTTCATGCTGTGATTTGCCACAAAACGAGCAATACAGTAACTTGCCGCTTTTATCGCCGTCAGTGCGGTGATCAGACATGTAACTACCTCTTATTACGTCGCGGGTGACCACCAACCTGGTCACCTTGCTTTAATTACTTCGTGTCTCTTTTACTTAATATGGTATCAATCAGACCATATTCCAAGGCTTGTTGCGCACTTAAGAAACGGTCACGTTCGGTATCATTTGCGATCTCTTCGTATGTTTTGCCGGTATGGTCAGCCATCAAGCGATTCAGCTTCTCTTTGATACCAAGAATTTCTCTGGCATGTATTTCAAAATCAGTGGCCTGCCCCTGGAATCCACCTAATGGCTGATGAATCATTACCCGGGCATTAGGTAAGCAGTAGCGCTTACCTTTGGTACCGCCTGATAACAAAAATGCGCCCATACTGGCCGCCTGGCCGACGCAAACTGTCGCGATATCAGGTTTAATATAGCGCATAGTATCGTAAATTGATAAGCCGGCCGTCACTGACCCCCCGGGTGAGTTGATATAAATGTAAATATCCTTCTCGGGGTTTTCTGACTCAAGAAACAATAACTGCGCGACAATCAGGTTTGCCATATGGTCTTCTACCTGACCTGTCAGGAATATTACCCGCTCTTTTAATAACCGGGAAAATATGTCATAAGAGCGTTCGCCTTTAGCAGTTTGTTCAACTACCATAGGCACCAGAGCGTTAATGATGTCAGTCATATCACGTGACATTGGCATAAAATGGGATCCCTTACTTTCATCTCGAAATGGTCTGGCCGGAAAATAAAATGGCCCGAACTGCTGTTCGAGCCATTAAAACCGTCATACCACGATAAGTCAATCTTAGTTAGCGGCTTGCGGATTCATTATCTCGTTAAAGCTTGCAGTTTGCTCATTAACCTTGGCTTTAGTCAGAATTAACTCAATTGCCTGCTCTTCCAACGCGACATTACGCATGCTCTGCATTAACTCGTTGTTGCTGTGATAATACTGCACAACTTCAGCCGGATCTTCATAAGCAGACGCCACATTAGCTATTAATGCTTCCACTTTGGCATTATCAACTTTCAACTCGTTGGTTTTGATGATTTCACCTAACAGCAAACCCACCTTAACCCGATCTTTTGCCTGCTCTTCAAACAACGATGCCGGTAATTCAGGCAATTGCTTAGGATCAACATTATTACCAAAACGCTGCAATGCTTGCTTACGCAGAACTTCAACTTCGCCACCCACCAGAGATTGTGGCACTTCCAGCTCGTTATTAGCCAGCAAGCCTTTAATAACCTGCTCTTTTACTTTGCCTTTAATGGTTTGCTTCAGTTCACGTTCCATGTTTTTGCGCACTTCTGTTTTCAGGGCATCAACATTGGCTTCGGCTAAACCAAATAATGTGGCAAACTCATCGTTTAATTCAGGCAGCACCTGCTCTTCTACGGTATTGATCTTCACTGCAAAGCTGGCAGCTTTACCTTTGAGGTTTTCAGCGTGGTAATCTTCCGGGAACGTAACATCGATAGTAGCTTCCTCACCAGCTTTTTTGCCGATAATGCCATCTTCAAAACCCGGGATCATCCGGCCGGCACCTAATTCCAGCTGGAAATTACTGGCTTTGCCACCTTCAAATTCTTCACCATCAATTGAACCGACGAAATCCATGGTGACCCGATCACCTTCGGCTGCAGCAGCGTCTTTCTGTTGCCATTTTGCATGTTGCTTACGCAATGTCTCCAGCATTTTCGCCAGATCATCTTCGCTGATGTCAACCACAGGCTTGTTTACTTCAATTTTTTCCAGATTCGCAACGCTCACGTCCGGATAGATCTCAAAGGTCGCAGCAAATTCTAAATCTTTACCGGCAGCCAGCTTACCCGGGGCAAAAGTAGGCGCCCCGGCTGGTGTTAATTTGTTTTCAATAACAGCTTCATAGAATGAGCGCTGCATTTGTTCTGAGGCAACTTCCTGCAAAACCGCCTGACCATAGCGCTTTTGAATAATTGACACCGGCGCTTTACCCGGACGGAAACCATCAATCCGCTGACGTTTTGCCAGATCACGTAAACGGTTTTTTACTTCTGAATCAATTTTATCAGCCGGTACAGTAATAGTTAAACGGCGCTCTAAACCCTGGGTGGTTTCCACAGAAACTTGCATCTTGCTACCTCGAAATCAAAATCAGGCGTCTGAAATACGCCGTGCTTGTATGGTCGGGACTCGGAAAACTTACGCTGAACCTGACCTGTTATAAAATAAGACGCGGCATTATAGCGGGCTAAACACCCGTAGTCGAGCCTTTAGCCCAGCTTGTTTTCAGCCTTTATCCTGACAAAAAATAAAAAACAGACTTAACCGGTTAAAGTTAAGTCTGTTCAATAACATAGCCAACTAAAAAGCGGCTTTGACGCTCTGATTTAGCGGCCATAAACGACCAGGCAGAATTAATTTCTGACCTGGCCGTTACCGGTTACCACATATTTCTCAGTGGTCAGGGCTTCCAGTCCCATAGGACCGTATGCATGCAGCTTACTGGTTGAGATTCCTATTTCAGCACCTAAGCCCAATTCGCCGCCGTCTGAAAAGCGCGATGAGGTATTGTGCATTACCACGGCAGTATCCACTGTCCGGATAAAACGCTCAGCATTGCCCTGATCAGCAGTACAGATAACTTCGGTATGCTGACTGCCGAACCGATCTATATGGGCAATTGCGTCGTCCATATCAGCAACGATTTTCACAGCAATTTCCGGTGCCAGATATTCCTGACCAAACTCATCATCAGCAAGCTCAGACGCACCTTTAAAATAGCTGACGCTCTGCTTGCAGGCATGCACTTTTACCTGATGTTCAGCCAGCGCCCTGGCCGCCATCGGCAAAAAGTCTGCAGCCAGATGTTTATTAACCAGCAAGCCTTCCAGCGCATTGCAAACACCAGGGCGTTGTACCTTACCATTTAGCAGTAAGTTAAGCGCCATCGTCAGATCAGCACTTTGGTCAACATATAGATGACAAACGCCTTTAAAGTGCTGAATCACCGGAATGCGGCTGTGCTCAGTGACAAAACGAATAAGCCCTTCGCCCCCGCGCGGAATCACCAGATCAATAAACTGATCTTGCTTTAACAGCGCCAGCAATAATTCCCGATCCGGATCCGGTACAATGGTAATGACCTCTTCCGGTAATTCGTGGTCTTTTAAAGCCTGCCGCATCGCAGCAGCGATCGCCAGACTGGTATTAATCGCTTCGCGGCCACAGCGCAGAATGACCGCATTACCTGATTTAAAACATAACGCGCCAGCATCAGCAGTGACATTGGGCCGTGCTTCATAGATCATACAAATCACCCCGAGCGGGATCCGGGTTTTCGCGATATTAATACCATTTGGCCGCTGTTCAATCTGGCGGGTCAGGCCAACCGGATCGGGCAGTTGAATAATTTGTTCAATCGCCTGCGCCATCGCCTCTATCCGCTGCGGGTCCAGTGTCAGCCGGTCAATCATGGCAGCACTGGTACCGTTACTCTTAGCCTGCGCAACTTCATCTTTATTTGCTGCGATAATAGTACTTGTCGCCTCGCGAATACGGTTAGCGAAGCTTTGTAATACAAAATTTTTCTGCTCTGTAGATAATACAGCGACAGCTTTGGCAGCTTTGGCTGCCTGGGCAGCCAGACCGGCTGCAACATCAGAAATCATAATTTCTCCAATAACATCATTTCGCTACGGTGGATAACAGCATCACTTCCGGCAGGACAATAACCCAGATACTTTGGGATATCCCGGCTCTGCTGTCCCTTAATTGAGAAAAGCTCCGTAGCACTAAAGCGGCTTACGCCTTTGGCGATGCGGCGGGTACCTTTGGCACAGCGGATAATGACGGCATCACCTGAATCAAACTCGCCTTTAATCTGGACGATACCACTACTTAGCAGTGATGCGCCGTGCTGACTTAACGCTTCAACACAACCATCATCAACCCAGATTTCACCTTTGGCACGCAGCGTATGTCGTACCCAATGTTTTTTAGCCGGTAACGGTTTATGCTGGCCAAAAAATACCGTGCCAGGATTCTCACCCGCTAAAAGACACTCAAAAGTTTCTGGCTGATGCCCGTCAACAATCAGAGTATCAATGCCCTGAGCCGTTGCTTTCTCGGCCGCTTCCACTTTAGTACGCATACCACCGGTGCCGACAGCGGACGCAGCCCCACCGGCCAGAGCGAAAATCGCTGCATCAATAGTGCTGACTTCCGGGATCAAGGTCGCCATCGGGTCTTTGCTCGGATCAGCGGTATATAAACCTTTCACGTCTGAACAGATAATGAGGGCATCGGCATTAACCACTGTTGCGACCATTGCGGCCAGATTGTCGTTGTCCCCAACTTTGAGCTCATCAGTGGCAATCGTATCGTTCTCGTTAACGATCGGCAGTATCTGGTGGTCCAGTAACCGTTTTAACGTATTCTGAATATTAACGTGACGCACCCGGTCACTTAAATCGCCATGTGTCAGTAACACCTGAGCACAAGGGAAATCGAAACAATTGGTCCAGAAATTCATCATCTGATTCTGGCCGACCGCTGCCATTGCGCGTTTTAATGCTATGGGCACCCGCTGATGAGAAAAATTAAAGTGATGACGGCCTGCCGCTACACTACCAGAAGACACCAGAATAACTTCCCGACCCTGTTGTCTGCATTGGTGGATAAATTCAGCGATTGGACGTAAATATTGTTCACTACATCCTTCGTTATCTGGCGCAATCAGGGCACTGCCCACCTTCAGTACAACCCGACGCCAGCTTGGGTTTATCATAGCTCCTCCGTTATTTTGACCGGCGGCAGTATAGCAAAAAGGCTACCCATGCACCACAGTGAGTATGGTGTAACAGGCAAACAAGCGGCACAAATAAGCATTAATATTCATTAATTTAGCATGAAACCCAATACCAGCCATCACGCTGAAACTGACTTTTCATCGAGTAAAACTGTAATTAAATTACAGTTTTAGCGGCTATTCCGTTAAGTAAAAAAAGATGAAAACGGCTGCATAGCGCACCCTACTATAGATTGCGTGAATACTTGGTATAAGCGAGATATTATTAAGAAATAGCTGAATATCAACCAAACACGGCAGCATAGCTGAAGAGTGATAATGCTAAGTTTGAAATAAGGAAGAGTGGTCGGTGATGCAGCATTTGAACCTGCGACCTGTGGGCGTAACAATACCCAAACCAGGTACGCTGTTTTAACTTAAGGGAAAATGGTCGGTGATGCAGGATTTGAACCTGCGACCCCTTGGACCCAAACCAAGTGCGCTACCAAGCTGCGCCAATCACCGACTATCAGAACTCAGAGAAATATGGGGTGGATGATGGGGTTCGAACCCACGACAACCGGAATCACAATCCGGGGCTCTACCAACTGAGCTACAACCACCACTGAAACTGTACTGCGCTTGTTTATGGCGCGCCCGATAGGATTCGAACCTATGACCCACGGCTTAGAAGGCCGTTGCTCTATCCAACTGAGCTACGGGCGCACAATCGAAACCCTACCAAGCTGAAAAACGTTAGTCCGGTTGTTTTATACCTGACCGTTTTAAAGTTGGTCGGTGATGCAGGATTTGAACCTGCGACCCCTTGGACCCAAACCAAGTGCGCTACCAAGCTGCGCCAATCACCGACTTCGCTGCACTGCTGCAACGGGGCGGAATATTAACGCCCGCCACCTGCAGCGTCAAACCTTTTTTTGCAATAATCAGTCGATTGCTGATTATTTGAACCTTTATCGCGATTAACTGCTCAGGATGGAGTTCTGCCGGCGGCTGTGCGAAAATAGCGGCATCAAAACGTGACAGAGATCCCCCCAACATGACAGCACAAATTATTGATGGTAAAGCAGTCGCTCAGGCAACAAAAGACAAAGTTGCCTCCCAGGTAAGAGCACGGGTAAAAGCGGGAAAAAGAGCACCGGGTTTAGCGGTTGTGCTGGTAGGTGTGGATCCGGCATCCCAGGTTTATGTTGGCAGCAAACGCAAAGCGTGCGAAGAGGTGGGCTTTCATTCTGTATCTTACGATCTGCCCTCTGATACAACCGAGCAGCAATTAGTTGACTTAATTGACACGCTTAACAACGACAACACCGTCGATGGCATTCTGGTGCAGCTACCCCTGCCAGCAGGGTTAGACTCGTCAGTCATATTAGAGCGGATAGCGCCGCATAAAGATGTGGACGGCTTCCATCCGTACAACATTGGCCGCTTAGCCCAGCGCATGCCGGCACTGCGCTCCTGTACGCCTAAAGGCATTATGACATTGCTGCAAAGTACCGGCGTGAATATAAAAGGCATGGATGCCGTTGTGGTCGGTGCCTCCAATATCGTTGGCCGGCCAATGGCACTGGAATTACTGCTTGCTGGCTGCACCACCACGGTATGTCATAAATTTACCAAAAACCTGGAGGCGCAGGTACGGCGCGCTGACCTGCTGGTGGTCGCCGTGGGCCGTCCGGAATTTATTCCCGGGGACTGGGTAAAACCCGGCGCCCTGGTCATTGATGTTGGTATTAACCGGCTCGACAGTGGCAAGCTGGTTGGTGATGTTGAATATGGCACAGCAGTAAAACATGCACGTTATATCACCCCGGTACCAGGTGGCGTAGGCCCGATGACGGTTGCCAGCTTAGTGGAAAATACCCTGGAAGCCTGCGAGCTGTATCACGATAAGCACTGACACATCGTTTCATGCATAAAAAAACCGCCTGTTGGCGGTTTTTTATTAGTGTTAACGATTGGACGTTACGCTTTACGCCAGCTGGTTACGCCGTTTTTATCTTCAACAATAATACCTTTGGCGGTTAATGCATCGCGGGCGGCGTCGGCTGCTGCCCAGTCTTTATTAGCGCGGGCAGTATTGCGTTTGGCGATTAACGCTTCAATCTCCGCCACATCATCATCCGAGGCACCACTTTGCAAGAACTGCTCGGCATCGCCCTGCAGTAAACCTAAGGCTCCTGCTAACAGCGTTAATAGCCCCGCTAATTCAGCGGCTTTAGCTGGTTCGGTTTCTTTAAAACGGTTTACTTCACGTGCCAGCTCAAACAACACCGGTAAGGCTTCCGGCGTGTTGAAGTCATCGTCCATCGCTGATTTAAACTGAGCAATATACGGGCTTTTCAAGTCGATACTGTGGCTTGGCGTAACATTACGCAGCGCGGTGTATAGTCTACCTAAAGCCGCATGCGCCTGTGTTAAGTTCTCAGCCGAATAATTCAGCTGGCTGCGATAATGGCTGGATAATAAAAAGTAGCGCACTGCTTCGGCGTTATACTCCGCCAGCACGTCTTTGACGGTAAAGAAATTGCCTAATGATTTAGACATCTTCTCTTTATCGACCTGCACCATACCGGTATGGATCCAGGTATTAACGTATTTATGACCATGAGCACAGGTTGACTGGGCAATTTCGTTCTCATGATGCGGAAACTGTAAGTCAGAGCCACCACCGTGAATATCAAAATGCTCGCCTAAGTGTCTGGCACTCATCGCCGAACATTCGATATGCCAGCCCGGACGGCCATTACCCCATGGCGATTGCCAGAACGGCTCACCTGCTTTGGCGCTTTTCCAAAGCACAAAATCCAATGGATCGTCTTTGTTGTCCGCCACTTCTACCCGCGAGCCTGATTGCAGCATCTGCAGGTTTTGCTGGCTCAGTTCGCCGTAAGCATCATACTTGCTGACATCAAATAACACATCGCCGTCAGTCGCGACATAGGCATAGCCTTTGGCAATCAGGGTCTCAATTAAGGCAATAATTTCCGCCATATGAGTGGTGACCCGCGGCTCTATATCGGCTGGCAATAACCCCAGTGCGTTAAAGTCGGCATGCATAGCTTCAGTAAAACGCGCAGTCAGCGCATCGCAGCTTTCTTTATTTTCTGCTGCACGCTTAATAATTTTGTCATCAACATCGGTAATGTTGCGGACATAAGTCACGTCATAACCACAAAAACGCAGGTAACGGTTAATCACATCAAAGGCCACGTAGGTACGGGCATGACCTACATGGCAATAATCGTAAATGGTAATACCACAGACATACAAACCCACTTTGCCTGGCTCAATAGGGTTGAACACTTCTTTTTTACGGCTTAAGGTATTGTAGATCTGTAACATTCGCATCCCCAAAATTTTAACTGGTAACTCGCCCGCTACCCCTAGGTATAAAGGCTTAACATTCAGCCCGCTAGTGTACCACCAGCTAACAACGGTCGCTATCGTTGCTTTATGAAATGCCCTGGCTGAGTTACAATGACGCCATTAAAACAGAGGATCTTATGCAATGATTAAATTACATACCAATTATGGCGTTATCACCCTTGACCTGTTTGCCGATAAAGCGCCGGTTACCGTAGAAAACTTTATCAGCTATGTGAAAGATGGCTTTTTTGACGGCACTATTTTTCACCGGGTTATCGATGGTTTTATGATCCAGGGCGGTGGTTTTACTAAGGATATGGATCAGAAGGAAACCAAAGCACCGATTAAAAACGAAGCCAATAATAAAGTGGCTAATAAAAAAGGCACCATCGCAATGGCGCGGACCAATGACCCGCATTCTGCTACCTGTCAGTTTTTTATTAATATCGCCGATAACAGCTTTTTAAACCATACTTCAGAATCTGGTCAGGGCTGGGGTTACTGCGTATTTGGTGAAGTGACCGACGGAATGGACGTTGTCGATAAAATCCGTCAGGTAAAAACCGGTCGTTTCGCTGGCCACAGCGATGTGCCCGTTGAGCCGGTGGTGATAGAAAAAGCAGAGCTTGTCGCTTAAGCGTTAGTGATGCCCACCCCACATACGCTGTTTATCGCCGATCTGCATTTATCTGCAGATCGGCCCGATATAACTGCTGCGTTCCTGCGTTTTTTAAAGCAGCAAGCCGTTAAGGCTGATGCGCTTTATATTCTCGGTGATTTATTTGAAGTTTGGATTGGTGATGACAATCCCGAACCGTTGCTTGATACGGTAGCGACTGCCTTAGCAACGCTAAGCCAACAGGTCCCTGTCTATTTTATTCATGGTAACCGCGATTTTGTATTACGTCAGGGCTACGCCAGCCGCGCCGGCATGCAATTATTACCTCAGCAGCAGGTTATTGACTTATACGGTACGCCTACCTTGATTATGCATGGTGACAGCCTTTGTACCCTGGATATCGCTTATCAGAAATTTCGAAAATGGTGGAACCAACCCTGGTGGCAATGGCTGCTGCTTAAAACGCCCATCGCCTTCCGGCAACGGTTAGCGGCGAAAGCCCGGCGTAAAAGTGCGGAGCATAAAAAACGTTATAGTCAGCAGCAGCAACCACAGATTATGGATGTTACACCAGAGGAAGTGCCTAAAGTCATGGCAAAGTTTGGTGTGACCAGGCTTATTCATGGCCACACCCACCGCCCGGCAGTGCATCAGGTCGATATAAATGGTGTTCCCGGCCAGCGTTATGTGCTTGGTGACTGGTACAGTCAGAGTAGTTACTTAGCCGTATCGGCTGACAAATGGGATCTGGTATTTACGCCGCTGACTGATCACTAGCTGCTACCTGAGGGCAGCCACTGTGAAATTTAAAATCAAAATCCGGGCTGCTAATCAGTTCTGCTTCCACCTTACCAAAATAAGCTATCCGCTCACAGATATCAGCATCGGCAATTTGCTCGGCTAATGTCAGATAATCCTGATAATGCCGCGCTTCTGAGCGCAGTAACGAAATATAAAAATCAGCAATTCTGGCCGGAAGTAATGGCGCCAATCTGGCAAAACGCTCACACGATCGTGCTTCAATGTAGGCACCGCAAATCAGCTTATCAACCATCGCCTGAGGTTCATACGTGCGGACGTGGCGCAGTAAACCTTTGGCGTAGCGACTGGACGTCGTTTTCTGATAACTAATATCATTATCAGCCATCAGCTCCAGCACCTGATAAAAGTGGTGTAGTTCCTCTTTAATCAGCAGCACCATTTTGTCGATTAAATCCTGGGTATAATCGCTGCTGGCTTTGGGGATCATCGATTTTTTTAAGCTAAGACCAGCCAGCGCACGCCAGTCACCCTGCTGGCGATAGGTAAAATCTTCATAAGGCTTTAACCATTGCAGCAAGGCATTAGCACTACTTTCATCTACCGCATAGCGACGGATAAGATACATGGCACTCTGAGCCGCCTTTAGCTCACAAATCAGATGATCCCTTAACAATGTCGCCAGGTTTTCAGGCCGTGCAGCCTCTTTCAGCCAGCTAGCCGGTGTCGCACAACTTAAAAAGTCATTGACGGGTTGTATCAGATTATCTAATTCAGTACTTAACATGACATTCGCTTTTAGAAAAAATACCGAAACATTATACCCAAAGGCCTACCGACTACCAAGCCAGGTTGACAGAGCGGCACTGCTGAAAAATACAGCAAGCCGCTTGACGAATGGCTAAGTTTTAGTCATAACTGAGTTAAGGGCAGCTTCATAACAAAGATGCCCGATATAAGGGCGTAGTAAAAAGGATAATAATTATGATACTAAACCATTTATGGGGCATTTATGCCCACCCGAAAGAAGAATGGCATACCATTGATGCCAGACACGAAAGTTTTCGCTACAGCATGGCCCATATTCTGATTGTCGCGCTGATACCGGCTATTTGTGCCTATTATTCTGCCGTACATCTGGGCTGGAGCATCGGTGTAGGTGACCCGATAAAACTGACCGCCCAAAGCGGTCTGGTGATGTCCGTGGCAATGTACTTTGGCCTAATCATTGGCGTATTTGCCCTTGCCTGGCTGGCTCACTGGATGGCGCATACTTTTGGCGCTGAACCGACCTACACCCAGACAGTGGAGTTATGCTCTTATACCTCTACACCATTATTTATGGTGGGATTTGCGGCACTTTATCCGGAATTATGGTTCGTGGTCAGTGTCGGTTTGGTTGGGCTCGCTTACTCAATATATTTACTTTATGTCGGCGTTCCCATTTTAATGCACATCCCGGAAGAGCGTGGCTTTATTTACGCCAGCTCTGTGGTTACCGGCGGTCTGACACTGCTAGCCGTACTAATGGCAACAACCATGATCTTATGGATGTCTGGTTTTGGCCCGACCTATACCCACTAAGCGGTCTGACTAAATACTGAATTTACTAAGTTTACAATGAAACAGGCGCCAATTGGCGCCTGTTGTTATTTAGCAGTGCTTAGCTTTCATCTAGCCTTCGTTATAGGTTTCAAGATTGGTTGCCATCGCCATCGCTGTTTGTGCCTTAGCATCGTCACTGCGGGTTTGATCAAGCCGGTTTAAATAGTCCTGATCAATATCATTAGTAACGTAATGGCCATCAAAAACTGATGTCTCAAAGCGCTTTATTTCCGGATTTTCAGAGCGAACCGCTTCAATTAAGTCAGGTAATGACTGGAAAATCAGACCATCGGCACCTATCGTTTCACAAATGCTGTCAACATCATGGCCATGGGCAATTAACTCATTAGCGGATGGCATATCAATACCATAGACATTAGGGAAGCGAATTTCCGGTGCAGCTGAGGCAAAATAGACTTTTTTGGCACCGGCTTCACGCGCCATTTCGATAATCTGACCGGATGTGGTGCCACGTACTATAGAGTCATCCACCAGTAATACATTTTTCCCCTTAAACTCCTGCCATATCGCATTTAGTTTACGTTTCACCGACTTTTTCCGCTGAACCTGGCCGGGCATAATGAACGTGCGGCCAATATAACGGTTTTTGACAAAGCCCTGACGAAAAGGTAACTGCAGCTCATTGGCAATCTCCAGCGCTGCGTCATTACTTGTTTCCGGGATAGGAATCACTACGTCAATGTCCAGATGTGCCCATTCACGCTTAATTTTCTGGCCCAGTACTTTACCCATCGCCACGCGCGAGGCATACACCGAAATATTATCGATGGTCGAGTCAGGGCGGGCAAAATAAACGTATTCAAAAATACAGGGCGTATAACTGGGGTTCTCAGCACATTGCTGACTGAACAGCTCTCCCTGCTCGGTAATATATACTGCTTCGCCCGGCGAGATATCCCGCAGCACCGTAAAACCATCAGCATCCAGTGCTACGCTTTCTGAGGCCACCATATATTCGGTGCCAGCGGCGGTTTCCCGCTTACCCATCACTAATGGCCGGATGCCGTTAGGGTCTCGGAATGCCACCAGACCATGGCCGATAATCAGGGCAACCGCGGCATAACCCCCGCGAATTTTCCGATGAGCGCTGGCCACCGCACTAAAAATCTGTTCAGGCTCTAACTGCATGGTTGACTTTGCCTGCAGCTCATGTGCCAGGATATTTAATAAAATTTCTGAATCTGAGGTGGTATTAATATGCCGGCGGGCTAACCGGAACATGTCCTCTTTCAGCTCGTGAGAGTTGGTCAGATTACCGTTGTGCGCCAGGGCAATACCAAAGGGGCTATTGACGTAAAACGGCTGCGCCTCTGCTGTACTGGACGAACCCGCAGTAGGATAGCGGACATGGCCAATGCCAATATTGCCTGATAACCTTTGCATGTGCCGGGTTTCAAACACATCTTTCACCAGCCCATTGGCTTTACGTAATCTGAGGGTATTGTTATCAACGGTAACAATACCTGCGGCGTCCTGGCCCCGATGTTGTAACACTGTCAGACCATCATACAGCGCCTGATTAACCGGATACTTACCTACGATTCCAACGATACCACACATTGATTATTTCCTCGCCAGCCCTAAGGCTTTTGCATAAAACTGGAATGGTTTTCCAGATACTCAAAAAACCATTCGATGATAAAACCAAATTCGGGGATCAACACCGATTGCTGCCACCATGTCGCTTGCGCGGCCGGAGTGAAAGCATCCATAAAAAACAACACTGCACTGACTACCAGTACGCCTCTTAACGCACCAAATACCAGACCCAGTACCCGATCGGTACCCGACAGCCCTGTACTTTGCACTAATTTAGCAATAACAAAGTTAATAAGGGCACCCAGAATTAAGGTGCAAATAAACAAAATAGCAATAGCAGAAGCGTTACGGATAGTCGGATCGGTAATGTTGGTGAAGAGTAACGCGAGTTTAGGGTAATACTGGCTGGCAATGAAAAAGGCCAGAAACCATACTACCAGTGAGACAGCTTCTTTAACGAAACCGCGGATCAGACTGATGACAGCCGACAAGGCAATAATTGCCAATATAACAAAATCAACCCAAACCATTTGCTACCAAAGGATGCCTGATGACGGCGCGCATTCTATCAAACCGGTTCGGGCTTGGCTAATTATTTTCAGTCACCTGATAGCGGCTTACCACCAACCG
>NZ_JAWVZF010000008.1:0-41289 GCF_033722355.1 Arsukibacterium sp. | reverse complement strand
TTCAGCTCTTTTGCTAACGATTTTAACGAGCGGGAAATCTCAGCAATCTCCAGCGTGCGGTTCTCACTGAGCCCGGGAACGGTCATTAACTGCAGGTAATCGACCATGATCATACTCAGGCCACCATGCTCCCGCGCCACCCGCCTGGCTCGGGAACGCACTTCTGTCGGCGTCAGGCCCGATGCATCATCAATATACATTTTGCCCTTACTGTTCAGAAGCTCTATCGCAGATGACAGCCGTGCCCAGTCTTCATCTTCCAGCTGACCAGTGCGTACCTTGGTCTGGTTTATCCGACCGAGTGACGCCAGCATCCGCATCATAATCTGATCTGATGGCATCTCCAGACTGAAGATCAGAACCGGTTTATCACTGGTAATGGCCGCATGTTCACACAGGTTCATCGCAAAGGTGGTTTTACCCATGGACGGCCGGGCCGCAACGATAATTAAATCGGATGGCTGAAAGCCATTGGTCATTTTATCCAGATCCATATAGCCGGATGATAAGCCGGTTATGCCTGTTTGGGGTGAACGGAATAACGCATCGATTTTATCGATGGTTTTGGCCAGAATACTGTTAATCGGCTCCGGTCCTTCATTAGCATTGGCCCGCTGCTCTGCAATTTTAAAAACCTTACTTTCAGCAAAGTCTAAAAGCTCCGCACTGGTGCGGCCTTGGGTATCATAGCCTGCATCGGCAATATCATGGGCCACTGCTATCATGTCGCGCACCACAGCACGCTCCCGCACGATATCAGCATAGGCCATAATATTGGCAGCGCTCGGCGTATTTTTGGCAATTTCACCTAAATAAGCAAAGCCGCCAATGTCCTCCAGCTGCTGATTGGCTTCTAATGCTTCAGAAACAGTAATTAAATCGATAGGCTGATTCGCTTCAGCTATTCGCGCCATGGCGCTGAAAATAAAGCGATGTGAACGCAGGTAAAAATCCTGTTCAACCACCTTTTCTGACACCCGATCCCATGCCTGATTATCCAGCATTAAACCACCCAGCACAGACTGTTCAGCCTCGATAGAGTGCGGTGGCATCTTCAGGCCGGCGACCTGCTTGTCTTTATTACTGCTCATAACACCTGACAGAGTTGAAAATAACTGTGCAATGCTACCTTGCAAGCGGCAGAATAAAAAGCAACCGGGGGATTTTTTTTAACAGAAAAGGGAAAGGCGGTAAAAGGATGGCACAAAGGTGTCAGGAAAAACAAGAAGGCGCACTGCATTGCAGTGCGCCGGTCGTCTTAAGCTTCTGCAATAATAACAACTTTAACGGTTGCTACTACTTCAGCGTGTAACTGCAGATCGATTTCGAACTCACCAGTTTCACGTAAAGTACCGTTTGGTAACTTCACTTCAGCTTTAGTAACTGTAACGCCTGCTTCAGTAATGGCATCTGCGATATCGCGGGTACCTACTGAACCGAACAGCTTACCTTCATCGCCGGCTTTAGAAGCGATAGTCACTTCACCCAGCTCTGCCAGTTTCGCGGCACGCTCGTTAGCGGCAGCTAAATCAGCAGCCAGTTTGGCTTCTAATTCAGCACGGCGCTGTTCAAACTTTTCGGTGTTAGCTTTGTTAGCCGGAACTGCTTTACCCTGCGGGAATAAGAAGTTACGAGCATAACCAGACTTAACAGTCACATTGTCACCTAAACCACCCAGGTTAGCGACTTTGTCTAACAGAATTACTTGCATACTTATACCCCTTCTGTATTAGCTGTGTGAGTCGCTGTACGGCAACAAAGCCAGGTAGCGAGCGCGCTTGATAGCACGAGCCAGCTGACGCTGATACTTAGCGCTGGTACCAGTAATACGGCTAGGTACGATTTTGCCGCTTTCTGTAACATAGTTTTTCAGAACAGCGGTATCTTTGTAATCAATCTCTACAGTGCCTTCTGCAGAAAAACGGCAGAATTTACGGCGACGGAAAAAACGTGACATTTGTCTGTCTCCTAACTTATTTGTTCAATCTGCTGAGCGTGCAGTACCAGTTTGGCCTGACCACTGCGGTTCTGGTGCCGGTTTAAAAACCCGCTGACCTTAACCATGCTACCCAACGTCAAAGTTTGAGCTTGCTGATGTAACACTGTGCCACTTAACACTGCTTGCATCCTGACATAAGCCTGACGGTTAAGGCCAGCTTCCTGTTGATTGCTGCGATGCTCTATCGTGATAACAGTGTGCGGGATACCCGCCGGACTCTCACTGCGTTCAGGGTGCCGGCAAACGGCGCCACTAAGCACGATGATATTGTCCATCAAACTTACTCTTCGTTTTCTACCTGCTCTTCTGTTTCACGAGGAGCACGGTCACGAGGACGGTCGTCACGTGAACGCTCTTCACGTACCTTGGCCATTGGAGATGGCTCAACTACGGCACCGTTAGTGCGCATAATCAGGTTACGTAAAACCGCGTCGTTGTAACGGAAGTTAGTTTCCAGCTCATCAATCACTGTCTGTGGTGCTTCCACGTTCATCAGCACATAGTGTGCTTTGTGCAGTTTTTGGATTGGGTAAGCCAGTTGACGACGGCCCCAGTCTTCCAAACGGTGGATAGTACCGCCCGCTTCTTTGATTGAGCCAGTGTAACGCTCAATCATACCAGGCACTTGTTCACTCTGATCAGGGTGAACCATAAAAACGATTTCGTAATGACGCATTGTAGCTCCTTACGGTTAGTAAGCCTCGGGTGAGCTCGGCCGGGCCCGCATAGAGGCAAGGAACGTTAGTGTATGGCCGAAGGTCGCGTATTTTACGGAGTTAGCGGGTAAATAACAAGCAGAATATAAAGCAAAGGTTTTAGAACCCAAACTAGTTGAAAGTGCAGCTAGGCGGCAAGTGAGCGAGTTCCCATGAGCAAAGGCAAACTATATGAATGGGCCGGGCTGGCGACCCAGGGAACGAGCGAAGCCAACAACGCTGCAATTTCAAATAGGAAGGGTTCAGGTGCGTTGACGCACCGCTTCGAACAGACAAATGCCCGCCGCCACAGAGACATTCAGGCTGGAGACAGTACCAAACATTGGAATTTTTACCAGGCTGTCACAGGTTTCCCGGGTTAAGCGGCGCAGACCTTCGCCTTCAGCGCCCAGCACCAGCGCCAGCGGACCAGTTAAATCAGCCTGGTAAAGGGTGGTGTCGGTTTCACCTGCTGTACCCACTACCCAGACGCCTGCTTGCTGTAATTCGCGCAGGGTACGAGCCAGATTGGTCACGGTAATAAAAGGCACCGCTTCAGCGGCGCCGCAGGCAACTTTACGAACAACAGAGGTCAGCTTGACGGAGCGATCTTTAGGCGAAATCACGGCATGCACCCCGGCGGCATCGGCGCTGCGTAAAATAGCGCCTAAGTTGTGTGGATCGGTAACGCCGTCCAGCACCAGTAAAAATGGCTTATCTTTCTGTTCCAGTAACGTTGCCAGATCGCTTTCATTACCGCTACTGGCTAAACGTGCTTTGGCAACAATCCCCTGATGCTGGCCATTTACCATGTCATCCAGTGTTCTGCGGCTGCAGAACTGAACAGAAATACCGTTTTGCCGGGCTTGCTGAATAAGCGGCTGCATCCGTTTATCTTCGCGATCTTTCATGATAAACAGCTCTAAAATATCCTGCGGTGCCCGCTCTAACAGGGCATTGACGGCATGGATACCAAATACAAAATCTGCACTCATTATTAGCTCATTCTCACTCTTTATTTTGCCGGTCAGGCCAGGCTACGATTTTTTTGCCCGACGTGGCTTTTTCGGACCGCTTCTGGGCGTTTTGGCTTTTTCACCAGCTTTGGCAGGGGGTTTAGCCGCGCTTTTGGTTTTAGCTTTAGTACTGCGTTTACCAGACTTGCCTTTGTTCGCGTCTTTCTCAGCCAAAGCTGCGTTACGACTGGCTTTCACAGCCCGCCCGGAAACATTATGCCTGGGCTCGCCAACGACCGCTAAATCTATTTTGCGTGACTCCAGACTCACCGCCAGCACTTTTACTTTAACCTGGTCGCCCATCCGGTAACTGACCCCACTGTGCTCACCAAGTAAAACCTGGCGCTCGGCATCGAACCGATAGTAGTCATTCTGCAAAGAGGTCACATGCACCAGGCCTTCAATGTATAAATCACTTAACCGGACAAACAGGCCAAAGTTTGTCACCGTTGATACCACACCATCAAACTCCGAGCCCAGATGGTCCTGCATATATTCACATTTCAGCCAGTCAGCGACTTCACGGGTGGCATCATCCGCCCGGCGCTCAGTCATTGAGCATTGTTCACCAAAATGGGTGATTTCTTTATCACTGTATGACCGCTCGCCGGTCACAGGCTGGTTTTGCTTCGCCAAAATGGCTTTAATGGCCCGGTGTAACACTAAATCAGGGTAACGACGAATAGGTGAGGTAAAATGAGCATAGGCCTCCAGCGCCAAACCAAAGTGCCCCTGATTATCGCCCTGATACACAGCCTGCTTCATTGAACGCAGCATCGTTGTTTCAATCAGTTCCCGATCAGGCCGGTCAGCCAGGCTGGTCAGAAGCTCCGTCAGTTCCAGCGGAGTTGGCTCGCTTGACAAATCAGCTTCAATGCCTAATTCCGCTAAAAAGCGCCGGAAATTGGCGAAACGGTCACCATCAGGACGTTCATGTACCCGGAACAAGGCATTTGCTTCATGCTTCTCAACAAAACGGGCCGACGCGACATTGGCCATGATCATACATTCTTCAATGATTTTATGGGCTTCATTGCGATGAACCGGCACTATCTGCTCTATTTTACGGTGACTGTTAAAGACAAAACGGGTCTCTACCGTTTCAAATTCAATGGCCCCGCGCTGAGCCCGGACTTTTGCCAGCTTTTTATACAGACTGTACAGCGTTTCAAGATTGGTCAGGTTGGCCTGGTACTGCTTACGCAATTCCGGATCGCCCTGCAAGATGGCGTGTACTTTATTATAGGTAAAGCGCGCGGCAGAATGCATTACCGCTTCATAGAACTGGTAACTTTCCAGCTTACCTGCAGCACTGATTTGCATTTCAGCGACAAAACACAACCGGTCTGTATGCGGATTCAGTGAACACAAACCGTTAGATAACGCCTCTGGCAGCATTGGCACGACATGGTCTGGGAAATAAACAGAATTTCCCCGCTCCAGCGCGCTGCGATCCAGCGGTGTATCCGGTTTGACATAGGCACTGACATCAGCGATAGCTACCCATAATTTCCAGCCACCATTTGCTTTGGCTTCAGCATAGACGGCATCATCAAAGTCACGCGCATCTTCGCCATCAATCGTCACCAGCGGCAGCTTAGTCAGATCAACCCTGCCCTGTTTGGCGTCTTCGGGCACCTGCTCGCCGTATTTGGCTACCTGTTGTAAGACGGCTTGCGGAAATTCATGGGGGATCTGATGATTACGAATGGCAACTTCAATTTCCATGCCCGGTGCCATATGCTCACCCAGCACCTCAATCACTTTCCCTACGGCACTGACCCGTTTTGACGGGCGCTGAGTAATTTCCACCAGCACTATCTGGCCATGACGCGCTGCGCCCTGCTCGCCGTCAGGAATCATAATGTCCTGAGTAATCCGTGGGTCGTCAGGCACTACCACACAAACAGCATGATCTTTATAATAACGCCCCACCACCGGCTCAGTTCGGGGTTCGAGTACCCGCACCACCCGTGCTTCAACTTTATCTTTGCTTTTTACTGCTGCGGCGGTAGCCAGTACTTTGTCACCCGGCAGTACCCGTTGCATTTCATGATAGGGCAGATACCAGTCGGCTCCCCCCTGCTCAAGCTTCAGAAAACCAAACCCTTCCCGATGGCCGATAACAATCCCTTTTACCAAATCCATGTGGTCAACCAGACCATAACGCTTACTTTTGGTAAAAATAAGCTGACCATCACGTTCCATAGCCCGCAGCCGTTTTTTCAGGGCAAAAATAGCATCGTCATCAGTCAGGGCAAGCTCAGCAACCAATTCGTCAAAATAGGCAGGTTGCTGCCGCTTTTCGATATGCGCCAGGATGAACTCCCGGCTGGGGATAGGGTTGTCGTATTTTTCTTGCTCACGCGCAAGATGCGGATCATTTACCGTCATTAATTAAACTTTTTTTCCTGTTTTCATATATAGAGTGTAACAGCTCAGCCGTCACTTTGGCTGAAATTCATTTGACCGGTTGTTTGGCACTGGCCACAACCCGCGCGGGCATCTTTTTAGCAAGCTGTTGCAGAAGTCGCTGTATTCTAGCATGAGTTGCGCTATCTGCTGTAATGGCATGATGTAACCAGCGGTAACTCTGTTCGTAATCTACTGGCGAACCGTAGCCGTCAACCAATAACTGGGCATACCGTAGTTTAGCATTCAGGTTGCCCATGGCTGCAGCTTCGTGCAGATACACCAGCGCTTTATCGATGTCGACCTGGACAAAACGACCAATATGATAATAGCGGCCGACCTGCTCCAGTGCCTCCGGTAACCCCTGAGCTGCTGCCTGCAACATCAGATCCCAGCCACGCTCTACATTTCTTGGCACGCAAACCGCGTAAGCCAGCATATCACCAAACAAAAACTGGTATGCCGGCAGTCGCATGATGTCTGCCCGGGCCTCAATATCGTCAACCAGCTGACAGTCATCAGCCTGAACCCGGCGCAAATGGCTGTTGGTTTTAATTAATTCTAACAGCTCATCCTGACTGTACAACTGTACTGCATCGATTTGTTGGGCCGCTGCCGGTGCCAGGACCGACAGCCCAAGCAGCAAGAGAGCAAGGGGTGATAACATAGCTGATTTCATAAGGTGTCAATTAACCGTCTAGTTTTGCAGACCAATAACCATTGGCCTGCAAAAAATACGCCACTAATACTTACTGCTCATTATATTGCAGCCACTGCGGTTGCGCCCGCGGCGATACCTGCTGGATTGCCTGTTGCTGCAGACTCTGACCGCTTAGCGCGACAGCCGAACAGCGGCCGTTACTGATATAGGCCAGGGCTTCAGCATACAGGGGGTCCTGACTTACGCCCCAATCGCCCGCAACAACGGCGTTAACCGGGCAGTTTGGGCTTAGCCCATCAAAGTAACCACCAAAATCCAGCGCATTCACCGTTTGAAAATTAATCGCAAACAAGCGGTAATCCCCAACCTGATCCGGCACCTGACCCACCGGTTTACCGCAAGTGGTTTCCCCAATCTGAACCACATCAATAAACGGGCTCAGCGCATTAATTACCAGTTCACTGGACGAACAACTGCCCGCTGTCGTCAGCACGAATACCCGGGGCAAATTCAGCGCTGTCCGGCCAGCTCCCAGCGCAAAAGCAACGGTACTGTTTTTCCGGGTATTTTTGTCGTTGTACCTGTATTTAACGAAAATATTTCCCTGCAATTTAGGCAACGCTATATGTGAACTCAGTTGGTTAGCCACCCGGATAAGGCCACCACCGTTATAACGCAAATCCAACACTAATTCGTCAATATTCTGCCCGGCAAAAAAGCTGAAGGCTTGCTCCAGTTCAACCTCAGACAATTCAATAAAGGTGTTGAATACCAGATAGCCAACTGTTTTATTTCCAAGCTGCGCGACGGAACGATGCAGCACGGTATTAGTGGTCACCGTGCTTTTAACAAAATCTGCCTGCAATTGTCTGTTATCCGGCTTGCGCCAGACGAATCGGCGTACAACACCGGCTTCATTAGGACCATAGATATCTTCATTGGTTGCCGTACCAGCATCCAGCCGAGCCAGCCACTCCGCCACGCTGATGCCATCAATTTCAGTTATTTTATCCGCCCGGCGTAAACCGCGCTGGGCAGCCGAACCGCCGTCATACACATACAACACCTGTAGCGCGGTATTATCATTGGTGCGTTGCGTAGCGAAACCATAGCCGAAAAATACCGCATTAATATAGCGGTCCTGATACTGCTGCTCGGTGATGATAAAACTGTAGCGATCGCGATCTGCGATTACCTGGCTCAAATAGGCCGATGGCGTACTGAATGCCAGTGGATCAACACCTGTCTTTAGTTCGTCGTACCACAGGTAGTCGGCATAGAGCTTACAGTAGACCTGGCTGTTAAGATCACTGCGGCTGCATTCAGCAATATTACCAGCGATGTCATCATCAGCACTGTCGGAGCCGCCACAGCCGGCTAATAGCAGGCATACAAACATTACCAGAAGCTTATTCATCACGGACCTCCAACCATTGAGGTTACAGCGTATAAAAAAACGCCACCAAATGGCAGCGTTTTTTTATACGAAGGGGTTACGCAAACGGATGCGTTAACACTATGGTCTGCACCCTGTCCGGCCCGGTTGAGACAATATCAATCGGCACGCCAGTCAGCTGGGCCAGCCGGTTGATGTAATCTCGCGCCGCCTGAGGTAATTTGTCCAGTTGCTGAATACCAAAGGTATTGTCAGACCAGCCGGGCATCGTTTCATAAACCGGTGTAACCTGTTCATAACCCTCTGCGGCCAGCGGCGGCGTATCAAGCACGGTACCATCAGGCTGCTTGTATCCGACACAGATACTGATACTATCCAGGCCATCAAGCACATCAAGCTTGGTCAGACAAAATCCTGAGATGCTATTCAGTTGCACCGCACGACGCACAGCCACGGCGTCAAACCATCCGGTGCGACGTTTACGACCGGTCGTAGCACCGAATTCATGGCCTTTAACGCCAAGGTGGTCGCCAACGGCGCAATTAAGCTCAGTTGGGAAAGGTCCTGAACCCACCCGGGTGGTGTAAGCTTTTACAATACCCAGCACATAGTCCAGATAACGTGGACCAAATCCGCAACCGGTTGCTACACCACCCGCCGTGGTGTTGGAAGACGTGACATAAGGATAGGTACCATGGTCGATATCAAGTAAAGTACCCTGAGCACCTTCAAACATGATCTTGTCACCATTTTTGCGGGCCTTATCCAGCAAATCGGTGACATCGACTACCATTGACTTCAGCAGGTCGGCCATGGCCAGCGCATTGTCCAGGGTAGTCTGATAATCCACCGCGTCTGCTTTATAATACTGAGTTAGTGTGAAGTTATGTAACTCCATAACTGTCCTCAGTTTTTCAGCAAATAGCTCTGGATTAAACAAGTCACCAACCCGTAAACCCCGACGTGCTACCTTATCTTCATAAGCCGGGCCAATGCCACGACCGGTAGTACCTATCGCTTTGTCGCCACGCGCCTTTTCCCGTGCAACATCCAGTGCCACGTGAAATGGCAGGATCAACGGACAGGCCTCGCTAAGCAACAGCCGCTCTTTTACCGGCACACCACGCTGCTCCAGCATGGTCATTTCCTTTAAAAAAGCTTCTGGCGAAAGCACGACACCGTTACCGATCACACATTTTACATTGGTGCGTAAAATCCCGGAGGGTATCAGATGCAATACGGTTTTTTCACCGTCGATAACCAGTGTATGCCCTGCATTGTGGCCCCCCTGATAGCGCACCACATAGCTGGCTTTATCGGTTAATAAGTCAACGATTTTACCTTTTCCTTCGTCACCCCATTGAGTGCCGAGCACAACGACGTTTTTGGCCATGGTTCCTACATCATGGAAAAAATTAGGCGAGGATTCTATCAAATCGTCGGCCAACTTACAGCTGTGTTGTTTAAAAAAAAACGCTTTTTGTCGGTTTAACGGCTTCCAGTCTGCTTAGCCCTGCGCTAGACAGGATAAATCAAACCGGTCCGCGCTTTGGTATAAGCCAAAACCAAAGCGCAACCGATCGCCCCGGTAGTCGGTAATAATACCGTTGTTTTTAAGAAATGCCGCGAGTTCAGCAACTTCACTGTTATTTGATAGTTTATAAGTAAAAAAATGACCATGGTGCGCTAAGTCGGTCAGCAACAAGTTGTTTCGATTTAATTGCCTGTGCTGCTGTTGCGCCAGTTCTGCTAAAAAAGCCTGTTGCAGCTGCCTGACATAATGATTAATTCTACCGACAGTAATCCCCTGTTGTTTAAATAACAGCATAACAGCATGCAGACGGTAAAGTGCAGTGTAGTCCATCGTCGCTCCGGCGAAATGGTTGCCGTCGTTGCTATACAATACTAACGCTGACTTTTCAG
This sequence comes from Arsukibacterium sp., assembly GCF_033722355.1. Lineage (GTDB taxonomy): Bacteria > Pseudomonadota > Gammaproteobacteria > Enterobacterales > Alteromonadaceae > Alishewanella. Next base: position 31,187 of record NZ_JAWVZF010000008.1, on the reverse strand, counting down.
CAGCCAGGGTACCAAACTCAGCAAACCAGCCGGTATACCAGGGTCGCTGATTACTCCCGGGCGGCACTGCCATAAAACAACAGCCTTCTCCGCCCTGCGCATACTTGTAACTGCCCGCCAGGTAAAACGCTCTTTCAGCTACAGCGGCCAGATCAGTCGGTAGCGCCATAAAACCGTGATAGCCATCAATAACCAGCATGGCATCGGTCACTTCTGCTAACGCGCTGATAAAGGCGGGTAAATCAGCTATGGCATAGCCGGAATTGAAAAAAACCTGGCTGCAAAACACCATATCCGGCTGCTGAGCTTTCACCTCTGCGATAAAACGCTCGGTAAAACTGACAAAAGGTTCTGTCGGCACAGTGATCAGCTCAATGTTGTCAAACTCTGTCAAGCGCTTCGCCTGCCGCTGAAAACTGTAAAATTCACTGTCCGTGCTGAGTACCTTCAGTGGCTTTGTCAAATCAAAGCAGCTAAATAAGCGCATCACCAATTCATGGGTGTTGCCGGCAAATACGATTTGCTCAGGCGAGGGCAAATTAAGCACATCCGCGATCAGTTGCTGGGTCTGAGGAACCATCTCACTGAAAATTCGCTGCCATTTGTCATCAACCAACCGGGCGCTGTCATCCCAGTACGCCAGGGTTGCCTCGCGGGTAACATCTGGCCAGTAATGATGAGAGTGGCTGGCAAAATGCTGTTTCCCCAGATTTGCCTCTAAAAAACGCTGATAAAACTGTTGATACATATGGCCTCCGCGGCGGGCTGCTGAACACTGTTTTGCTCAGACAAAAAAGGCCCGTCAGGGCCTTTTTCATTATCGATTGGCTGATTAGTTCTGTACTTTTTCTGACTGCATATATTTGAAGAAGTCATTATCAGGCTGAACCACCATGATATCCTCTTTATCTTTAAAGCTGTTCTTGTAAGCTTCAAGACTGCGGACAAAGGAATAGAATTCAGCATTGCGATTGTAGACATCCGCGTAAATTTTTGCTGCCTGGGCATCACCCTGACCTCGCACAGTCCGTGAGTTCCTCTCAGCGTCAGCCAGCATAACGGTCACCCGGGCGTCAACATCAGCGCGGATAATATCTGACTCCTCCATGCCGCGTGAGCGATGCTCCCGCGCTACCGCATGCCGCTCGGCTTCCATCCGGGCGAAAATTGAACTGCTGACTTCGGTCGGCAGGTTAATTTGTTTCACCCGGACATCAATCACTTCAATACCCAGCTCATTCGCAGCCTGCCCCGCCTGAGCCAGTGCGCTTTCCATTAACTGTGTCCGTTCACCGGAAACAATTTCCTGAATCGTTCTGGCACCAAACTCGGTGCGTAAACCGTTATTGATATACTGCTTTAATAAGACTTCTGCCTGCGAGGTAATACCGCCAGTCGACAGAAAATAAGTACCAAAGTCTTTAATCCGCCATTTTACATAACTGTCGACCAGTAAGTCTTTTTTCTCAGCTGTGACGAAACGATCGGCCTGGTCGTCCAGTGTTTGGATCCGAGCGTCAAGTTTGCGCACCATTTCGATCATTGGAATTTTTAAATGCAAACCGGGTTCATACACTACAACCTGACCCGCATCATCCCGTTGAATTTTACCAAACTGAGTCACGATGGCACGCTGGCCTTCCGGGACCACAAACAAGGCTGACACGATAATAATCGCAACCACTACCACAATGGCGATAATAAAATTTTTCATAAATTAACCTCTCCCGCTACGCGTTGCATTGCTGCGTAATGTTTCCTGCTGCCGTGGCGCGGTATTGTCATTGCTGCGGGCCGGCAGTGGTGTCGGGTTAATGTTACCACCAGTACCACCAGACTGATTCATAAGCTTATCCAATGGCAAATACATGATATTGTTGCCGTTCTCAACATCGACGATCACTTTGGACGTCTTGCTGTACACCGCCTCCATGGTTTCCAGATACAAGCGGTCCCGGGTCACTTTCGGTGCCGCCAGATATTCGGGTAACAGCTGTTCAAACCGGGCAACTTCACCTTGGGCTTTTAACACAACTTGTTGCTTATAAGCCTCGGCCTCCTGCATTACGCGATTAACCTGGCCACGGGCACGAGGTTCAATCTCACGGGCATAAGCCTGTGCTTCCTGCACAAATCTTTCCTGATCTTCCTGAGCCTTAATCGCATCATCAAACGCATCACGCACTTCTTCTGGTGGTCTTGCATCACGGAAGTTAACATCAACCAGACTTAACCCCATATTATAAGGCGCAATAATTGATTCCAGTTCTGTACGGGTATTCTGCCGGACCACTTCACGACCCCGGGTCAATACGTCATCCATAATGGAATGACCAATAACAAAGCGCAGCGCGGCATCAGTTGCTTCGCCTAAACTCTGGTCCGCATCCACCACTGAGAATAAATAATCACGAGCATTGTAAATCCGGTACTGTACCTCAAAGGTTACCCGCACCAGGTTTTGATCCTGCGTCAGCATAAAGCCATCAGAACGCAAAGACTTAACTTCCTGCACGTTAACCGGCGTGACAGTATCTATAAATGTTGGCTTCCAGTGAATACCTGCACCGACTTCAGTGTGATACTGACCGAACCGCAAGATAACACCCCGCTCGGCGTCCTTAATGGTATAAAAACCGCTTATCAACCAAACGACAACAGCAATAACCAGGATCAGCATCAGTGCCGCAGAGGCGCCGCTGCCAGATGACTTGTTACCACCGCCGAACATACCGCCGAATTTTTTACCAAAATTGCGGAATACCTCATCTAAATCGGGTGGACCCTGGTCACGACCGCCCTGTTTCCAGGGGTCATTATTTTTACCATTGTTACCCGGCTCATTCCAAGCCATGTTTAACTCCATCTCAAGTTATAAATTAACGGTTAATGTATCAAATAACAGGCGCCGTGACGATATAGTTTTCCAGCTCGCCGTTGCTTTGCTTTAACATTCGGGCCCATTGCGCCAGAGACAGCCTGACATCAAGCCGACAAACACCTTCCTCATCAAAGCGTTCTGCCGCTATCACCTGCAATTCATGCAACCTGGCCCGCCAGGCGGAGCAATGTGGTGGCAGAGCTAATTGCAGCTGGATATGCTCAGTTGATAACAAAGCAGCAATTGCCTGTTGCAGCAACGTCAGTCCCTCGCCGGTCAGCGCAGACAGGTACACTGCCCTGGGCAGTCCATCATCACCGTATTCTATACGGGCGCTTTGCCCCATCTGATCTACTTTATTAAAAACCTGCAGCTGCAGCACGCTATCAGCGTCAATATCTGTTAACACCTGTTGCACTGAGGCAATATTTTCTGCATAGCGGGGATCGGCGCCATCAATAACATGCAGTTGCAAATCGGCATCCCGGGTTTCCTGCAATGTCGATTTAAATGCAGCCACCAGATTATGGGGTAAATGCCGAATAAACCCTACCGTGTCTGCCAGTACAATGCTGCCGAAGTTATCCAGCCTGACCTGACGTAACGTCGGGTCGAGGGTGGCGAACAACTGATCTGCGGCGTAAACCCCTGCCGATGTCAGCCGGTTGAATAACGTTGACTTGCCCGCGTTGGTGTACCCTACAATCGACACCACCGGCGTAGCGCTACGCTGTCTGGATTTTCGACCCTGCTCACGCTGCAGGCCTATTTTTTCCAGGCGCTGTAATAAGGCCTTAACCCTTTCCCGCAGTAACCGGCGATCCGTCTCCAGACGGGTTTCGCCTGGCCCCCGCAAACCAATACCGCCTTTTTGCCGTTCAGTGTTATCCCAACCCCGCACCAGACGCGAAGCCAGATGCTGCAACTGGGCAAGCTCTACCTGCAACTTACCTTCATAAGTTCTGGCGCGCTGAGCAAAAATATCAAGAATAAGCGTCGTGCGGTCTATCACTCTTGCCTGCAGCAACCGTTCGAGGTTGCGGGTTTGGCTGGGGCTTAAAATGTGGTTAAAAATAACAACGGTTGCCGCAAATTGCTCGACGGCATCTTTAATTTCCTCGGCTTTGCCCGATCCGACAAACAGCCGGGTATCCGGTGCCCGGCGATTGGCAGTGATCGTCTGCATAGCCTTAACGTTTGCAGATGCCACCAACATGGCAAGCTCCTGCAAATCTTCGTTGCTGTGCTCTTGCGGAAAGGTTACATGAACCAGAATGGCTTGTTCTGCAAGCTCGGCTGAATCAAACAAGCGCTGTTACTCCTGGTGTTATGCCTCATCCTCGCCTTCACTGTCGCTTTGACCCGCGCCATGGCTGACCATGGTGTTGACTGCACGAGCTGGCACGACCGTGGAAATGGCATGTTTGTAAACCATCTGGCTTACCGTATTTTTCAGTAAAATGACGAATTGATCAAAAGACTCAATCTGCCCCTGAAGTTTAATTCCATTCACCAGATAAATAGAGACCGGAATACGCTCTCGTCTTAAGGTGTTTAAAAATGGATCTTGTAAAGATTGGCCCTTTGCCATGTGCCGCTTTCCTTTTTTTATTAGTGAGCTGTATATAGGTATTATTTTTTTTAATTCAAGTTGTTAAAGCTAACTTTTTTTCCATCTTAATTAGCTTAGCGAAGAAAGCACCGCTTGCAAGTTTTCTGCCGGTTCAGCTTCACTTTTTAGCCATACCACATCAGGCCAGCCTCTTAACCAGGTTAGTTGTCGTTTTGCCAGTTGTCGCGTCGCTGCTATGCCTTTTGCTACCATGTCGTCATAGCCAAACTCGCCATCCAGATATTGCCAGACCTGGCGATAACCGACGCAGCGCATTGCCGGTAAGTCGGCATGTAACCCGGTCTGGCATTTTAACCCGGCAACTTCCTGCTCAAACCCGTTTGCCAGCATCTGCTCAAACCTGTCGGCAATACGCTGGTGTAACAGGGCACGATCAGTAGGCGCAATGGCAAATTGGTACACTTTATAAGGGAAAGGTTCCCCTTTTTGTGCGGTTAATTCGGTCATCGTGCTACCGGTCAGCCGGTATACCTCGAGCGCCCGGTTGATACGTTGTGGATCATTCGGATGAATACGGTCTGCCGCAACCGGGTCGATCTGCTGTAATTGCCGGTGCATTGCCGGCCAGCCCACCTCTGCCGCTTCAGTCTCCAGTTCGGCTCTGATTGCGCCGTCAGCAGCGGGTAATGGCGAAATCCCATCCAGTAATGTCTTAAAATACAGCATAGTGCCGCCGACCAGAATTGGTATTTTACCGCGCTGCTGAATGTCGCTGATCAAACGAACTGCATCATCTCTGAAATCCGCAGCAGAATAGCTTTGCCAGGGCTCCAGAATATCCAGCAGATGATGCGGCGCCTGTAACAACTCTTCTTTGCTTGGTTTGGCGGTACCAATATCCATACCACGATAAATCAGTGCACTGTCAACACTGATAAGCTCTGCTGGCAAATGCTTAAGCAGCTCAATGGCTAACGCCGTTTTACCTGACGCTGTCGGCCCCATAATAAAAATAACCGGGCTCGAACGATTCATAGTGGCCCTTGCTGGTTTAATGCCTGAATACTATTAGTTAAATCCAGTGGCACGGCCTGCCAGTTGCTGCTGTCAGCTAACATATCAGCAAAATAGTCTAGCAATACTGCGTCACTGAGCCAATTCGATGATAGTAGCATAGACAATATTGCCTGGCTGCTGGCAGTCGGTTCAGCGGGTTGCAACAATGCTGAGGCTTGCAGTAACCACTGACTAACCGGGGTTGATCGTAACCACGGCGCCACCGCTCTGATTATAGCGGTATTATCATGTATCAGGATATCAAAACCGAGTTGTTGCAGCAGCTTTGCTGCTTTGAGCAACTGCTGTTTTTCAATGGCAGTTACCTGTACCCGAACCGGTAGCAACAGCGGAACCTGTTTGCCATCACCCAGCCAATGTCTGGCCAGACTGGCTGCTAAATCAAGTAGTACCAGGCCATTTAGCCCTTGGGCAACGGCGAATCCGTTGCCTGCGGATAAAAACACTGCGCCACCTTGACTACGCGCCCTATTATCCCCGGCCGCCGCATACTGCTGCTGTAAATACTCCACTTGCTGCTGCGATTGCCGGGGAATCGGTTTGTCAGGGACTGCCGCAGCTATCGCTGTAGCTCTTTCTGTGGGCGAAGTGCGCCACTGCTTTGATGTGGTACTGGCAGACACTGTCGCTGCCTGATAGCGGGCAGCTGTATCTGCCACCTCTGTTGGTACTGCAGTCGTTAACTGGTCAAGTGCATCGGTAAGTGCACTGACGACAAAGTCATGAACCAGCCTGGCCTGATGAAAACGCACTTCATGCTTGGCCGGATGAACATTAACATCAACCTCAGTTGGCGCTATCTGCAGATACAGCACAAATCCCGGCTGCTGCTCTGTAGTCAGACGCTCGCCATATGCCTGACGGATAGCATGATTTAATAATTTATCGCGCATCATCCGGCCATTAACATAACTGTACTGACAGCCGGGCTGGTTCTGGCAGGCCTGCGGCGTTAGCAGCCAGCCACTGAGTTTCATTAAGCCGTAACTGTTCTCAATATAAGCAGCATGTTCCGCAAAAGCCCGACCACAAAGCGTGGCCACTCTTTTCTGGCGAGCTTGTTCAGTCGTAGCGACGGGTAAGCGACGTACCGTCTGACCGTTATGATTGAGTTGCCAGCCGACATCAAACCTGCTTAGTGCCAGTCTTTTTATCAGCTCATCAATATGACTGAATTCGGTTTTGTCTGTTCGCAGGAATTTGCGCCGGGCCGGTGTATTAAAGAATAAATCGACAACTTCAATGCTGGTGCCCTCAGGATGCGCTGCCGGTTTTACGGTTACCGCCATATCACGTCCTTCGGCCTGTGCCTGCCAGGCTGCGGCCTGCCCTGCAGGCTTAGACGTTAATGTCAGCCGGGATACCGAGCTGATACTAGCCAGGGCTTCTCCCCGAAATCCCAGGCTGGTAATCTGAGCCAGGTCATCTAAATGACTAATTTTACTGGTTGCATGCCGGCTTAACGCTAATATCAGCTCTTGCTCTGCAATGCCTGAGCCATTATCACGAATCCGGATAAGCTTGCTGCCGCCTTTTTCGATATCGATATCAATCTGACTGGCTCCGGCATCCAGACTGTTTTCGACCAGCTCCTTTACCACTGAAGCCGGTCTTTCCACCACCTCGCCGGCGGCAATCTGATTGGCCAGTTGCGGCGGCAGAATTTTAATGGCCATATTCAGGGGATCCGTAAAACCTGACCAATCCGGATACTGTCATTGGTTAACTGATTGTGGCTGCGCAATGCGTCAACCGACACATCATATCGCTGCGCTAATAACGATAACGACTCACCGGCCTGCACTTTATGTTCGCGGGCCCGCTGTTTGGCGAACAGCGAATCAGCCGGCGGTGCCAGCTGAAAATGCCGCTTTAGCGCCCGGTGCAGTGATTGCGCTAACCGGGCCTGATGATTAGCCGACTTTAACTGTTTCTCTTCCTGCGGATTAGATATAAAACCGACTTCTACCAGAATAGACGGAATATCGGGTGCTTTTAGCACCCCCAAACTGGCCGCCTGTGGTTTTGCCTGGTGCAGTGAGGTTATTTTACCAAGTTCTGTCAGTACCTGGTTAGCAGCCTGATACGCGGTCACCATAGAATGATTCATCGATAAATCCAGTACCGTTTGTGCCAGGTAGCGCTCATTGGCTGAATCACGGATAATTTCTGCCACGCCGCCCAGTAATTCGGAGTGACGTTCAGTTTGCTCCAGCATCCGGCCGACTTCCGTTGTTGCCCGGCGCAATGACAGCACCCAGACCGAGGCTCCCTTTGGTTGGGGCGAAGTAAAAGCATCGGCATGTATCGAAACAAGCAAGTCAGCTTGCTGGCCTCTGGCCAGCTCTGTGCGCCGGTTAACATGAATAAAGTAATCACCGGTCCGAACCATTACCGCTCGCATACCCGGTTCATTGTTGATCAATTCAGCCAGTCTGTTAGCGATAGGTAAGGTCAGGTTTTTCTCGTACATTCCACTGGGGCCAATCGAGCCCGGATCCTCACCACCATGGCCGGCATCAATGGCAATAATAATGTCCCGTGCTGCGCGGATGCTAACAGGCACCCGGCTTTCAGTGCGCTGTTTGTCTGGTAAGTCTATGACTAAGCGATGACCATACGGTGCGGTAGGAGTCAGCGCAAACACGGTAGGGCTTACCTTGCTGGTTAAATCCAGCACGATGCGCATTTTATTGTCATCACCACTGCTGCGAATCGCTTTTATCAGTTGTGAATCGCCATCAATCTTCGGCAGCACTGCACCAGCGGCCATATTACTCAGATCGATAACCAGCCGGTCAGGATTATCCAGGCTGAAACTGTTATATTGTGGTGCAGCTGCCAGATCAAATACAACCCGGGTATTATCAGGCGATGGCCAGATCCGGATACTCTGTACCTGATTACTTGCATAACTCCACGCTGAAAAAAACCAAAGAATGGTTAAACCAACGCAGCTAAGAAATTTATTATTATTTTTCATCATCTCTTATTGCATCTGTTATGGCACGGCCCGCAGCAGTGCCGGCCTGAATCACTATCTGTCGCTGAGCGTCAAGATAAGTTAAGTGTATGTCGAGATCAGGCTCAGGTAAATAACCCTGACCTTGCTCAGGCCATTCCAGCAGGCACAGGCTCTGGCCATTAAAATAATCACGGATCCCCATAAACTCAAGCTCTTCCGGATCAACAAGCCGGTATAAGTCAAAATGATATACTGTCAGCTTTTCAAGCTGATAAGGCTCAACCAGCGTGTAAGTCGGGCTTTTGACATTCCCCTGATGCCCAAGCGCCTGCAGAATACCGCGGCAAAAGGTCGTTTTGCCGGCACCCAGACTGCCGTGCAAGAAGATGACCTGACCACCCTCTAAGTACTTTGCCAGCCTGGCTGAATACTGCAAGGTTGCCGCCTCATCCGGTAAAACTGTCGTAACTGGCGCAGTCTGTGCCATAGGACACTCCGATGTAAATTTGCTAGTCACCGTACCTCTGATATTGGTTTAGTGCGATGACAAAACCTCAGCCGCCATGTTAACAAACTATGGCAAAGGCCTGCCAGCAAAACCGGCGTTAATCGGCTGGTCTGGTCTGCATCGCATGATTATCTGCATTGTCTGACCCCCGAAACGCTTCTCCGGTTCCCGCTCGCCAAGTCGCTATGCTAAAGTATCACAAATTTTTACTGATAAGTGCCTGTGGACATTGCGGCTATGGAAATTGACTACCAGCAACTGGCGCTACGGATTAAAGACTGGGCACAGGATTTGGGCTTTCAGGCGCTGGGGATAACCGGCACAGATTTAAGCAAAGAAGAGTCCAGGCTTCAGGCCTGGCTTGACCAGGGCTATCACGGTGATATGCAATATATGGCCGAGCACGGTATGCTGCGCGCCCGACCCGCCCAGTTGCTGCCAGGTACATTAAGGGTACTCAGTGTCAGAATGAACTACCTGCCCGAACAAGCCGGCTTTGCCACCAATCTGGCTGATCCGGCTAAAGCCTACATCAGCCGCTATGCGCTGGGCCGTGATTACCACAAGCTTATTCGTAACCGGCTGAAGCAGCTGGCGTTGAAAATCAGTAACGAAATTCCTGAGCTGGCATACCGGCCCTTTGTTGATTCGGCGCCGGTGCTCGAACGCCCGCTGGCGCAGCAAGCGGGTTTAGGCTGGGTTGGCAAGCACAGTTTAGTTCTGGAACAAGACGCGGGCTCCTGGTTTTTTCTGGGCGAATTGCTGGTTGATATTCCGCTACCGGTCGATGAGCCCCATCAGGGAAATTGTGGCAGCTGCGTCGCCTGTATCACCAGTTGTCCGACAGGTGCTATCATCGCGCCTTACGTGGTGGACAGCAGGCGCTGTATTTCTTACTTAACAATTGAGCTGAAAACCGCTATTCCCGAGGAGCTGCGGCCATTAATTGGTAACCGCATTTATGGCTGTGATGATTGCCAGCTGGTTTGTCCCGAAAACCGTGATGCACCACTGAGTATTGAAGCCGATTTTCAGCGCCGGTCACAGTGGCAGGACCAGGATTTACTTCAGTTGTTTGGCTGGGACGAAGCCACCTTTTTACGGCTGACTGAAGGCAGTGCTATCCGGCGAATTGGTTTTGAGCGCTGGCAGCGTAATATCGCGGTGGCACTGGGTAATGCCCCTTATCAGATTGAAATTATCGACGCTTTACATCAGGCAAGAACGCATAGTTCGGCGCTGGTAGTGGAACATATCGACTGGGCTCTGGCCCAGCAAAAGCGTAAAAGCTGGCAGGCAGCAAATTTACTGCCCCGGGCGACAGCAAGACTGGTCAGGATTGTTCAGAAGGGGTTGCCGCGGGATGCATGATGTCATCCTGCCTGGCTTGCACACGTTGCTGCGCTTTGCTGACAATTAACTGCTGTTCTGCCGAGGTAAAATGTTGCCATTGCAGGATTTCAGTCAGTAAGCGACCACAGCCAAGACAACAGTCCTGCTGATCCAGACAACAATTGCGAATACAAGGCGAGGTTTTCATCAGCATTTACCGAAAAGAGACTTAGCCCAGTGTAGCAAAACTGCAAAACAAAAAGCCGCTTAAAAGCGGCTTTTTGTTTGAATTTGGAGCGAGTAACGAGGTTCGAACTCGTGACCTCGACCTTGGCAAGGTCGCGCTCTACCAGCTGAGCTATACTCGCATCGGTCAACGCTGTTGCGTTGTGATGGCGCGCATTTTACAAAATCAGCGCGCTTATGCAAGTACTTTATGCCGGTAATTTGAAAAAATTTTGGCGATAGGTTACTAATTCAGCAATCGACTCTCTAATATCGTCCAGCGCCAGATGAACACCGGTTTTCTGTACTTTCTTCAGCACAGCCGGGTGCCAGCGCCTGGCCAGCTCTTTTACCGTGCTGACGTCCAGATTCCGGTAATGAAAATAGCGTTCAAGTTCCGGCGCATACTCGGCCAAAAAACGCCGGTCCTGGCCAATACTGTTACCACACATGGGCGATTTCCCTTTCGGTACATACTGACTTAAAAATTCAATAGTCTGCTTCTCTGCTTCAGCCAGGCTTATCTTGCTGGCCAGACAGCGGGCGGTCAGGCCACTTTTGCCATGTTGCTCAACACACCATGGGTCCATATTATCCAGGATCTGGGCCGACGTACTGATAGCAAAGACCGGCCCCTCTGCCAGAATATTCAGCTCACTGTCAGTAATAATCGTGGCCATCTCTAAAATAACATCGGTTTTGGGCTCCAGTCCGGTCATTTCCAGGTCGAGCCAGATTAAATTGTTGTCGTTTGTTGTCATATTCTCCCCTCAGAAGCGTGCTGCTTTGTTCAAATACAGAATACAGGTATGATACACGCCTTAAGCTTAACACTGATAGCGCCTGTATGCGCAAAACGGTATAACCAGCACGTGACCAAAAAAAAACATCTGACCAAACGCCAAACCGATCGAATTGCCCAAAATGAGCAAAAGCGGCTGCGGGGTAATAAAAAAGCCAAAGCTGAACAATGGGATGACGATGTCCTGCTAAGTGCAGAGCCCGGACTGGTGCTCAGCCGTTTTGGCCAGCATGCTGATATTGAAGATGCTAACGGCGAGGTGGTGCGCTGTAATATGCGCCGCACTATCAGTTCGGTGGTTACCGGTGATCGCGTTGTCTGGCGCCGTGCCCGGCAAAGCACCGGCAGTATAGACGGCGTTATCGAAGCGGTGGAAGATCGCAAATCCGTATTGTTGCGGCCCGATTTTTATGATGGTTTAAAGCCGGTGGCAGCCAATATCGATTTAATGATTATTGTTTCTGCCATCTTGCCTGCGCTGTCATTAAATATTATCGATCGCTACCTGGTCGCCGCCGAAATGACCCATATTACGCCGCTGCTGGTTATCAACAAGGTTGATTTACTGACCGAACAGCAGCATCAAGAGCTTAACGAGCAACTTAGCCTGTATCGTAAAATTGGCTATGATTATCTGTTAGTCAGCGCCAAATCAGGCCAGGGCATGGCTGAGCTGCTGGAGCAGATACACAGTGGTACCAGTATTTTTGTTGGTCAGTCAGGGGTTGGTAAATCATCACTGATGAACAACCTGATGCCGGGCCTTACCGCCGCAACCCGGGAGGTCTCAGAAAATTCCGGCTTAGGCCAGCACACCACGACAGTATCCCGCCTGTATCATCTGCCTGAGGGCGGCGATTTAATCGACTCACCGGGTATTCGTGAATTTGCCTTATGGCACCTGAGTGGACAGGAAGTGACAGAAGGCTTTATTGAGTTTCAGCCCTGGCTTGGTCGCTGCAAATTCCGTGACTGCAAGCATGTCAATGATCCGGGTTGTGCTATCCAGCATGCCGTGCAGCAAGGCGAGATCAGCAGCGAGCGCTACGACAGCTATATAAAAATCCTGGCCAGTATGGCGCAGGACAAACCGAATTATTTTTAAGTAAAAGGTTAATACCCCAGATGGATAAAGCAAAAATTACCCTGCAATACCTGATGCCCAAGCATCTTATCTCGCGCCTGGCAGGCAGAATCGCGGCCGCAGAGCTTGGCTGGTTCAGTCATTTTCTGATAAAGCGTTTTATCAAGGCATATAAGATTGACATGAGTGAAGCTCAGTGGGAGCGCGCTGAAGATTATGCCAGCTTTAATGCGTTTTTTACCCGGCCACTGAAAGACGGTATCCGGCCACTGGCCAGTGAGCCGGATATTGTCGCCCATCCGGTCGATGGCGCTATCAGTCAGTTAGGCCCGATTGTTGATGGTAAACTGGTGCAGGCAAAAGACCATAACTATTCATTACAGAATCTGCTTGGCGGCCTGGAGCAAACTGCAGCGCCCTTTGCCGGCGGTAGCTTTGCCACGATTTACCTGGCACCGAAAGATTATCACCGTATTCATATGCCGGTAACTGGCACGCTACGCGAGATGATCTATATCCCCGGCGAATTATTTTCAGTCAATCCGTTAACCGCCGAATGCGTCAAAGATTTATTTGCGCTTAATGAGCGGGTGGTCACGATATTCGACACCGAGTTCGGGCCGATGGCGCTGGTATTGGTTGGTGCCACTATTGTAGCCAGTATTGAGACTGTCTGGGCAGGGACTATTACCCCGCCTACCGGCAAAAACATTTTCCGCTGGACTTACCCGGCGAAGGGCAATACCGCAGTTAAACTGGAAAAAGGCGCTGAAATGGGCCGCTTTAAACTGGGTTCAACCGTGGTATTAGCGTTTCCGGCAGGCAAAGTGGCGTTTCTGGACGATCAGCAGCCCGGCACCGTCACCCGGATGGGTGCACCATTTGCTGAAATTAAATAATGGAAATTATCGCCCATCGCGGGGCCAGTGGCGACTACCCCGAGAACACCCTGCTGGCGATTGAGCAAGCCTTAATGCAGGGTGCGGATGCCATAGAAATAGACGTTTTTGCTGTTCAGGGTGAGCTTATCGTGATCCATGATCACCATTTAGCGCGCACCACCAATGGCTCTGGCAGTATTTATCAATATAGCCTGGCTGAGCTGATGCAACTGGATGCCGGCCGCGGCCAGCGTATCCCGACATTGTGGCAGGTGCTGGAGCTTATTCGGGATAAATGCTGGTTGAACATCGAATTAAAAGGTGAAAATACCGTCGCGCCACTATTAGCACTGCTTGATAAAGCCGAACAGCAACGGGGCTTTGATCTGCAAAGCCTGGTTATCTCTTCTTTTAACCATCACCTGCTCGCCGCCATTAAACAACAACGGCCACAATTAAAGCTGGGCGCGCTTACTGCGTCTTTGCCGCTGGACTACGCTGCCTTTGCCAGCGCCCTGCAAGCTTATAGTGTGCATTGTGATGTCAGCTTTGTTAGTAAGGCTTTCGTTGAGGATGCTAAAGCCCGAGATTTGAAAGTATTCGTCTATACGGTAGATCAGCCTGACGATATCAGGCGTTTAACAGAGTATGGGGTAGATGGTATTTTCAGTAATTTCCCGGCCAGAAGCCGGACGTTGGCACAGCAAAAACCCGCTGATTAAGCGGGTTCGTCGGCGTGATGTTCAGTCTCGCAACTGTCACACTGGCTGCATAAGCGCATATTCATCACATGAGCCAGTACGACCAGTGAAGCACCCACAACTAATACAGCATGCTCATATTCATGGCCCCAGACATCTCGTTGCCAGTAGATAAACACACCTAAAAACAATGAGTAAAATGGGTATAGTTTACGATGGTAGCGATGAAAACCGATAAACAACGCGACAAAACCAAGCACCATGGTAAATAGCAGCATGACGCGCTCAAACGCATGGTTATGGTTAACCGTTAAGCCAAGCAGTGGCAATACCGGTAACAATACCGGTAGCATAATACAATGGATCGCACATAACGATGTCACCGTAATACCCACTTTATCAAATAACACTCTGGCTCTGGCTAACACGATTTAAACCCGCAATGCTGAATTAACTAAAAAGATATAATATAACAAATCAAATTGCAAATAAACGTCCTGGCTGAAATTTAGTTGTCAGAACCTGACAACCGCTGCTATCTGTGCTGCTGACCACCGATACCGACTGTGGCATAATGACCGCCTGTTATATTTTATGGGCCTGTTATGGACGCCTTACTCTCCCAACTTGATGAAAATCTGAAAGAGCTTTATCGCAAAGCTTTGGACGCCGATGCCTTACTTGACCAATTACAACAGCAGGGCCAGGCGAAACACCAGAGTATTTTTCCTGCCTCCAGCGATTTCACTGTTAGCAGCAATCGCTTTATGCCCTATCTGAGCGAAGCCGCGGAACAGGTCGCAGCTATCAGGCAAAGCCAGCAGTTTAATACCGCGACCCTTGCCCGGGTTGTTAAACAACTTCAACAATTACACAAAACCCTGGCGGAGTTTCGCCTGGCCGTTACCAAATAATCGCTGCTCAAGCTTGCTGGTAATATGACAGCAAGCAGCTATGCTTAATGGTGGTTAATTTCACCGGTCAGGATAGTGAGCAGGTTATGCTAGTCAATACTGTTACCGTCAACCCTGTAAGTACCAACAACGCGGATAATCCCGGTAGTGAGCAGGTCAGACTCAGCTCGTCAATATTGGCTGATGGCAAAGCCCGGCAGCAGAATAGCAGTGTATTGGCTATCAGTAGCTTAGCAGACACCACGGTAACAGCGGCCGGCCAGACAACTGAGCGAAACGCAGAAAGTGTCAGGGTTAGCAGTAGCATTGGCCGGGTGGCAAGCGCCGGCCAGTTAACCCGGGAGCAAGCGTTGGAAATCTACCGCAACATTGCCCGTTTTTTATAATCGCCACGTTACTCCTGCTGTTGACTTATTTTCGCTGGCAACGCGGCATGCCGGGTAATGGCAGGCTGTAACTCGTTGTTAAACCAGTCTTGCAATAGCTGCCGCTCAAACGCAAATTCAGGAGTATGATTACGGGGCTTTAACCGGCTCAGAAACCCTATATCTCGCAGCCGTTCTTCGCCGCTGGCAACCGCTTCGCCGTACTGATCCCGTAGCTGATGATTAAAGCGGATAGCCGGAGCATGGATCTCTTTAATAACCCGGATAGCCTGGCCGGTATCAGTCACAAAATGCTCAACTTGACCTGCCAGATCAATATCAGTAATAGTGACCTGCCAGTGATACCCTTCAGGTAACTGCTGTGCCAGCTCCTGAAAAAACGTCCCGAAATTTCGCTTGATACGTTCCTGAAAACGGCTGCGGGAGTCATTAGCAGCCCGAATATCGGTAAACTTATCGATGTCCTGCCAGTTGAGATCAAGCTTAACTGCTTGCGAATTGCTAAATACCGGTGCTGACACCGCCAGGGCAAATATCGTTAACATAAATATTTTCATCACTACCTCTCTGTCATTCGCTGTACCCGGCAAGTCGCCAGAGTGACTTGCTACAGGCCCTGCAATCAATACTTCCGGCTACTACTATAGAGCACCTGAGCCTGACGACGCCGGTAAAAATTGTATAAATAGTCAGGTAATAATGTATAAATATGTATAAAAAAGCCCCGGCCATCGGCAGGGGCTTTCTTGTTACACTGCTCAGGCAGCGGGTCTTCTGATTATTTCACCCGGGCATAATCACTGACTTTGGGTTCAAGTTCCTTTTTAAACCAGTCTTCCAGCATTTGCTCTTCATACCGGAAAGCGTCGTCATCGTTTGTTGGGCGCAGGGAATGCATAAATCCCATATCACGTAACTTGGTTTCTTTACTGACGACGACCTCACCCTGCTTATCGGTCAGGACGTGAGTAAAAGTGATCGCCGGCGAATGAATGTCCTCCACGACACGCAATGGATTACCTGCCCCAGCGACAAAATAGTCCACGTGACCGGCCAGATCAATATCAGTAATAGTGGCTTGCCAGCTGTAGCCTTCAGGCAATTGACTGGCTAATTGCTGGAATATGTCTTCGAACTCGCGTTTCACTCTGTCATGAAACTGGCTTTGAGTAGAGTTAGTAGCACGGACATCAGTAAACTTTTCCATGTCGTGCCATTTCAGTTCTAACTCAGCCCCTGAACCGGTGTCACTCATTACCGGGGCGGCCAGGGCCAATGAAATTAATGCTATCGGAAATGTCTTCATATTCACCTCCTGAGGTTAATGTTCATCTATACGACTGCTGAACTGTGGTCAGCTGTACTTCATAGAGAGCCTGATGCGTGTTCAGACCCCAGTTACCACGTTAAGTTCAGTGTATTGCTTTATCATTAAGCTTAGCAGGCTCAGCTGACAGAGCAAACGACGCGATCAAACCGTTACTAAGCGAAAAAAAAAGCTCCCGTTGTTTGCGGGAGCTTTATCGTAACAGGGGGCAGATTACATCATGCCGCCCATGCCACCCATGCCGCCCATATCAGGCATTGCCGGGGCATCGTCTTTTGGCAGTTCAGTGATCATCGCTTCGGTGGTGATCATCAGTGAACCTACAGATGCTGCAAATTGCAACGCTGAGCGGGTTACTTTGGTCGGATCCAGAATACCCATCTCCAGCATGTCACCGTATACATCGGTAGCCGCATTGTAACCGTAGTTACCAGAGCCTTCTTTCACCTTGTTTACTACCACTGATGGCTCCTCACCGGCATTGGCCACGATTTGACGCAGCGGTGCTTCCATCGCGCGCAGCGCAATTTTAATACCATGAGTCTGGTCTTCGTTAGCGCCGGACAGGCTGGTCAGCTTGGCTGCAACGCGCACCAGGGCTACACCGCCGCCAGGCACCACGCCTTCTTCCACTGCCGCACGGGTTGCATGCAGTGCATCTTCCACCCGGGCTTTTTTCTCTTTCATTTCCATCTCAGTGGTCGCGCCTACCTTGATGACAGCAACACCGCCGGCCAGTTTTGCCAGACGCTCCTGCAGTTTTTCTTTATCGTAGTCTGAGGTTGCTTCTTCGATTTGCTGGCGAATTTGCTTAACCCGACCATCAATGCCATCCTGATCACCAGCACCGTCGATAATAGTGGTGTTGTCTTTGGTGATCACCACACGCTTGGCGGTACCTAAATCCTCCAGGGTGGCTTTTTCCAGTTCCATACCAATTTCTTCAGAAATGACGGTACCACCGGTCAGCGTTGCGATATCCTGCAGCATCGCCTTGCGACGATCACCAAAGCCTGGCGCTTTGACTGCTGACACTTTAACAATGCCACGCATGTTATTGACAACCAACGTTGCCAGGGCCTCGCCCTCCAAGTCTTCTGCAATGATTAACAGCGGCTTACCGGCTTTTGCTACGCCTTCTAATACCGGCAGCAATTCGCGGATATTAGAAATTTTCTTATCAACGGTCAGAATAAACGGGTTGTCCAGTTCTACCTGGCCGGCTTCCTGATTATTAATAAAGTACGGAGACAGGTAACCACGGTCAAACTGCATACCCTCGACCACGTCCAGCTCGTTCGCTAAGCCCTGGCCTTCTTCAACAGTAATAACGCCTTCTTTGCCGACTTTATCCATCGCATCAGCAATAATTTTACCGATCTCTTCATCAGAGTTAGCAGAAATAGTGCCTACCTGAGCAATCGCTTTAGAATCAGCGCATGGCTGAGATAAGGTTTTCAGCTCTTCTACCGCAGCGATAACGGCTTTGTCGATACCCCGCTTTAAATCCATCGGGTTCATACCGGCCGCAACCGCTTTTACACCTTCGTTGATAATGTTCTGAGCCAGAACGGTAGCAGTCGTAGTACCATCACCGGCTTCGTCATTGGCTTTAGACGCAACTTCCTTCACCATTTGTGCGCCCATATTCTCAAACTTATCTTCCAGTTCAATTTCTTTGGCTACCGACACACCATCTTTAGTGATAAGTGGTGAACCAAAAGATTTGTCCAGAATGACATTACGGCCTTTCGGACCCAGAGTTACCCGAACCGCGTTTGCCAGAATATTTACGCCTTTGAGCATTTTATTGCGAGCTTCGTCGCCAAAACGTACGTCTTTTGCAGCCATTTTTTTAATTCCTTAATTCAGTGTTAAGTTAAACGATGCGTTAAAGTGCAGCTTGAACAGCGCAGCTTAATCGAGGATCACACCTAAAATGTTGTCTTCTTTGGTGATCACAAACTCCTGCCCGTCTACTTTCTCAGTGCGCTCTACGTAAGCACCAAATAAAACTTTGTCGCCAACTTTGACATCTAAAGGCTTTACATCACCGTTATCCAGAATGCGACCATTGCCAACCGCAACGACTTCGCCCCGGCTGGATTTTTCGGCAGAAGCACCAGTTAGGACGATGCCACCCGCTGACTTGCTTTCTGCTTCTAAGCGTTTGATGATGACACGATCATGTAATGGACGAATATTCATGCTCTAATCTCCTAAAGCGTTTTTTTGTGTTTTAACATGGGTGTTAAAATGTGTGTTCGGTATATGGGGCAGTAGCAAAAAAAATCCAAGGGGCAAATCTAAAAAATTCTTATTGCTAAGGTGAATCGGTCAAACTGCTGACGCTATGGTCAGGCAGTATGTAACAAGTACTGAAATAAAAATCAGCCACAACTGGTCTGGTGTTGGCTACATCCCGGGTTTTGCACACGAAAGCGCTAACAAAAAAAGACCAACTGGCATCAGTTAACGTATAGTAGCCGGTTAACAGCAGCGAGTGACAAAGACCAGAGTAGCCAACAAGCATGTCGCGGATTTTCAGTACCGATGACAGATGCCGGCCGTAAAGTCTGCGCCCAGTCACTAAATTCAGAAGGTTTAATTGATGTATAAGTTGTTTTTACTGCCATTTTTACTGTGGTTTTCATTACTGGGGCTTACTGTCAGCGCCTTGCCTTTGCAGGCTCAGCAAAATTCAGTATTGGATAGCCTGCTGCAAAAAGACGATAACTTCTTGCCAGCGGATCAGGCTTTTGTGATGGATTTCAGGCAGCAGGATGATGAGTTAGTCGTAAACTGGACCATAGCTGACGGCTATTATATTTATCGCGATAAATTCAAATACGGCGGGGTTGGCGTAAGCTTTTCTCATCCAACCTATCCACCCAGCATGCAGATAGAAGACGAATTTTTCGGGGTCACCGAGGTTTACTTCCATCAATTGACGCTGCGTATTCCTTTGTCTGATATCAGCGAGGATGCCTTTTTGCGGATCCAGTATATGGGCTGCGCCGAGGCTGGCTTCTGTTATCCGCCGATAACCAAAGAGATCCCGCTGTCAGTTCCCGGCAATTCAGCGGCAACCGACCAACCAGCAATAAAAGGACAAACGACAACCAATACTCCGGTGTCCAGCCAGTTCAATCTGGCAGAGCGGCTGAGCAGCGGCTCAGTCTGGTTAAATATGGGGATATTTTTTCTGTTAGGCCTTGGCCTGGCATTTACCCCTTGTGTGTTTCCGATGTATCCGATTTTAAGCAGTATTATTGTCGGCCAGGGAGAAAAACTCAGTTTGCGCAGGGCGTTCGGTTTATCATTCAGTTATGTGCAGGGCATGGCTATTATGTATTCCGCGCTGGGGCTGGTGGTCGCGAGCTTAGGTGTTAAGTTTCAGGCCTGGATGCAGCACCCCGCGGTCCTTATCGTCGCAGCGGTTATTTTTGTTTTGCTGGCACTGGCCATGTTTGGTGGTTTTAATTTTCAGCTGCCAGCGAGCTGGCAGGCGAAAGTCAGGGAAGTCAGTAATAAGCAGCAGGGCGGCAGTTTAAAAGGTGCTTTTATCATGGGTGCGTTGTCTGGCCTGATTGCCTCACCCTGCACCACCGCGCCTCTGTCGGCAGCCTTATTGTATGTGGCACAAAGCGGCGATTTGCTGCTCGGTGCGGTTACTTTATATATTCTTAGCCTGGGTATGGGCATACCGCTTATTTTACTCGGTACCTCTGGTGGCAAACTGTTGCCCAAAGCGGGTCCCTGGATGAATAACGTTAAAACCGCCTTTGGCTTTGTATTGCTGGTGGTACCGATAATTCTACTTGAGCGTATTCTGCCGTTTTGGCAGGTTGCGCTGCTGGCCTCATTGCTTAGTCTGTTAATATGCGGCTACCTGTTTAAACTGCTTTTTGAGCTGAAAAGCAGCACGGCAAAAGCAACGATGTTGCTATCAGGCCTGTTGTTACTTTTATCTACCGTAATGTTTAACTGGCATTATTTTGGTCCTGCTCAGAGCTCAACAATAATCACAACAGCCACTGACGACCAGGCCGGCCAGTTTATTGAGGTCGCAGATTTAGCCGGCCTGGAGCAGCAATTAGCAAAGGCGCAGGCAGCGGGTCAGTATACGCTGGTTGATCTCTATGCTGAGTGGTGCGTTGCCTGCAAAGAGTTTGAGCAATTTACCTTTCCTGCCGCAGAGGTACAGGCTCACACCAGTAACATGCGGCTGATAAAAATTGATGTGACAAAAATGACCCGCTCAGATGAAAAACTGCTTAACCATTATCAGGTACTGGGCTTACCCACGCTGTTATTTTTCAGTCCTGAGGGCGAAGAGCTGACAAAAGCCCGGGTTACCGGTTTTATGGCAGCTAGCCCTTTTGCAGCACATCTGGCAGCGATAACCGGCGGCTGAATACAGCGATAAACCAGCAACCGGGCAGCGGCAGGCGGACAGCCTGCCGTTTTTTTGCTGTCAATTTCCCCCTTCACCCATCATTAATTTAACCACCCTGGCTGATAAGACCAGTATTTTGCTGCCATTTGTCACGATTTCACTATAATAAGGCGCTAATCTGGTAATAAAGGACGCAACAATGTTCTGAATTAAGCGAACAGGTGCAATTTGACACACGCTTTCGTAAGATAAAGCTTATTCGAAACATTTAGCGGAAATACAGTACAAATGGCGGCAAAATACCGAATTTTAGTTTTAAATGGTCCGAACCTGAACATGTTGGGTGTACGTGAGCCCACCGTGTATGGCACCGCCAGCCTGAATGATATTATCAGCGAACTGCAAAGTCATGCTGCCAGCATGGATGTCAGCCTGCAACATGTTCAGTCAAACGCTGAACACGAACTGATAGCGGCTGTGCAGCAAAGTCTTGGCCAGCAGGATTTTATTATCATTAATCCGGGCGCCTTTACTCATACCAGCATAGCCCTGCGCGATGCGTTGCTGGCGGTAGCGCTACCTTTTATTGAAATTCATTTATCCAACGTGCATGCCCGGGAAGCGTTCCGGCGACATTCTTATTTAGCTGATATCGCCCGGGGGGTTATCTGCGGCTTTGGCGCCAAAGGTTATTTCTACGCGCTTGACGCAGCGGTAACAGCATTACAAACAACCAAATAAATTAACTAACATCAGGCGACAGACATGGATATTAGAAAAATTAAAAAATTAATCGAACTGCTGGAAGAGTCTGGCATTTCTGAACTCGAAATTACCGAAGGTGAAGAGTCAGTGCGGATTAGCCGCAACAGCCCGGTCCAGCACTATGCTCCAATGCAACCGATGCAGTATGCTCAGCCGCAGATGCAGGCGCCTGCTCAGGCACCCGCGCCAGCTGTTGCCACTGAGCCAGCTAAGCCAGCTGCCAGCGGTCAGATGATTAAGTCGCCAATGGTCGGCTCATTTTACCGGGCAGCCTCCCCGACTTCTAAGCCTTTTGTTGAAGTTGGTCAGAGCGTCAAAGTGGGTGACACCCTATGCATTGTGGAAGCCATGAAAATGATGAACCAAATCCAGTCTGACAAAGCAGGCGTGGTAAAAGAAATTCTGGTTGAAAACGGCGATCCGGTCGAATTTGATCAGCCGTTATTTATTCTCGAATAACCGAAAAGGCTGACCGATGCTAGAAAAAGTACTCATTGCCAACCGGGGCGAAATTGCGCTGCGTATTTTACGCGCCTGCAAAGAACTCGGTATTAAAACAGTCGCAGTGCACTCCACTGTCGACCGTAACCTGAAACATGTGCTGCTGGCAGACGAGACCATTTGTATTGGCCCGGCTCCATCACCACAAAGCTATCTGAATATTCCCGCGCTGATTGCCGCGGCAGAGGTAACCAACGCCCAGGCCATTCACCCCGGTTACGGCTTTTTAGCCGAACGGGCTGATTTTGCCCAACAGGTAGAGGAAAGCGGCCTGGTTTTTATCGGTCCACACCCCGACTCTATCCGTTTGATGGGCGATAAAGTATCAGCAATAGAGGCGATGAAAAAAGCCGGTGTACCCTGCGTACCGGGCTCTGACGGGGCAGTAGGGGACGATGCTGATACCAATAAAAGTATTGCAAAACGGATTGGCTACCCAATTATCGTCAAAGCTGCCGGTGGCGGCGGTGGCCGCGGTATGCGCGTGGTTCGCAATGAAGACGAGCTGGTCAGTTCAATTGAAATGACCAAAGCTGAAGCTAAGGCTGCTTTTGGTAATGACATGGTGTACATGGAGAAATTCCTGGAGAACCCGCGTCACATCGAAATTCAGGTGTTAGCGGATGGCCAGGGTAACGCTATTCATTTAGCCGAACGCGACTGCTCCATGCAGCGGCGGCACCAAAAAGTAGTGGAAGAGGCACCGGCACCAGGCATTACCCCGGAGTTGCGGGCGTTTATCGGCGGTCGTTGTGTCGATGCCTGCAAGGTGATGAACTATCGCGGCGCCGGTACTTTTGAGTTCCTGTTTGAAAACGGTGAGTTTTTCTTTATTGAAATGAATACCCGGATCCAGGTAGAACACCCGGTTACCGAGATGATTTCCGGCGTTGACCTGATTAAAGAACAGCTGCGGGTGGCTTCAGGTATGCCACTGACCCTGAAGCAGGAAGATATTGTTGTTCGCGGACATGCGGTAGAGTGTCGGATCAATGCTGAAGATCCGGTTACCTTTATGCCGTCGCCAGGTAAGATCACCCGCTTTCATCCGGCTGGGGGTAATGGGGTACGCTGGGACTCACATATTTATGCCGATTACACCGTACCACCTAACTATGATTCGATGGTTGGCAAATTAATCACCTACGGTGAGAGCCGCGATATTGCTATCGCCCGGATGCGAAATGCCCTGGACGAGCTGCTGGTGGAAGGTATTAAAACCAATATTGCGCTGCATAAAGATATTATGCGTGATACTGAGTTCTGCAAAGGTGGCACCAATATTCATTACCTGGAAAAAAAGCTGGGAATGAAGTAACACCATCAACAGTTTGCAGTAGCATTAAGCTGAGAATAAAGGCCGCATTTGCGGCCTTTTTGCTATAATGCGGCCAAATTGCAGCAGGAGAGCTTTCCACCATGCCCTGGATCCAACTACGTGTTACCACTACTGAAGATAAAGCCGAACAGGTCAGCGATATGTTGCAGGGCTGGGGCGCCCAGGCGGTCAGCTTTGTTGATGCCGAAGATACACCAATTTATGAACCGATGCCCGGCGAGGTTATTTACTGGACTAACACCGTGGTTGTCGGTCTGTTTGATGCTGAACACCCGATGGAGCCGGTGATCAGAAAATTGCAGCAAGTGGCATTTTTTAAAGACAAGCTGCAGTACAAGCTGGAACAACTGGAAGATAAAGACTGGGAACGCGAGTGGATG
Organism: Arsukibacterium sp.; assembly: GCF_033722355.1. GTDB lineage: Bacteria > Pseudomonadota > Gammaproteobacteria > Enterobacterales > Alteromonadaceae > Alishewanella. The sequence goes on along the minus strand of NZ_JAWVZF010000008.1, from coordinate 7,147 downwards.
GATAACTTTCATCCGATTAAATTTGGGCAGCGGTTATGGGTTTGCCCCAGCTGGCGTGATATACCGGACCCGAGTGCTGTTAACGTGATGCTGGACCCGGGCCTGGCTTTTGGCACCGGCACCCACCCTACTACAGCGCTATGTATGCAATGGCTTGACGAGCACATTAAGCCGGAACAGACAGTCGTCGACTTTGGCTGCGGTTCCGGCATTTTAGGTATAGCGGCCCTGAAACTTGGTGCAAAACGGGTGGTTGGCATCGATATCGACCCGCAAGCGATAGAAGCCAGTGCTGCGAATGCAAAGCGCAACAATGTCAGTGGCCAGATAGAGCTGTATCTGCCCAAAGATCAACCGCGGCTTCAGGCCGATGTGGTGGTGGCCAATATTCTGGCCGGCCCGCTGGCGCAGCTCAGTAACATTATCAGTGGTTATGTCAAAAGCGGCGGTTTGCTGGCGCTATCGGGAATTTTACAAAGCCAGGCCCAGAATGTCATCGACGCATACAGCGATGAATTCAGCTTTGATCCCATTGCCGAGCAGGACGAATGGGTGCGGTTAAGTGCCCGCAAACATCACGGCTAAACCATAGTGCAACTGGTGGCAAAATAAACAGCCTTACAATTATCTTTTTCTAAAGACCATTGTTTACGGCTTGGTAGCAGCCTGAAAACACGCCTTTTCAGCCTTTTAGGGAATGTCAATCCCTGAAAGGCCAAATTAATTACAATTTTGTTTAAATAATAACCTTTGCTTTGTTGCCAAAAATCCGTAAACTTAGCGCCCCTTGGGGATAGAGCCTTGGATTACATGGTGCGCATAGGTCCTTATCAGTTAGCGAACAAGGTGGTTTGTGCTCCGATGGCAGGAGTAACAGATCATACTTTTCGTGAGCTTTGCCGGCGGTTTGGCGCGGCTTTAGCTGTATCTGAGATGCTGTCAAGCAATCCGCAGGTCTGGCAGAGCGAAAAGTCACAAAACCGGATGGGACATCGCCAGGAATCCGGGATCCGCTCGGTACAAATTGCCGGCAGTGATCCGGCACAAATGGCTGCAGCAGCACAATACAACGTTGAGATTGGTGCCGATATTATCGATATCAATATGGGGTGCCCGGCCAAAAAAGTGAATAAAAAACTGGCAGGCTCGGCATTATTGCAATATCCGCAGCTGGTCGAGCAGATTATTCAGGCCGTGGTACAGGCAGTAAAAGTACCGGTGACATTAAAAATCCGTACCGGCTGGGACACCGACAACCGTAACGGTGTACAGATTGCCCGGATCGCGGAAGACAATGGCATCCAGGCGCTGGCCGTACATGGCAGAACAAAAGCCTGCATGTATAAAGGTGAAGCCGAGTACGACACCATTAAAGCGATTAAACAGGCAATCTCATTGCCGGTTATTGCCAATGGTGACATTACCACGCCGGAAAAAGCACAGTTTGTGCTTGAGTACACTGGTGCCGACGCCATTATGATAGGCCGGGCGGCACAGGGTCGCCCCTGGATATTCCGGGAAGTGGCTCATTACCTGGCAACAGGTAGAAAACTGGCTGCACCGGCAATTGCCGAAGTGCAGCAAATCATGCTGGAGCATGTGCAGGGCTTGCATCAGTTATACGGTGAGCATTTAGGGCCTCGAATTGCCCGTAAGCACGTTGGCTGGTATTTGGCTGAGCATGATGCCCAGGGTGTGTTTCGCAGCGAATTCAATGCTATTGAGCAGGCTGAGCGCCAGTTCGATGCATTAAATGACTATTTTCATAAACTAGCAGCAACCTAACGCAAAAGAGATAAGCAATGTTTAATTCGAACGTTACTTCGCCATTTATTACTAATGCCCATGTTCAAACTCAGGAAAAGCCACAGGCGTTAAGCAACGCGGTACAAAAAGCCGTGGCTAACTATCTGCAACAGTTAAACGGTCAGGACGTAAATGACCTGTATGAGCTGGTACTGTCAGAATTAGAGCGGCCGTTACTTGAAGAGGTAATGAAATACACCCGCGGTAACCAAACCCGGGCAGCCAACCTGATGGGTATTAACCGCGGTACGCTGCGTAAGAAGCTGAAACAATACGGCATGAGTTAATGCCGACGCGGGGCTGACGCCCCGCCACTAAGCACCTTCGGGTGCTTTTTTATTGGTAAGTTAAAATTCATTACTGCAAGCGACAAGAGAATTTAAGCATGACAACACTACGCCCTATTCGCCGTGCACTGTTAAGTGTATCTGACAAAACCGGTATCGTTGAATTTGCCCGTGCTCTGGCAGAGCGGCAAGTTGATATTCTGTCAACCGGCGGCACCGCTAAATTGCTGGCCGACAATGGCATCAAGGTGACTGAGGTTTCAGACTACACTGGCCATCCGGAGATTATGGACGGCCGGGTAAAGACCCTGCATCCGAAAATTCACGGTGGTATTCTGGCGAGGCGTGGTGTGGATGAAAACGTCATGGCTGACAATAGCATTGGCCCGATTGATTTAGTGGTGGTAAATCTGTACCCGTTTGCCAGTACGGTGGCCAAACCCGGCTGTTCGCTGGACGATGCGATTGAAAATATTGATATTGGCGGTCCCACTATGGTGCGGGCGGCGGCAAAAAACCATAAAGACGTCACCATTGTGGTTAATGCCCGCGATTACAACTTAGTGCTCGCTGAAATGAACAACAACAACGGTGCCACCACGCATGCCACCCGCTTCAGCCTGGCGATCAGTGCTTTTGAACACACTGCGCAGTATGATGGCATGATAGCTAACTATTTTGGTGCCATGCTGCCAGCCTATGATAATCCAGCGGAGCCGGTCAGCAAATTCCCGCGTACCTTCAACAGCCAGTTCGTTAAAAAGCAAGACTTACGCTACGGCGAAAACAGCCATCAGAGTGCGGCCTTTTATGTACAACCAGACGCGACTGAAGCGTCGGTTTCTACTGCTAAGCAGTTGCAGGGCAAAGCGTTGTCTTACAACAACATTGCGGATACCGACGCAGCGCTGGAATGTGTTAAAGAGTTTGCTGAGCCGGCCTGCGTTATTGTAAAACATGCCAACCCCTGTGGTGTGGCCATTGGTGATTCTATTCTGGCCGCTTATAATCGCGCCTATCAGACTGACCCAACCTCGGCTTTTGGCGGCATTATTGCGTTTAATCGCGAACTGGACGAAACCACGGCCAGGGAAATTGTCAGCCGCCAGTTTGTCGAAGTGATTATTGCCCCCGCAGCAACGGATGCCGCTGTTGCAATCGTGGGCACTAAGCCTAATGTCCGGTTACTCGTATGCGGCGAGTTCAGCCAGGCCGCTAACGCACTTGATATGAAACAGGTTAACGGCGGCATGCTGCTGCAGGACCGTGATCAGGCCAAAGTTAACGCAGACGATTTAAAAGTTGTCACCAAGCGCCAGCCTACCGGGCAGGAATTAAAAGACTTACTGTTCTGTTGGAAAGTGGCCAAGTTTGTTAAATCAAATGCTATTGTTTATGTCAAAGACAGCATGACCATCGGCGTGGGCGCAGGCCAGATGAGCCGGGTATACAGCGCAAAAATCGCCGGTATCAAGGCGGCTGATGAAAACCTGGAAGTTAAAGGTTCTGTTATGGCATCTGATGCGTTCTTCCCGTTCCGCGATGGTATCGACGCAGCAGCCGCTGCTGGCATTACTGCAGTCATCCAGCCCGGTGGCTCGATGCGCGATGCTGAAGTAATTGCCGCCGCTGACGAGCACGGTATGGCCATGGTGTTTACTGGTATTCGCCATTTTAGACATTAGAAGCTAAACACTAAAAGCAGGCGCCACTCAGCACCTGTTTTGATTTTGATAAAGGCCGCGTTGCGGCCTTTTTTGTTTTGTTTTTGTCTGCACTTATTACTTCAGCTTTTTGCTTCAGCTTTCTTGCCAATTATGTTTTCGTATTTCTCTGATTAACGACGTCACCTGCACCAGACGCGGGCTCGCCGTCGGAAATACCGTTCGGCATCGCTGACCTGTCCTGCAAAAAATCGCCAGACAAAATCTGCTGCAGGCCATCAATAGGATGGTTATAGATATAGACCCAGGCGCTAATTATTTCGCCGTTTTCAAGGGTAATTTGTTGTTGCAGTCGCAGATATTCGGCAGGGCTGGCAAAGCCGGGGCCGCACGCTTCATATTGGTCTAGTTCAGCCAACAATAACGCTGGCAGCTTTAGCTGATACACCTCACCGGTTACCTGCCAGTCAGGGTTATCAGTCGAGACTGCGCCGGGGTAATAATTAACCCGATACAACCTGGCCTGCAAATAGCCCTGGCCAAGCAGGCTGGCATGCTGGTGCAGTAACTGAAAGCAGCGTTGACCAGCGGTTCGGCGCGGCGCTTTACTTCGAAGTGTACCGTAGACAAATAAGTACTCTGGCATTCGCAATCACCGGTGGCAAAGAAAATGGCAATTCTACATAAATTTGGCCGGAACTGACCACTCCAGCTGAAAGCTGTCGTTAATTTCGCAATATGCCAGGCAGGTTAATGACGCTTTTCTGATTTTCAGCGCCGGCTGATGGCTACCCAGCAATAAACTCAGCAAAGCCGAAATATCCGGCTCATGCCCCACCAGCATGCAGTATTGCGGCAGTGCGGGTAATTGTTGCTGTAACTGCGATAATGCATTTTGGCTGTCTGTGGCCAAAGCCAGCCAATCCTGCTCTTGGGCTGGCGCCAAATCTGCTTCTTTACAGACAATTGCTGCGGTCTGAATCGCCCTCGGATAAGGACTGGTTAGTACCAGCTCCGGCGCAATAACATGCCGCTGCATAAAGTGTGCAACCCGCCGGGCTTGCAAGCGCCCTTTTTCAATCAGGCAGCGGTCGATATCCAGCTGATTGGGCCGGATAACTTCTGCAGTGGCATGGCGAAGAAAATATAAGTATTTATTCATAGCAGTCGCAGTTATAACATGCCGTTAAGGCATATTTATGACAACTGTTTGCGGTGAAACACGCTAATTATCTGGCTTAAATACATATTTTTTAGCGCAATCTTTAGGGTTAGCATTGTCATTAAAACTCAAGTTATTGATTTTTATGATTTTACAGGGTGGCTTTATTTTTGCTGTTCATTGCTGTGAGCGTTAACGCCGCCACTGAGCAACAGTTAATAATAAAGATAAGGAGCAACTATGTTAAAACAAGTATGGCTGGCTACAGCGTTGTGCTGCGTCAGCAGCGTAGTGATCGCCGCTCAGCCGCTTCCCGATGCGCAGACAGTAAGTCGTTATGCCGATCAGCTAATGCAGCAACAACCGATAGATAACACCAGCCCCGGCGTTGCGGTGCTGGTGGCACGGGGTGATGAGTTACTGTTTAAAAAGGCGTATGGCCAGGCGAATATTGAACTTGGTGTGCCATTAAGCCCGGAGCACAAATTCCGGATAGGCTCAGTGACCAAACAGTTCGCTGCTGCTGCGCTGTTAACACTTATTGATGAAGGCAAGGCTTCATTAACCGATCCATTAATTAAATACCTGCCTGATTACCCAGAGGGGCAAGCTATTACACTGTTGCAATTACTTAACCATACCTCTGGCGTTAAAAGCTATACCGGCATTCCGGGCTATATGCATAACCAAATCCGGCGGGAGTTAACCACCGCAGAACTGATAGACGAGTTTAAGAATTTACCGGTCGATTTTGCACCCGGCACTGATTTTAAATACAACAACTCCGGTTATGTGTTACTTGGCGCGGTTATTGAAGCTATCAGTGGTAAGAGCTGGCATCAGTATATTAATGATGCGTTGCTTAAACCCAATAAGCTGACGACGGTTGTCTATCCTGCCGAGCAAACCATTATTTCAGGCATGGCCAGCGGCTATAGTCTGCGCCCCGGCCAGAATGTGCAGCACGCGGCAATACTCAGTATGACCCAACCACACGCCGCCGGCGCCCTGGTAGCCGATCTGGACGCGTTATGGCAGTGGAATAAACTGTTACATCGTGGCAAAATCCTTAAACAGGCGACTTACCAGCAAATGATTACCCCTGTCGCAGAGGCTGCGCAAGATGACCGCGATTACGGTTTTGGCATCAGCCGCGGTCAGCTTCGCGGCATGCCAGAGCTGCAGCATGGCGGTGGCATTAATGGTTTTGTTTCTTTGTTAATGTATCTTCCTCAGCAGGAATTGACTGTCGCAATGCTGCGTAACAGTGATGGGCCGGGCCCGGATCTTAGTTACTTAAGCCGTAAAATCGCAGCCTTTGCCAGCGGCAACCCGTATCCGGAATTTAAACCAGTGAATTTAACTGAAGCGCAGTTAAATGAAGTCAGCGGGGTATACAGTAAAGGTGATGACACCCGCACCCTGGAGGTTCGCGATGGCACGTTGCTCTCTACCCGCTCTGGTAGCAGGCCTTTTGAATTAACAGCTCAGGGTAATGACAGTTTTGGCTTTACGGATAGTGTAACCCGGCTGGTGATCCAACGGGATAAAAATGGCCAGCCCACCGCTCTTAAGATGTTTTATGATGGCGATGGCGAAAGCGAAACCTGGCTGCGTACCGGAGATGTTACTGCAAAGGCAGATATTGCGTTAACGCAGCAGCAGCAGCAGGCTCTGGTTGGTGATTACGCTTCAGAGCAATTGCAGTTGAGCATATTTCAGAATGACCAGAATGGTTTAATGGTGCAGGTAGCAGGTCAGCCAGCCCTGCCATTAAAAGCCGCCAGTGAACGCAGCCTGTATCTTACCGTAGTAGATGCCAGACTGGAATTTGCACCTGCAGCCGGGCCGGCAGCAGAGCTTACTCTGATCCAAGGCCCGGGCCGTTTTGTGCTGACCCGACAGTAATATCATCTGTTAAGCGCCAGGCCATAGCCTGGCGTTTTTTTCGTTGCAGCAGATGCTGGCGTTAACCCAGCTTTGTGCCATTCGGTACCGGGCTGTCGACCCCTACCAGCACAATGGCGCCGTCTTCGCGGGCAAAGCCGGTGACCAGGCACTCAGACTGGATGGGGCCGATTTGCTTAGGCGGAAAGTTAACTACTGCCATTACCTGCCTGCCCAGTAACTGCTCCTTGCTGTACAAGGTGGTAATTTGAGCACTGGACTTCTTAACACCAATGTCGCTGCCAAAATCCACTTGTAGTTTATAGGCAGGTTTGCGGGCC
>NZ_JAWVZF010000007.1:0-45137 GCF_033722355.1 Arsukibacterium sp. | reverse complement strand
GCTGGAATTTTGCGGGGAACATAACACCTCCAATTAAAGGGGGCTTATCATAACCAAACAAACTAAGGATTGCATGACCAGAATCGTTTTCCTTGATGCCGGCTCGATGGGTGACACAGATCTGACCCCGCTGCAATTGCCCGGTTGTCAACTGACCTGCCACGCCAGCACTGAGGCAGAGCAAATAATACCACGTTTAGTTAAAGCTGATATTGCTGTGGTCAATAAAGTAAAACTTACCGGCGATATTTTACGATCCCTGCCACAGCTGAAACTGATTTGCGTCGCGGCGACCGGTGTTAATAATATTGAACTGGCTGCAGCTGCGGCGCAGGATATTGCGGTCTGTAATGTCAGAGGCTATGCCGATACCGCAGTACCCCAGCATGCCATGGCATTACTTCTGGGTTTAACCAACCAGATCAGTCAATATCAACAGAGCCTGGCGCAGGGTGAATGGAGCCGCAGTCCGCATTTTTGTCTGCACAGCCACCGGTTAACAGAACTTGCCGGCAAACGTTTTGTGGTGGTCGGATACGGTGCGCTGGGGCAGGCAACCGCGCGGCTCGCTGCAGCCTTTGGCATGCAGGTTATCGTCAGTGAGCATAGAGGCCAGCAGCATTGCCGACCGGGCAGATTAACCTTTGAGCAGGCTTTACGTCAGGCTGACGTGCTGTCATTGCATTGTCCGCTAACCCCTGAAACGACCCACCTGCTTAACTCAGCGCATCTGGCACTGCTGCCAGATGGTGCCATAGTGTTGAATACGGCTCGTGGCGATCTGATCGATGAGACAGCGTTGCTGACTGAACTTGTCTCAGGCCGGCTGGCCGCCGGGCTGGATGTTCTTAGCAGCGAACCTCCTCCTGTTAACCACATGCTGTTACAGCAAGCACTGCCAAATTTGTTACTGACCCCGCACATTGGCTGGGCCAGTTCAGCCGCCAGAGACCGGATGGTAGTGCAGCTGGCTGAAAATATCAGTGCGTTCTTAGCAGGTAAAGTGCTGCGTCAGCTATAGCGCGTTAGCCGCTTTCGGGCTACACTGGCAGAAAAAAATGAGCTGTTAATCAATGAGATTAAACTGCAGTAAACCATTGCTCTGCATTCTGTTTTTCTGTTTGTTAGGAGCCTTTAACACAGCACGGGCAGACGAGTTGACGGCACGTTTGCGCCATGCGTCTGAAAACTATGAAGAGGTTATTACCAGGCAACTTGCCAGTACCACGGTTGCTGATTTTCCCCATTGGCTGACGCTCAGCCAGGCCTATCTGAGTGCCGATAACAAAGATGCGGCAATTCAGGCTTTACAGCAGGCCAGTATTCTGGCTGCTAATGATCTGCAACATGCTCATGTCGCACTACTCAGGGCAAAGGTCTATGGCATTTTGTTCCGGGATACCCGCCTTGCCATTAACTTTTTACAACAGGCCGAAACCTTACTGAGTGACAAGAACAGCAACACAGAGCAACAATTATATAGTGAAGTACTCACCAATTTTGCCCAGGCCTACAACCAGCTTGGCGAATTAGCCAAAGCCGAGTTTTTTGCAACTCAGAGTTTGAATATCGCAATCAGCCTTGCTGATCCAGCCAAAGAGCTGGCCGCACATATTATGCTCGGACGGATCGCCCTGCAAAATAATCGCTTTACCCAGGCACATCAGCATCTGCAACATGCCATGGTACTGGCTGAAAAACTGAATGATACCGAGTCTCGTGCCTCCATTCATTTCCGGCTGGGTATGGCATTTCGTAAAGTAGAAGAGCATGGTGCGGCGCTGGAGCATATGCAGCAGGCGGCAGCTCTCTATCAGAGCCTGAATAATCTGTCCAGCTACAGCTATGCTCTGGTATATATAGCTGAAAGTTATCTGGAAAGCCCGGAAGGTATTACCGAGGCTGAGCAATATCTGTTCAAAGCTCTGGCGATTAGTGAGCAAATTAACAATGTGATGCGCACCGCCATTATTAAGCAAAGTCTGGGCAGAGCCAGCAAGCTGCGCGGTGACCATACCCAGGCCGCACGATACTACAATGAGGCTTTACAGCAATTCCGGCAAATTGGTGTTCAGACCTATGTACAGGAGAGTGCACTGGCTTTAGCCGAGCTATTATTTTTACAGCAACAATTTGTGCAAAGTCAGCAAATCATCACAGAACTGAGTCCGGCAATCACCCAGGCCGCAAACTACCTGCAGGCCCGCTATTACGATCTCAGTGCCCGCCTGGCTGAGCAGCAACAGGACTGGCAGCAGGCTTATCGGCTTTATCAGCGGGCCAGCGAGCTGCAGTTTAACGAACTGAGCGCCTCGACTACGGAAAAACTGAATGATCTGAAAGAAAATCTCGCCCAGAGTAACACCCGGCAAGACAGCGCGGTTATGCATAAAACCGAACTTCACGCTATTCAGCGCTCACTGTTACACTGGCAAATTACGGCGCTGATACTGTTGGTACTGTTGGTTGTTGCCGCTTATTCATTCTGGCGGCAACGTGAACAATATCAACGGACACCACCGGCACTGATGAGCCGTCTGCTGTCAGCCAGCTGGAATCGCTTTTGTGAAAAGCTCCAGCAGGATAACCGAAATAAACTGCCTGTACAGATACTGGGTTTTGCTTTAGAAAATAGCCAGCAGCTTAAGCTTGATATCGGTGAAGCCCAATTACGGCGGCAAGTACAGCAGGTACTACAAAACATAACAGATCAACAGGTCATCACGTACTGCATCAACAGTGATGTATTGTGGCTCGGCTACCGGGCTGATCCCGGACAAGCGGCATGCTTTGCAGAACAACTCAAATGTGAAATACACCAGGCGCTGGCACCGTTATCAGCAACTGGCCGGCTGATCTGTTTACAGCTGGATGTATCTCAGCTACTGGGAGCTCGCTGGCAGGCGGGTGATCTGACGGCAATGCGCGAAGCGTTATGGCTCGGCTGGAAGCTTGCCACTATGTTTGATGAGCAGGCACCCGGCTGGCAGTTAGCGCTTAATGCCGAACAGCCAAGACCCTGTGAATGGCACAGCAGCAATGTTAGGCTGGATATGCTTAATGCCCTGCAGCTGGGTGCGCTTAAGCTGAGCGTAAATCAGCAGAACGTGCCGGCAACATTAACTGCGTTGCTGGCCGCTGAGACTGTTGAATCCGGCAAGTAATAACTCAGCAGGCAAGGTAACCAAGCGCTGATGGTGCTGCTGCGGACAGGTAAAACCAATAGCGCAGGCCTGTAATGCCAGGCCGCTCTGGTTTTTGTTATCTTCACCGTAGCGCGGGTCGCCCATCACCGGATGGCCAATAGCGGCGAAATGACGACGGATTTGATGTTTACGGCCACTAATCAAATCAATTTCCAGCCAACTGGTGTCTGACGCTGCATCATAGGCACGTTGCTTAAACCGGGTTAAGCAAGCCTTGCCGTCCAGCGGTGTGCTGAGCTCACCCACTGATAAAATATCCACGGCTATTTTGCCCTTAACCTGGACCAGATAAGTTTTACTTATTTGCTGCGCTGCAATAAGTCTGCTGAACGCGCTGGCCGCTGCTTTGGTATGAGCAATCAACATCAGACCGCTGGCCTCACGGTCGAGCCGGTGCAGCAGAAAAACCGGCCGGCTGGTAAAATGTTGTTCGGCAAACCGAAGAACGCTGAGATGGTCTCCCCATTCGTTACCCTGTGACAACATACCTGGCGGTTTAAACCAGACACTGTATGCACGGTAATCAGCAATCAGACGGGCTGGCGGGCAGCTGCGACTCAGAACATCTGAATCATAATTTAAGTGCAGTACCTGCCCAGATTGTAATGCATATTGGGCCCGACGTAATCGTTTAACCGGTCTGCCCAATAGCTGAACAGCGCCTTTATTCATGGCATCTTTCAGCCGTCCTTTGGCCAGTTCCGGTATCGCAGCAGCTAAAATAGCAATGGCCTGCCCCGCAGCCTGCACTTCAATCCGGCGTGACAACTTCATACCTTTACTTTCCCTTTACTGACAAGTTCAGCTGAAATTCAGCGCTGTGGCCTTTAATAGTAACAAATCTCAAGGAGATCTGCTTATGAAAACCCTATTGAAAACAGCAACTGGTTTACTGCTTCTATTACCTGTGTTTAGTTGGGCTGAAGCCATTAGCTCTGAACTTAGAAGCGGGCAACATACGCTAATCCAAAGTGGTAAAGTGCAAAGTCATGCGGTTAATCAGAGCTATCAGTCTGACGTCTGGTTTCAGCGGATTGATATCAGCCTGACGCGGGACGATAATGCTAACGGCTACTTTCACCGGTTGTATGTTGAATTTGATGCTGATACCGACTATGCATACCAGCAAGTATTTGCAGAGCTGAGTCTGACGCCTGATTTTGGCAGTGAACGGATTTACTATACCAGTTCGGTATTTGAATTGTTCAGTGACCGCAGCAGTGACTGGCTGGGTATTGAGACAGACCTGCAACAGCAGTATCCTGCAAACCTTTACCTGCTTACTATCAGGCTGTTTGATGCGCACACCGGCTATTTATTAGCAGAAGCCTCAGGCTATGATATAAGCGCGCTGGACGCGCTGACGCTGGAGGATTTTCAACGCGATCAAATCTTCAGCAGCAGTGTCGAAGTATCTGCCGGTAGTATTGGCCTGCTACTGATAATGGCACTAGGCTTATTACAGTGGCGACGGTTGGAGAGCGCGTGATTGAATAAAGTGATGTTACTGATGTTATTGTTTCCAGGGCTGCTGCCGGCAGCAACACTGGTGATGCATCAGCAAGTAGACAACACACAACGGCGGTTCAGTTACCAGTTACTGACCGCTGAGCAACAGTTCCGTTTTGCGTTTTCGCTGCAATCCGCCAGCATTGTCCGTAATGCCAATCTGGTACAGCGATATGTACCCGGCGTTCTGCGGCAGCAACTGGAACAGCAGTTACAGCAGCAGACCCGACAGGCAGGCCCTTACCGGGTAGTACCGGGCCCTGGACAAGACTGGCTGAATTTTGAACTTACCCACGCTTATCCGGCCGGTTCGCCCGAGGCGCAGCTGGCAGAGGCACAGCGGTTACAATTATTGAAGCAGCTGCAACGGCTCAGCCAGCAGTTTCAGCAACAGTATCTGGATACAACAGGCTATCAGCAGCTTTCCCTGCCTGATAACCGGCAGCTGATTATTGTCGATCACCAGAAAATCGTTGAACAGAGCCTGGCTGATATTGCTCCGCTCGCGCAGGCGCTGGTGAGCCAGCTGGAGCTGAGCGATCAGCGCCAGCTGATATCGGTTTTATTAAGCTGGATCCAGTTGATCCCATTACACCCGGCCGAACAGGCAGAATATGGCGCAAGTTATACTCCGCCATTGCAACTGTTGCGACAACATCAGGGCGACAGTGCCAGTAAAACGGTATTACTGGCGACTTTGCTCAAGATTATCCTGCCAAAGGTACGCCAGGCCATCTTGTACCTGCCAGAGCGAACCATGCTGGCACTGGCAATTCCAGCCGGGCCTGAGGATCTTACCGTCAGTTTGCAAAACATTGATTACCTGGTAGCAGACCCGTCAGGGCCTGAACTAATCCGGCTTGGCAAAGTAGCGAAACTACAGGAAGTATTTATTCGTAATCAGTTTTTTGACTTCCGGCAGTTTTAAGCTGACTGACTCTATCAAATAAATCCTGCCATCCGTCCGGGATATGCCTCACACCCGCCTGCTGATTCGCCAGCCGCTCAATGTGGGTTGACAACCGTTGTAACGGGCCAACAATCTTACGTTTATAGCGCCTTGCCAGCAACCAGGCCAGCACCAGCAAAACCACAATATAACTGAGCCAGTGTAGTATAAAAGTTCCAATACCAGCACTTAAGGCTGTACCACTTTTATCAATCAGCGCCAATGACCAGGGCAAACCGGCCAGTCTCTGGATCTGCAACGGGTATTGCTCAAGATTGTCGCCATTAATGAATTTAGAGCTGGCGACAATATTACCGGCCTGATCCAGCAGCAGAAAATAACGATCGGGATTATTCCGCTCCAGGTTTGCCAATAGAGGTGCCAGCTCCAGTGCCAGGACAAACCGGCCAATCTTGCGCTCGTTAACATAAAAAGGAACACTCATTGCAGCTTGCTCAAGAATAAAATCCCGGTAAAAAACCGGATTACGATCATAGCCATTGTCCGAGCGCTGATGACGTTGCAGCCAGGCAGTAAGTTGTTCGATGACATAATCAGACCATTTTTGCCGGCCGTTAAAGCCGTAGCCCTGTTCTGATATATAGTACAAGTCTTTCAGAGGACTGATACTGCCAGGCGCAATATCAAAATAAGGTTGCAGCTGCAGTAACATCTGCAGCTCCTGATTTAACGGTATAGCATCGACTGTTACCTGCTGGTGCAACACATCACCGGTCGTCAGCGACAATACCGGCACCTGGTTGGTCTCGGTAACAGGCATTTGTGAACTAAGCTGAGCCCGGTTGATCACAGCCTGAGCAAATTGTAACACCGGGTTTAGCTGAGCATCCATTTGCTGGGTAAACATCTCCAGTTGTCGCTGGCTGTGCTTCAGATTATTACTAAATTGCAGTAAAAACTGGATAAATGCGGCGGCAAAACTCAGTAGTATTATTATCAGTATCGAATATCTGACTGTGCTGTTATAAACAGCTAAAGCGGGACTGGACATGCAACTCCTTTGCATTTTGCTGAATTTTTAGTTTCGAAAATCCTAGACTATTTCCACTCAGAAGCAAACAGTGGCAGGGGCTTTTTTGCCCCCGCCGCAGCAAATTACAAATTAGCTTCAGCAAAAGAAGCCAGCCGACTGCGTACAACGCCATTGAGGTTGATGGTAGTACTCCCTTCAAAGTTTTTAAAACGCTCAACGATATAGGTTAAACCCGACGTTACAGCTGTCAGATAATTGCTGTCAATCTGTGACAAGTTTCCTGAGCAAATCAGTTTAGTGCCCTCACCACAGCGGGTAATAATGGTTTTTAACTGAGCCGCACTGAGATTCTGACATTCATCCAGAATGACAATGGCGTTCTGAATACTGCGACCACGCATAAAATTAACAGACTTAAACTGAATATTGGCTTTTTCCATAATGTAATTCACACTGGCATGGGGATGTTCATCCGTTTTATGCAACACTTCTAACGAGTCAGTGATTGCTGCCAGCCAGGGCGCCATTTTTTCCTCTTCCGTTCCGGGTAAAAAACCAATTGATTCAGCAATTTCAGGAGTATTACGGGTAACAATAACTTTATCGTACTGGCCCTTCTCAATGACCAGCTCAAGGGCAGCAGCCAGCGCGATCAGCGTTTTGCCGCAGCCCGCGGGTCCGGTAAGAATCACCAGATCCATTTGCGGGTCAAGCAAGGCCTGCAATGCCATTGCCTGATATATGTTCTTTGGATGAATGCCCCAGGCATGGCGGTGCATCAGCCGCTCATATCCAAAATCAAGGATCTTAATTTCGTGTTCAGTCAGTGCCAGCACCCTTCCGGCGAAGGTTTCAGCTTCATCAATCAGATATTCATTGATATAAGCGTTGGGTAGTACTTTACGACTGACGTAGTGCACCGTGTCACGGCCTTCGTTTTCAGTGCGGCATTCACCTACCTGACTCCAGAACTCACCGCTGAATTTAAAATAGCCCTTATACAAAAAGCGCACATCATCAATTAACTGATCGGTTCGGTAATCTTCAACCAGTTTTAAGCCCGCCCCTTTTGCTTTAAGCCGCATATTAATATCTTTGGTAACCAGAATAACCTTAACAGGGCCTTTTTCACGTTGCAGAAACAGTGCCGTGTTAATAATCAAATGATCGTTTTCACCGCCGGGCAACCCAGGTATTTCGTCCTTAATATGATGATCATTGATAATAAATAAATGGCCGCCAGTCAGGTTTTCATGCTGACGGGGCAAAGCTACCCCCTGCAGCATTTGTTCAGGCGAGGCGTCCCTGAGAATATCTTCCAGCGCCCGGATAGCAACCCGGGCGTCACGGCTGACGTCTTTATTGCGGTCTTTAATATGGTCCAGTTCTTCAAGGACGGTCATCGGAATGACAACATCGTGTTCTTCAAAATTCAGAAAGGCGAAAGGTTCATGCAGCAGGATATTGGTATCTAACACATATATTTTCTTTTCTTTGCTCTTTTTTCGCGCCATACGCAGCTCCTTCAGATAAAACTAAGGTGACCTGTTATCAACGGTATTATTATCAGCTTAACTAAGCATAGTGCACTTGGGTCATCCGGCGCTGAATTCTTGAATTAAAAATGTCATTTGCCGTTAATTTACTCTGCGACATGTCGATGACAAGGGCATGACATAATCCGGATTTAAAATAATGCCGCTGGCAGATGCAGTTTGTGTCATTTACTAGTACCATAGCGCCCCGATTTTATGATGGTAGCTGTGATATGAATTTTGCTCTGGGACAACGCTGGATTAGCGATACGGAATCTGACCTGGGTTTAGGTACTCTGGTGGCGATTGATGGTCGGATGTTAACCGTTTTGTTCCCCGCTTCAGGTGAAACCCGGC
Source organism: Arsukibacterium sp. (assembly GCF_033722355.1). Taxonomy (GTDB): domain Bacteria; phylum Pseudomonadota; class Gammaproteobacteria; order Enterobacterales; family Alteromonadaceae; genus Alishewanella. The sequence goes on along the minus strand of NZ_JAWVZF010000007.1, from coordinate 36,587 downwards.
AGTATGCGCAGGCTGAAGCCCCCCTGACCAGGGTGATTTTTAATATTGGTGATGAAGTTAAAAGTGCTGAAGGCTTCAGTTTAATTGTTAGTGAAATAAAAACCTCACACCACACCCTGACCTACCTTGGTAAACGCACCGACAATGGCGAGTCAGCCGAACTGAAAGAAACCTTTCTCGACCACTTTATCAGCTTTAATAAGCCGCAAGACCGCTTATTTGCAGGGCAGATTGATCGTTTTGATAATTTCACTTTGCGTTTTCAGGCATGGCAGCAGCAAAACAGGCTGCAGCAAAGTCCGTTACGTGGTCTGCAAGGCGGGCGAATGAGTCTGATACCTCATCAGCTGCATATAGCGTCAGAAATTGCCAGCCGCCATGCACCAAGAGTATTACTGGCCGACGAAGTGGGTCTGGGTAAAACCATTGAAGCAGGTCTGATTATTCATCAGCAGCTACTGTCGGGTCTGGCCACCAGGGTACTGATTGTGGTACCTGAGTCACTGCAGCATCAGTGGCTGGTGGAAATGCTGCGCCGGTTCAACCTGCACTTTTCAGTTTTCGACGAAGAGCGTTGTCAACAGTCGCAACTGGATGTCAGTAATCCGTTTGATAGTGCGCAGCTGGTTCTTTGTAGTCTTGAATTTATCAGCAATAACAGAAAATGGCTGGAGCAGGCGCAAAGTAGTGACTGGGATCTGCTGGTTGTTGATGAAGCGCATCATTTAGCCTGGTCAGCTGACTTTGTCAGCAAGGAATACCGCAGTATCGAAAGCCTGGCTCAGGATACCGCCGGTGTTATCCTGCTGACAGCGACTCCTGACCAGCTGGGCCAGCAAAGTCATTTCGCCCGTTTACGGCTGCTCGATCCGGATCGCTTTTACGACTATCAGCGATTTATAGATGAGCAGCAGCAGTTTGCACAAATCGCGGTGACGGCTGCCAGGCTGCTTGAAACCACAGCGCTTGATAACGATTCAGGCACTGCCTTGCAGCAACTCATCCACGAAGAAGACATCAGTGAGCAACTGGCATTATTACGTCAGCCAGAACAAACGGCAGCAGTGGCAACTGCCCGGCAGCAGCTTCTCGCTAAACTGCTGGACCGCCATGGCACCGGCCGCATTTTATTTCGAAACAGCCGGGCCAGTATTCAGGGCTTTCCGGTACGGCAGGTTCAGCCTTGTGCGCTTGAATTACCAGAACAATATCAGAACGCACTTAAGGTCTTCCACAGCCTGAACCGGAACGGCCAGCCTGCCGAGCTGGCGCATGCAAATCTATTTCCCGAACAGGTATTTCAAGCATTTGAGGGCAGCAGCAGCCAGTGGTGGCAGTTTGATCCGCGGATTGACTATCTCACCACCCTGATAAAACAGCATAAACCGGCCAAATTTCTGGTTATTTGTGCCTCCGCAGCCACAGCTTTAGCGGTGGAAGAAGCGTTAAGGCACAGAGAAGGGATCCGGGCAGCGGTATTTCATGAGGGAATGTCGATTGTAGAGCGAGACAAAGCCGCAGCCTACTTTGCCCAGGAAGATTACAGTGCCCAGGTCCTGATTTGTTCTGAAATCGGCAGTGAAGGTCGTAATTTTCAGTTTGCCCATCATCTGGTGTTGTTTGACCTGCCGCTTAACCCCGACTTACTGGAGCAACGAATTGGCCGGCTGGACCGGATTGGCCAGCAGCATGATATTCAGTTACATCTGCCGTACTTTCAACATAGTGCTCAGCAAACATTACTGGAATGGTACCAGCACGGACTGAATGCGTTGGCTAAAACCTGTCAGACCGGACGCGTTATATATGAGCAACTGGGCGCTGAACTGCTGAGCCTGCTGGCGCCTCTGCAGGTGGATACCGGCAAAGTGGCCGAATTAATAACACAAACCCGGCAGCGGCATCAGCAGTTACTGCAACAGCTGGAAAACGGACGTGACAAGCTGCTGGAGCTAAACTCAGCTGGCGGGAAAAAAGCCCGGCAACTGGCGGCTGAACTTGCCAAAGCCGACGCCGATGTTCAGTTACCCATGTTGATGTTTCAGGCTTGGGATCTGCTGGGCGTTAATCAGGAGGACCGATCTGATACCAGCATAGTACTGACCCCTGCCGAGCATTTACGTTGCGCTTATCCAGGTCTTGATGATGAAGGCGTCACGGTGACCTTTGATCGGCAAACTGCTCTGGCACAGGAAGATATCCAGTTTTTAAGCTGGGATCATCCTATGGTCACAGGCACTCTGGATATCATACTGAATGATAATCTGGGCAATACAGCGGTGGCATTGCTGCCGAATAAAGCGCTGCCGGTGGGCAGCTATTTTATCGAACTGATATATATTGTGGAGGCAAGCGCTCCGGCCGGATTACAGATAGGTCGCTATTTACCTCCAACTCCCATCCGCTTGCTGCTGGACAAAACAGGTAAAGATTTAGCAGCCAAGGTACCGTTTGACAATTTTAACCGTCAGTTAAAGCCGGTTGGCCGGCAGACAGCGAGTAAACTGGTTAATGCATTACAAAACCTTATTCATCCGTTGCTGAATGACAGTGAAAATACAGCAACACAACAGCTGACCGTTCTGCGCCATAATGCAATGGCCAAAATGCAGCAGGCCCTGCAGGCTGAACAACAGCGAATGACTGCATTAAAGCAAATTAATCCGCTTATCAGGCAGCAGGAAATTGATATGATAAGCAGCAGGCAGCAGCAACTGGCAGATTATATTGATAAAGCCCGACTGAAACTGGATGCTATCCGGCTTATTGTGGTAAGTCACGATTAGTATGGCATTGTTTGATTATAGCCCCCCGCTGGTGCCCTATCTGGATATTATTTATCAGGATAATGACATTGTGGTGGTGAATAAACCAAGTGGCTTACTGTCAGTGCCGGGTAAAGCGCTTGCACACCGCGATTGCCTGGAATACCGGATTAAACTTGTGCTGCCGACAGCGCGAATTGTCCATCGGCTGGATATGGCAACCTCGGGCGTCATGGTGCTGGCATTGCATGCAGAGGCGCACCGCCAGCTCAACCGCCAGTTTCAGTTGCGCCAGACCCAAAAACACTATATTGCCAGAGTCACTGGCCGGATTGGTGCAGATCAGGGCACGGTGTGCCTGCCGCTGATTTGTGACTGGCCCAACCGGCCGAAACAAAAAGTCTGTTATCAGCATGGCAAAGCCTCTGTTACTCATTTTAAAGTGCTGGAACGCTCTGACGGCGTCAGCCGGGTGTTACTGACCCCGGTAACCGGCCGTTCTCATCAGCTTAGGGTTCATATGCAGATGATAGGGCATGCCATATTAGGCGATAAATTCTATGCAAATGAAGCAGCGTTTAATGCTGCGGACCGCCTGCAACTGCATGCCCAGACATTAACCCTTACTCATCCTGGCAACGGAACAATAAATACATTTTCAGTAAAATGTTCTTTTTGACTTCTTTTCACAAATATTAACCCCATATTCAGTTAACTGGATTATGATACGCAGTATGTTAGGTTGCTAAATAACAAATTACTGTACTATTTTTACTATTCAACGAAATTAATAACAAAACGGTTTTTAATAAAGATTGCATAGCGGTATGCTTATAACCAAACATTTTGCTACTACTATGCCGGATAAATCTAAGGAGAAATGGATGAAACTTAAAATAACCGCGCTTGCTGTGCTGACTGCCCTGCCTTTTATTAGCTCACAGGCTTTGGCTCAATCCCCGTCAGCAGCTGAATTAGAACGTAAAGTCTTTGGCTCACTGTTTGGTGAATATTACTGGTCCCACGAGAATAAATCATTATCAGCTGAGTGGGATAATGTTGAGCATGGCCCTGGGATTGGCGCAGAATTAGGTTACCGGGTAAATCAAACCTGGGGTGTCCGTTTAGAATATGCAAGACAACGGCTGGATTCTCTGACCGGCGGCGACGTTGGTGTTGATCGTTTTGGTGTTGATGCCATGTATCATCTGGCCAATACCAACTTTTATATTTTGGGTGGCTGGAAGCACTTTGAAGGTAATGTCAGTTCAGATGCATTAAACGTTGGTGTAGGTTACCGGCACTTTGTTCGCAATGATGTCGCGTTGTTTGCTGAAGCCAATCGCTATGAAGGTATTAATAATGGCTCCTGGTATGATGCGGGTATTAAACTGGGTGCAAGCTGGATTTTTGGTGCTGCTGCCGCAGCTGAACCAACGCCAGCACCAGCGCCAGCTCCGGCACAACCGGTTAAGCCCGCAGACAGTGATAACGATGGCGTCGTAGACAGCGATGATCGCTGCCCTAATACAGCCGCCAATCATCAGGTTGATCCACAAGGCTGTACTGTATTTAAAGAAGTCATGCAACGGGTTGGTGACGTCGATGTCGAAGTAAAATTCGATTTTGATTCGGCTAAAGTGTCTGCTGATCAGCGTTCTGAAATCATCCAGTTGGCGGCGTTTATGAAGCGCTTCCCTGAATCAGAAGTGGTGATTGAAGGTCATGCTTCCAAACCAGGTAACGATGACTACAACATGCTGCTGTCAAAACGTCGTGCAAAATCAGTCGCCGACATTCTGATGAGCGAAGGTGTTGAATCATCTCGTATTACTTCAGTGGGCTATGGTGAAAATCGTTTAAGAATCGATGCCAGTACGCCTGAAGCGAATGCAGCGAACCAGCGGATTGAAGCAAAAGTAACCGCAAAAGTGAAAGAACCTGTATTGCGTTAACTTTCTTATGCTTAACAAAAAACCGCCAATTTAGGCGGTTTTTTTTATTGCTGCTTACAGAACTTCCTGCTAGCTTTAATCGACTTTAAGCCGTTTGAGGAAGTACCTATGTCTATGCAAGCTATTGGTCGTTACTGTGCGTTAACCACAGTATTAGCCTGTATTACCTTTAATGTGCAGGCTGAGCAGTCTGTATCATTGCTGCAGGCAGCACATGTCTGTACCGATGAAAATGAGACCCAGCGGTTGGCGGTTAACGAACAACTGCGGGAAATGGCCAAAGCGCTGGCCGAGTTCAAGCCGACTACCTTTTGTTTTATTATGCAACCCTCCATTGCTGTTCAACTACTGGAACAGGGCGAGACCTATGTCAAGTTCAGTCACGATGGCAAGGTTTTATATACGTTCCCAGAGTATATCCATGATAACAATACAGCTAACGTATTGACCGGCTTGGCCGATAACAGTCAATAACAGAGGTTTGGTTAAAGCAGGTGGAGTTTGAACAGTAAAATATGTTTAGGAGTAACCTGGCTTTTTTTAACATCAGTGCTGCAGATTTCTGCTGTCGCCCAGCAATTGCCGAGCCAAGAGCAATTGTGGCAGCAGGATTTGCAGCGACAACTGCCCGATACAGAGTTTCTTGAACTTAACACTAAAAGCAGCAGCTTTACCGTGTTACAACGCGAAGCCTTGTCAAGCTTTAACAAAGGTACAGCCATTCTGGTACCGGACTGGACGGAACATCCTGCAAGCCCTGATTATCTGGACACGTTGCGCCAGCAACTTAATGACTATGGCTGGCACACCCTGGCTATTCTGCCGCCGCCACCTGTAGAATTTAATATCGAACAGAATGCCATCAGTTATCAGCAACAACTTGCAGAACGGATGGTTGCAGTTATTACTCAGGCGCAAAAACAAGGCGGTAATATTATTGTTATCGCCAAGGGCAGTAATGCAGCCTTATTAAACCGGCTTTACACCTCAGACCAATTGCCCCGCCCGGCTGCATTAATCATGTTGGGCGTTTATCTGGCTGATGTTCAGTTAAACCGTGAATTAGCCAGCCATATCGCCACTCAATCTGTCCCTACACTGGATATTATCCATCGACGTGATAACCGTTTTGCTAATGCAAACCTAAAACTAAGGCAGCAGTTGGTAGACCGTAATCTGAAAGCGCAATATCGTCAGCGACAGCTAAGCGGAACCTTCTACGCTTCTGACACTGATGCCTGGGTGCTGAAAGAAATAACAGGCTGGCTGCACAGTATTGGCTTGTAAGGCTGACAGCTTAACGGCGATTCTTCAGAAGTTCATAAGCAGCCTGAATTTCCTGGGTCCGTTTTTTAGCCACATCAAGCATGGCTGACGGCACACCTTTGGCCATCAATTTATCAGGATGGTGCTGGGCCATAAGTTTGCGATACGCCCGTTTTAATTCTTTGTCAGTGCAGTCAGGAGCAACACCAAGCACTTTATAGGCATCCTGCACTCCATTTGTGGCAGAGCGCTGAGTGCCGCGCTGATTAAAGCGCTGCTGCGCCCGGTAAGCAGCCAACAACTGTTCAAACTGTATCTGTGAGACCGACAGTTGCATCGCAACCTGCTGTAACAACGAATATTGTTCGCGACTCATTGCGCCATCAGCGTTTGCTATCCCCAGCTGTATTTCAATAAAATACCGAATAACATCATTCTGACGACCATACTGCTGATAAAAAGCCTGAAGCTGAGCCTTCAGCGGAAAATTACTGGCTTTACCATCGCGAAAAGCTGCCTGTGCCTCTTGCTGCTGCGCGGCATTCAGCCCAAGCTGCGCCATAAATTGGCGCGCCTGATGGATGTGTGCCGGCGTGACCACCCCGGTTGCTTTCGCTACATGGCCCATAGTGGCAAAAGTGGTATACATAAACAGCCCCTGCTGGTCGGCTGCCTCTTGAAACATTCCTTGAAAACGCGCCAGACTTGCGCCCATCTTGATATCAAACCAATGCCCCAGAATCAGGCCAATGAGCAGCCCGGGCAATCTTAACAAAGCCAGGCCAAACAATGCGCCAAGTATTTTACCCCACAAAGTATTTCCCTCATAAACTGCATTACGCGTTATTGGCCGCTGTGACATTCTGAAACCAGACCGCAACAGCAGTAGCTTGGCACTATATCGGATTAGCAGGAAATCTAAAATTGATTTATCATAGCGGGCTAATCTTATCAAAAAAACATCATAAATCTGGGGCAGAGAATACTGGATGAAAGTTTGGCTCACTGGAATAACTGTCACGGGCTTGCTCTGTAGCCAATTGCAGGCTGACGAGCCCGTAATACCGATGTGTTATCAGCCTTTAACCCAGCCTGCTATATTAAGTGAACTGGATCCGGATGATAACAGGGTGCGGATTATCTCTGACAGTGCTGATCTACGCGGTAATCAAATGGCGGTGTTCAAAGGTGATGTCAGAATAATTCATCGTGATACATTGTTAAGCGCGCCCAATGCCCGCTTCAGCCGCAGCGAGCAGCGACTCTTTGCTGATGGCGGTATAGAATACTTTGACAGCAGTTTAAAGGTCTCTGCCAGTTCATTCATTGCGGACACCAATGATAATACTGCGGCCATCAGTGATGCTCATTATCAGTTTATTGCTCAGGCTGGCAGAGGTTATGCGGAGCGTTTACAAGCCAGTCCGGCGCAGGTAAGACTGGATCAGGCCTTATTTACGACCTGCCCGAGGCAGGACGATAGCTGGGCGTTACATGCCAGCGATATTAAAATCAACGAAGGGGAAGGCTGGGGTTCAGCCAGCAATGCCATTTTCAGAATTAAAGACATACCGGTTCTGTATCTGCCATATTTAACTTTTCCGGTTAATGACCAGCGGAAAACCGGTCTGCTTTTGCCTAAAATAGGTAGTTCCCAGCTATTGGGATTGGATTTTGAGCTGCCCTACTATGTGAATCTGGCCGAAAATTACGATCTGACGCTAACACCAAGATATATGAGTAAACGCGGCACTCAACTCAAGTCAGAATTCCGTTACCTGACTCCGGCACATCAGGGCATTCTGCAGCTCGAATATCTGGGTTCAGATAATGAAAAGCCAGAAAACTTTGGCAGCCGCTATCTCAGTCATCTGAGTCATCGTTCTGACTTCACCAGCAACTGGCGGGGTCATATTGATTTTACCGATGTCAGTGACGATGCCTATCTGACTGAACTTGGCTCCGATTATACCAATCAGAGTGATACCCAGTTATACCGGGAAGCCACACTAGCCTACTATGGCGAGAATATTGACAGTACGATCAGGCTGCAGGGTTTTGAAATTCTTGGTAACTTTGCCGAGGCCTATAAAGCCTTACCGGAAATCGAGCTCAGCTCTGCCAAACCCATGCCGGTTTTCAGCCCACTGGAATTTATCTGGCAAGCCAGTTACGCTCATTTCAAAAACGATAATGCCGTTATTAATTCAGCCAACCGACTGCATCTGCAACCTACGCTACGTTTACCCTTTGTCACTCCGGCGCTGGAGTTTACTGCTGAAGCCAGTATGTTATATACCTACTATCAGCAGCAAAGCGACCTGGCTGAAGCCAATATTGATACTTCTGTGCAACGGGCTTTGCCTAAAATACGACTTTACAGCAGATTAAATCTGGAGCGGGAATACGACTGGTTTGGTGAGGCAGCGTTACAGACCTTTGAGCCACAAATTCAATATTTATATATTCCGTATCGTCAGCAAAATAACATCGGCCTGTATGACACTACCCGGCTGCAGGATGATTACCATGGTTTATTCAGGCAAAACAGGTTTTCAAGCATAGACCGGATAAACGAGGCTAATCAGTTAACTGTCGGTTGGACTACCCGCTTTTATGACAATATTGACAACGAGCTGTTTCGCTTCAGTCTCGGCCAGATTTTTTTTCTGGAAGATCCGGTAGAGACTGCTGATAACCTGACCGACAATCAAACTGCGACCGACTCTGTGCTGGCGTCTGAAATGATCTGGCACTGGTACAGCAAATGGGTTTTCAGTGCGGCTGCGCAATATGACACTGATGGTCAGCAAATTGTTAAAAGTAATGCCAGCCTTGACTACCGTGGGGGTGAGAATACGCTGCTGCAATTGAACCATCGGTACAGTCGCGCTGTCTCAGGCTTGGAAATTCAGCAGCTGGGCGTGTTGGGCACGGTACCACTTGTAAAAAACTGGCAGCTGGTTGCCAGTTACTATCGTGATGTTACAAATCATCGTATGATAGATGCCAATTTCGGGCTGCAATATGAGTCTTGCTGCTGGGCTGTCCGGCTGGTCGCAAGACGCTATATCGTGGCAAACCTCGATACCAGTATCGACAATGCGTTGCAGTTTGGTGAGCTGGATAGCGGGCTTAGTCTGCAATTTGTATTAAAGGGTTTTGGCGATAAAGCCGGGTTTGGCGTCTCAGACATGTTGTCAAATGGCATTTTTGGCTATCGCCGGCCATATTTACTAACTAATTAGTGTAGGAATTTATGAAGTTACAGCAAGTTATCTGTCTGGCTTTTATTGGCTGTTTAAGTTTTTCCAATATCGCAGCCGAAAAGGAGATTGATCGGATTGCCGCTATTGTTGATAACAGCGTCGTTCTGCAGAGCGATGTGGATGAGGTGGTTAACCGGGTTAAGCGTAACGCGCAATCACAGGGCCAAACCTTACCGTCCGATCAGGTACTGCGGACACAGGCATTGGAGCGGTTAATTTTAACTAGTCTGCAATTGCAGTTAGCCGAGCGGATGGGATTGCAAATCAGTGATGCGCAGTTAGATGATACTATCCGTAATATTGCCCAGAGTGAGAATCTCAGCATCGAAGCGTTCCGGCGTCAGGTTGAGGCAGAAGAAGGAGATTACCAGCGTTTCAGAGAGAACCTCCGCGAAGAAATTATTACCAATGAAGTGGTACGGGGCAGTGTCCAACGCCGTATTTATATCAGCCCCCAGGAAGTTGACAGCCTGCTGAAACTAATGGAAGAACAAGGTGCCGTCAGCGAAGAATACAATCTGGGGCATATCCTGATCGCGATTCCCAGTCAGGCCACACCCGATGAGATCAGCGCAGCAAAAGACCGTGCTGATAAAGTAATGGAATTGCTGGAAAACGGTAGTGACTTTAAGCGAATCGCCATTGCCTCATCTTCTGGTGCCAAAGCACTTGAAGGGGGTGAGCTTGGGTTTATGAATATAAACGAAATGCCAACGTTGTTCTCTGAAAGTATCCGCGGTAAGAAAAAAGGGGACTTAATTGGACCGATGCGTTCTGGCGCCGGTTTTCATATTTTGACTATTTTTGATATCCGCGGTGAAAATGTTGCTGAAATCCAGGAGATTAAATCCCGGCATATCCTGATTAAGCCGTCAATTATTGTCAGTGAAGAACGGGCGCGTAATATGCTCAGAGAGTTTGTAGCCAAACTCAGGGCCGGTGAGGCCGATTTTGCTGAATTAGCAAAAGCCCATTCAGAAGACCCCGGTTCAAAGATGAACGGCGGCGAGCTGGGTTGGAGTGAACCGCAGATATTTGTGCCTGCATTCCGGGATACCTTATTACGGCTGGAACCTAATGAAATCAGTGAGCCGTTCAGAACGGAGCATGGCTGGCACATCGCCCAGGTCCTGGATAAACGGGTAGTGGATGCGACTGCTGATAAAAAACGCGAGCAGGTATACCGGATGATTTACAACCGCCGTTTTAATGAGGAATCAGCTAATTTCCTGAAAGAAATTCGTGACGAGGCCTTTATCGACGTCTTACCGGAGAGCTAAATGACCCTGCGCATTGCGATAACACCCGGTGAACCTGCCGGTATAGGCCCTGATTTAGTCGTGGCGCTGGCCCGTCAGGACTGGCCGGCAGAACTAGTGATATGTGGCAGTGCAACCTTACTGGCTGAGCGGGCCAGCGCACTGGGCGCAAATTTATCGTTACTGCCTTATGACAAAAGCGTACCGGCAAAAGCGCAACGTGCCGGTACGCTGACGGTTGCCGACTTTGCGCTTGAAGAGCCGGTTCAACCCGGCATCCTTAACGTTGCCAATGGCCGGTATGTCGTCAATACCTTGCAGTTTGCCGGCGAAAACGCTATTTCCGGCAATTTTGCAGCGATTGTTACCGGGCCGGTTCACAAAGGGATCATCAATAAGGCGGGTATTCCGTTCAGTGGTCATACTGAATTTTTTGCCCATCAGTCTAATACACCTTATGTTGTGATGATGCTAGCGACTGAAGGTTTACGCGTTGCCCTTGCAACGACGCATATCCCGTTAGCCTATGTCGCTAAAGCCATAACCCGGGATCGGCTGTTAAAAGTTATCACTATTTTGCACCACGACCTCCAGCACAAATTTGCGATTGGCAAACCCAGGATCTACGTTTGTGGCCTTAATCCCCATGCTGGCGAAGAGGGGCATCTGGGTCGTGAGGAGTTGGACGTCATCACGCCAACGCTTAATGAATTACGGGCGGAAGGCATTGATTTAATTGGCCCGCTGCCGGCAGATACGCTGTTTCAACCTAAGTATCTGGACGATGCAGATGCTGTGCTGGCAATGTATCATGACCAGGGTTTACCGGTACTTAAATATAAAGGCTTTGGCCGCTCGGTTAATATCAGTCTTGGCTTACCGCTGATCCGCACTTCCGTTGATCATGGCACCGCTCTGGATCTTGCCGGTAGCGGTAAAGCAGACCCAGGCAGCTTATTTCATGCGGTAAACCAAGCCATTACTCTGGCACAACAAGCGAACTGATATATGACTGACAATGTTCATCAGGGCCATCGTGCCCGTAAGCGATTCGGCCAGAATTTTTTACACGACCCCTACGTAATTGGCCGTATCGTCAAAGCTATCTCGCCTAAAGCTGATGATGTTCTGGTAGAAATTGGTCCCGGCCTCGGGGCTTTAACAGAGCCCGTTGCTGAAGCGGCTGGTAAACTTATTGTCGTAGAGCTTGATCGCGACCTTGCTGAGCGTTTAACCCGCCACCCTACCCTGGCCAGCAAGCTGACAGTGTATCAGGCGGATGCCATGAAATTCGATTTTGCCTCCCTGTTAGCAGCGGGACAAAAATTAAAAATATTTGGTAATTTACCCTACAATATTTCGACACCATTATTGTTTCATTTGTTTGAGTTTGCCGATCATATCGATAATATGCATTTTATGTTACAAAAAGAAGTGGTGCAGCGTATGACCGCCAGCCACGGTAGCAAAGCGTTTGGCCGGCTGAGTGTAATGACCCAGTATTACTGTCAGGCGATGCCGGTGGTTGAGGTCGGACCCGGTGCCTTTATCCCCCCCCCAAAAGTCGATTCCGCTGTCGTTAGATTATTACCCTATCCGTTAGCTCAGCGGGCACAGGTTGATCCGGCGGTGTTAAACAGGGTATGTTTAGAAGCCTTTAATCAGCGGCGGAAAACATTGCGTAACGGCTTTAGCAACTTTGCCACAGCAGACCAGATCAGTGCGCTGGGTATTGACCCTGCAATAAGGCCTGAACAACTACCCGTCAGTGATTTTATTAAGGTTGCGCAGTGGTTGGCAAAGCAGGAAAATACGGATGACTGAACCATTAGATATTCAGGTAAAGGTTGACAATTTTTATTTGGGCGCACAATCAGAGCCTGCAGAAAACCGCTTTGTCTTTGCTTATACTATTACTATTGAGAATCACAGTGAACAACAGGTCAAACTGCTTAAACGTTACTGGTTGATCACTGACGCCAATGGCAAGCAAGCAGAAGTATATGGTGATGGCGTAGTCGGAGAGCAACCGGAACTTGCCCCCGGTTCAAGTTATAGCTATACCAGTGGTGCAGTGCTGGAAACGCCGGTTGGTACTATGCAGGGCCATTATGAGATGATCAGTAGTAGCAATCAGACATTTAATGCCGCTATTCCGGTGTTCCGGTTAGCGATGCCTAATATCCTTAATTAATGGCGACCTATGTTATCGGCGATGTGCAGGGGTGCTATGATGCCTTGCAACGTTTGCTACAACACATCTGTTTTAATCCCAGCCATGACCAGCTTTGGTTCTGCGGTGATCTGATAGCACGGGGTCCTGATTCGCTGTCGACATTAAATTTCATTAAATCTCTGGGTGACAGTGCTAAATGCGTGTTGGGCAATCATGATCTGCATTTTCTGGCCAGCCATTTTGGTTTTGCCAAACTGAAGTCCAATGATAAGCTACAGCAGTTACAACAAGCCCCTAATGTAGGGGAGCTGGTAGACTGGTTGTTACAGTTGCCTCTGCTTTACCAGAGTAGTGACAAACAGCACCTGATGGTGCATGCCGGTTTATCGCCGGAATGGACCTTGCTGGAGGCCGAATCTGCCACCGCGGCTGTCAGCCGGCAATTAAAGCATCAGCCGGAGCAGATTTTTGCTACTATGTACGGCGACACTCCAGCTAAATGGCAGCAGGCTGAGACAGAGCAGCAACGATGGCGCTATACCATTAATGCCTGTACCAGAATGCGATTTTGCCTGCCAGACGGTTCATTAACTCTGCAGGAAAAGGGCAACCCGGCACAGCAGAGTTCACTGGTACCATGGTATGAGTTCTGGCGAACCAAACCCCATCCGCAGCTGTTCTTTGGTCACTGGGCGGCTTTAAATGGTTACAGTCCGGTCCGGCATATTCATGCCCTGGACACGGGTTGTGTCTGGGGTAACAGACTGACAGCTTACTGCATTGATCGCCAGCAACGTTATTGTGTCGCAGGCATAGTATAATAAGCTTTTTTTCGGGCGATAAAACTGCTGATTGCAGTCTTGTTAAGCCGGAAATCTTAAGCTAAGGTGCTTAAACAAAACACTTAAGGTGGGAGTTATTATGAAGTTAACTGTAGCGTTGCGGGTTATGGGTGGTTTTGCCATCATTTCTCTGTTACTGCTGTTTATTGGTATTACTGCTTATCTTAGTCTTAATAATATTAGCAATGCCACCACTGAAGTGAATGAAGTGTCTATTCCGGCACTTGAAAACAGTGCAACAATGAAGACCGAATTTGTGACGATGAGCCGGGCCAGTCTGCAGGGCTTTTATGCCGATACCCTGGAACGTACTGCGGCAGTCAATCAACGGTTCGCTGAAGAAAAAGCTATTTATGACAAAGCTGCTGATGCCTTAGAGCAGGCGATTGCCCAGCATCCTGAGTTAAAGGCAGGCGCAGAGCAAGTTGCTGAAATTTACAGCCGCTTTATAGACGCCAGTACCGATCTGCAACGTCTGTTAGACAACAATATCCGGCTTCGCACCACTATTGCCAGCAAAATAAGCGATTTGGAATTCAGTGCGGATGACCTGGCGTCGCTAATCCTTGACTTCACCGATGTGCGTGATGTACAACGTCGCTTCCCCAAGGCTTATCAGGCAGCAACCCAGATTGAAACTGGCATTAATACCCTGATTAATAATGTGATTGATTTAAATCGCACTGAGACCGATACCACTGTCGCGACCGTTAGTAACGAAATTGCGTTCCGGCTGCAGGAACTGCGTGAACACGTAGCGATTATTCAGCAGGACGCCGGTAACTCAGTACCGCTGACAGCCGATATTGCCGAAAAAGTGCAGCAAATATCAGACTTCTTAGAAGGTAGTGATGGTATCCCGGCATTAAAAGTAAAATTACTGGCCGGCTCTAGCGCCGCAGAAGCCCAGTTGACAGCAGCCAACCAGCTGACGCAAACGGGTATGGAAAGGCTTGATACACTGTTAGGATTAACCAGAGCGGCTGCCCATGAAATCGAGCAAAATGCCACTACCGGCGTCGACAACGCGATAACCTGGATATCTATTGTAGTTGTTATTTCTATTCTGCTCTCGATATTTATCGCTACCGTCACGGTCAGACGGATTGTCAGACCCCTGGCTGAGGTTAATACCATGCTGGGTGTGGTTGCATCAGGCGATCTGACTAAAACTCTCGATGCGTCTTCTAAAGATGAATTTGGTGAACTGGCGCGCAATGTCAATAAAGTTGTCAGTAACCTGCAACAACTAATCCAGGGCATTATTTCCCGCTCTACCCAGCTGGCAGCAGCGTCAGAGCAAACATCTGCGATTACCGTGCAGACCACTCAGGCAATTCGGGAGCAAAAGTCACAGGTAACGCAGGCTGCGACAGCGACCACTGAAATGAGCAGTACCTCGCAGGGTGTGCTGCAAAGCTCTAATGATGCTTTGGCGGAAATCAAGAATGCCGACAAAGAAGCGGAACGGGTCAAAGGTATTTCACTGGACAACAAAAGTACCATTATTCAACTGTCCAAAGAAGTTGAGCAGGCTTCAATCGTCATTAATAAGTTGCATAAAGACAGTGCCTCTATCGGCAGTATTCTGGATGTTATTCGTGGTATCGCCGAGCAAACCAATTTACTGGCGCTGAATGCGGCTATTGAAGCGGCCCGTGCTGGTGAGCAAGGACGTGGTTTTGCGGTGGTCGCAGATGAAGTACGTTCGCTTGCCAGTAAAACTCAGGCGTCGACACAGGAAATTCAGGCAATGATCCAGGTCCTGCAAGGCGGTGCGCAAGCGGCTGTTGAAGCAATGAATAAAGGCAAGAAGCAAGCCGAAAACTGCGTAACCCAGACCGAAGTAGCAACCTCGGCGCTGGACTCGATTACCCATGCCGTGCACTTGGCGCATGATATGAGTGAGCAGATTTCGGGAGCAGCCAAGGAGCAGAATCAGGTATCTAATGAGATAAGCCAGTTACTAGAATCGATCGTCGCCATCGCTGAAGAGACCGCCTCGGGCGCCGAGCAAACTTCTGACTCCAGTCATGAAGTAGCACGGCTGGCAGAAGAGTTACGGCAGTCAGTGGAGCAGTTCCGGGTATAACCGGAATACAGGGGTAAAAAAAAATCCGCTAAACAGCGGATTTTTTTATATCTGAATACCGTTAATCGCCCGCACCAGCCCGATCTTTTAAAGCGGCTAATAATGGCGAATCGGCATAGCCATTACTTTCTGCCCAGGCAATATCACCAGATTCAGCGACCTGTGAGCCTGGCAATTGCCGGACAATAAACTCCCCGACATCAGGAGCATTATTTTTAAAAGCATGACGAATTAACGTTTCGCCATCACAGACAACGCCATCATATATATTCCGTAAACGCAGCCGGTAATCACTGAGTACCTTACGCAAACGGTTTCTGTCGTTAGCTGCGACATAATCGCACATAGATGCTGCCAACTGCTGGTCGGCAACAGCTACCGGCGACATTACAACAGCGGCAGTCAGCGCGGCTGTGCATAATAAGGTTGGGACCAATCTCATTTACTACTCCTCAGCTGGATCGTTAACCAGCATCTTAGCAACATGTTACAACCTGTGCAAATACCACACTAGGTCTTATTTCGATGCAATGTAATAAAACGGTACTGGTATGGGTTGTTGGCGTCTGCCGGGTATTGTTGCTCAGCAACTAACTGCCAGGGGCCGGCAGCATGATAATCGGGAAAATAAGCATCGCCATCTGTAGCCAGCTCAATTTCAGTCAAATATAAAGTTTCTGCCAGTGGCAAGCATTGCCGGTATATCTCACCGCCACCGATAACCATTACCTCGGCATTGTCAGATACGGCAGCCAGAGCTTGCTCTACACTGTTAAACCACTCTACCCCCTGAGTATTTTCTGGTATTGCCCGGCTAATCACCAGGTTGCGTCGGCCAGGTAAAGGCCGCCCTATTGACTGAAAGGTTTTACGCCCCATCAATACCGGCTTACCCAGGGTAATGGCTTTAAAATGCTTTAAATCTGCTGGCAAATGCCATGGCATCTGGTTGTCTTTGCCAATAACCCGGTTGTTCGCCATGGCGGCTATCATCGCAACTTTCATGTCCCACCTTAGCGCTGATAGATGACTTCAACATCATAGTCGTCATCATCAAAGTCATCATCATCATCCAGATCGTCTGCCAGTTGCCTGGCTGCATCGTCGTGATAATCATCCCATTTAAAATGAACCGGATCAGCGACTTCAGATTCAACCTGCTCTGTAGGTAACTGCTCAATATAATTCAGGATCTCAGCAGCCAGACGTTCTGTATTCGTGCGCCCTGCGGCTGAAATTTTAAATACCGGCCCTTGCCAATCCAACGCGCTAGTCACGTCAGAAATAATCTGCTCCAGCTCATCATCTAACACTAAATCAAGCTTATTAAATACCAGCCAGCGCGGTTTGGCAGCCAGTTTACTGCTGTACTTATGCAATTCCTGAATAATCGTTTTAGCATTCTCAGCAGGATCAGAGCCATCTGCCGGTAACACATCAATAACATGCAGTAATAACCGGCAACGCTCCAGATGTTTCAAAAACTGTATCCCCAACCCTGCGCCTTCTGCTGCGCCTTCTATCAGCCCGGGGATATCTGCAATAACAAATGAACGGTGGGCTTCAACCCGAACCACGCCCAGATTCGGCACCAGGGTAGTGAACGGATAGTCTGCTACTTTGGGCTTAGCTGCCGAGACAGAGCGGATCAGGGTTGACTTGCCTGCATTCGGTAAACCCAGCAACCCGACATCGGCAAGCAGCAGTAACTCCAACCGTAAATTACGGATTTCACCTGGTGTGCCATTGGTTTTCTTGCGGGGGGCCCGGTTAGTGCTGCTGGCAAAGCGGGCATTTCCCAAACCATGCCAACCCCCTTTCGCTACCATCAGTTTCTGACCATTGGTTGTCAGATCGCCGATAACTTCATCAGTATCCATATCAACAGCACGAGTGCCTACCGGTACCCGAAGCTCCAAATCGCTGCCCCGTTTGCCGGTGCAATTAACGCTACCGCCATTCTGACCACGCTCAGCGCTGTGGTACTTTTCAAACTGAAAATCAACCAGGGTATTGAGGTTTTCATCAGCCACCAGGTACACGTCACCACCATCTCCGCCATCCCCTCCGTTCGGGCCGCCTTTAGAGATAAATTTTTCGCGTAAAAAACTGATAATGCCGTTACCGCCATCGCCGGCTTCAACCCGGATTACCGCTTCATCTACAAACTTCATGTGCTGTGTCCTGATCCACTGTAAAAACATCGGCGCGTGCCGTAGCCGCTAAGTATAACCCATGTCATTGTGAGGGGAGAAAATTTATAAAAAAACCCCGCACCAGGCGGGGTTTTTCCAATATATGTTGCTTATTCGCTAACGATGCTAACGAATTTACGGTTGTGCTCGCCTTTCACTTCAAACTTCACTTTACCTTCAGTTAAAGCGAACAAAGTGTGGTCTTTACCGATGCCGACATTGCTACCCGCGTGGAACTTAGTACCACGTTGACGAACAATGATGCTACCAGCTAATACCGACTCACCACCAAACCGCTTGACACCAAGACGTTTAGCTTCTGAATCGCGACCGTTACGAGTGCTACCTACACCTTTTTTACTTGCCATGTGTCGATACTCCTGTTACGCGCTGATGCTGGTAATTTTAACTTCAGTAAACCACTGACGGTGACCCATCTGTTTACGTGAATGTTTACGACGACGGAATTTAACGATTTTTAATTTATCGCCACGGCCATGATTGACCACTTCCGCTACTACCTTGCCACCTTCAACTAAAGGGGCACCAATACTGATCTCTTCGCCATTGGCGATCATCAGCGGGGTAAATTCAATCGTTGCGCCGGTTTCTAAGTCTAGTTTTTCTAGACGAAGCGTTTGACCTTCCGTCACACGGTGTTGTTTGCCACCACTTTGGAAAACCGCGTACATAGTTAACTCCGTACAAGCCACGCCTACGCCCTGTACAATATCAGGGGCATCAGAGGCGTGTTTAATTCAAATCACAGGGCGCGAATTGTACGCAATTTCCCAGATAGCCGCAAGCACAATTATAAAAAAGATCACCGGTGAAAGAAAAGGATCGATATTCTCTTTATGCCGGCGGCTACTATAGTGTAGAATTGCCGCCATTCCGGGGGTTCAGCAGTTGTTTTTTCATGACGCTTGACGACATACGCCAGCTCAGCGACGCTGATATGGCCGCAGTAAACCAGCATATCTTTTCCCAGTTGAAATCAGACGTAGCACTGATCAATCAGCTCGGTATCTATATCGTTAATAGTGGTGGTAAACGGCTTCGCCCTTTATTAGCGGTTCTTGCCGCCCGCGCTTTAGGTTATCAGGGCAGTAAGCACCTGAGCGTTGCAGCGATTATTGAATTTATTCATACCTCGACCCTGCTGCATGATGATGTTGTCGACGAGTCAACGCTGCGCCGGGGCAAGCAAACCGCCAATGCCGTATTTGGTAATCAGGCCAGCGTACTGGTCGGTGACTTTCTATACAGCCGTTCATTCCAGATGATGGTCGCGCTGGATGATATGCGCATTATGCGCATTTTGGCAGACGCTACCAATGTGATCGCTGAAGGCGAAGTGCTGCAGCTGATGAACGTCAATGAGCCTGATACCAGTGAACAGAACTACATGCAGGTAATTTACTGCAAAACCGCCAAGCTGTTTGAAGCAGCTACCCAGTTAGCCGGCGTTATTGCTGAACAGCCTGACGCTGTAATAAACAGCATGAAATTGTATGGGATGCATCTTGGCACGGCGTTTCAGTTAATTGATGATGTTCTCGATTATCAGGCAGATGCGGCAGAACTGGGTAAGAATATCGGTGATGATCTGGCTGAAGGTAAACCTACCCTGCCGCTTATTCATGCCCTGAAACACGGGAGTGCGGTACAGCAGGCGCTTATTCGCAGCGCCATCACTGAAGGTAATGGCATGGCTAATCTGGCCGAAATCCTGCAGGCAATGGAACAGACTAATGCCTTTGGTTACACCCGCCGTATTGCTGAGCAGGAAGCGGAAAAAGCACGTCGTGCGCTGGATAACATTCCGGAATCCGCTTATAAACAAGCGTTGCTTGCGCTGACAGAAATGGCGGTATCGCGCAGTCACTAGTTTTTTGTCAAATTATTCAAAATAAAAAGGCGCAGAATGCGCCTTTTTGCTAACTGAATAACGCTTAGTTATTTTTAACGAACTCTTCACCAAGGGTGATATCTGCTTTGAGCGTATCCAGCATATCATTCATTGCTTTTTGCTCGTAGCTGCTCAGCTTGCCAATTGACAGTAACTTTTCCACACCGTTTTTACCAAGCTGTAATGGCTGAGCAAAAAAACGGGCGTGCTCGCCGTCACCTTCAACATACGCGTATTCGGTGACTGACTCACCCTGTAAGCCCTTTATCAGAGAAAGACAGAACCGGGCAGCGGCCTGACCCATTGATAATGTTGCCGATCCACCGCCTGCCTTAGCTTCTACTACTTCAGTGCCCGCGTTCTGAATACGGTGAGTCAGTGACGATACTTCGTCATCAGTGAAACTGACGCCTTCAACCTGTGATAACAGCGGTAAAATAGTGGTACCACTGTGGCCACCGATTACCGGCACGGTAATGTCTTGCGGGTTCTTGCCTTTTAATTCACCAACGAAGGTTTCAGCACGAATAACGTCTAAAGTGGTAACACCAAACAGCCGCCGCGCATCATAAGTGCCGGCCTTTTTAAATACGTCAGCGGCAATTGCAACTGTGGTATTAACCGGGTTAGTAATGATACCGACCAACGCTTTCGGGCACTGTTGGACAATAGCTTCGGCCAGGGTTTTCACTACACCGGCATTGATATTAAACAGATCAGACCGATCCATGCCAGGTTTACGTGGCATACCCGCTGGGATCATCACGATGTCTGCACCGGCTAACGCTTTGTTTAAATCTTCTTTGCCATAACCGGTTACCGTTACTGCTGTTGGAATGTGGCTTAAGTCAACGGCTACACCCGGAGTAACAGGCGCCAGATCGTACAAGGCAAGATCGGTACCCGCAGGTAAATCTAATTTCAATAATAAAGATAATGCCTGGCCAATACCGCCAGCAGCACCTAATACGGCAACTTTCATGATTTTCTCCATATGTCAGGGTAAGATAAAACGCGCCAACAATACTGAACTGGCGCGACAATTACAAACGGCTTAAGCCTAAAGTCTAAGGTACGCTCTGGCATTTTAGCGAATTTTCCGCTTGTTTACCTGACAAACTGTACTGGCTGGCCGAATTTGTTACTATAAGCACGCAATCAACAACAAGAAAAAGCCATCATGACTAAACAATCGAAGCAGGAAGCCTTAATTCAGGCATTTAAAGCATTACTGAAAACGGAAAGTTTCGGCTCGCAAAGTGAAATTGTCGACGCGCTGAAAAATGACGGATTTGACAATGTCAGCCAGTCGAAGGTATCCCGTATGCTTAGCAAATATGGCGCAGTACGCACCCGCAATGCCCGCCAGGAAATGGTCTACACCCTGCCGCCGGAACTTGGCGTTCCCACCACGAAGAGCCCGTTGCGCCAGTTAGTGCTCGATATCGAACATAATGACGTGATGATTATTATCCGTACCAGTCCCGGTGCCGCTCAACTTATTGCCCGCTTACTTGACTCGGTGGGCAAAGCAGAAGGGGTATTAGGTACCATAGCCGGTGATGATACTATTTTTATTGCACCCATCAGCGTAAAAAACATTAATTTTACGTTGGCTAAAGTCACTGAGCTATTCGAAAAGGTCTAATGGGTTTACTGAGGAGCATCAGGCCGGCATGCCATTTCCAGAAAGCTGAGCGAAGGGGCAAAAAACGCAGCACATAAGTCGGCATGACAGTAATCAAAAAATAAGTCGTATTGCCGGGCAGGCTGTTGTTCGTGGAATTGACTGGCATGCTGATAGCCCAGCTGATAACCAAACAGCCGGCTGAAACTGTCAGGCTCACTGGCATAGCCCACACTGATCAGGCCATGACTGTTATGTTCTGCAAAGGGCATATTTTGCATCAGCAACAATGGCGGATTACTCTCTTCCCCTAACCGGCTACACAGCGCATGGCTATTTGGCAGCAACCGCGGTGGCTGCAACAGAGTACCCTCGATTTTGTTTATCCCCATTATCTCTTCCTGCTGGCTGATTTCCAGTTGCTGCCAGTGCAGTAAATCATAATGCCAGCGTTGCAAATAAAGGTAGCTGCCTGCAGCAAATACCGGCTGATTAAGCGGATCAACCAGCGAAAGTTTGCGTTTGAGGCTACCCTTAGGGTTTTGCGGCGCATCGATAAAGCCCGTTAAATCGCGGCCGTCCAGATAACGGAAACCTTGTAATTGCTCCAGTAAATCAACGTGAGGTTTTAATAACTGACCAATTTGCTGACACGCGATGTAGTTGACATCCTGTCTGTCAGAGCGCACGACTATTAACAGATCAGCCCAGATCTCTGCTAAAGCCAGACTGTCATTAGCGATAAACGGGAATGCTTTAAATCCCTGCGGCCGGGCTCCCGGATACAGGCTGTCCCAGTAGTCAGCACCGACAGCGACGACGCCACTTAGCTGTGCTTCAGAAAAATGGTCGGCCAGCCGGGCCAGCAATAAAGGTATCCGTGCCAACTTCTGCCGCAAGATGGCTTCCTGCCCTTCTAAAGCATTCAGTAGCAAATAGCTGGCATGTAAATTAGCCTCAGCGCATATGCCCAGTTGTTCTCTTGCCATGCCCTTCCCTGAATCTCGATTAATGTTACTTATTTTACGACAAATTATTGTCTGCTTGCTGAAAGCCGGGGCGAATACCTGATTGCCCTGTGAGATATATCTCACAAAAAGGTAAGTTTTAACGCTATTTTCAGCGGAGCGTTCAATAAAGTTTTTATTTATATTACTGATTTAAAAGCATTATTATAAATTTTCTGTGTCTTACAATATTATTACAGCAGGTTTATTTCTGAATCTATCACCCCTGCAATCGTCTTTCGTTGCATAATAACAACGTCAGCGGATGACAACTGACAGGAAGTCAGTAAGATTTACGGGAAGTAAATCAAGGCTAGGATAGCACAAGGAAGAATAAAGGACACGCTCCGGGATGAGCCGTCAATATCGGGATGATATTGCAGGAAGCAACGCCAGGATGGCACATTTGTAAGCTTCACAAGCGCAAAATGACAGGGATGATTTCAGGAGCACTCAGGACGAGTGAGCTACTACAAGGCGGTGGTAGTTAAGGATAGCAGGACCCGGCATGATGCCGCTGGACACTCCGGGATGGAGCCAGGGAAGAATGACTCAGGACGAGTAACAGCACGGATAAGCTGAAACAGAACCGAAAGTGGCCGCGAAGTTTGCGGCCTTTCGCTTTTCTGGCCCACAGTAAATTTCGCCCGTCAGCAACACCTCATATACCCAAAGTAGTTGACGCTGTAATGAGGGCGACCGAGAAGCCAGCGCCCATGAGCATAGCACAGCTATCTGATTAGGCCGGGCGAACAAGGTCAGCAAAGCGGCAGCTTCAGGCACCAAGGATATTAAAAAACCCCGCGATAACTACCACGGGGCGTCAGACACTAAGACAAAGGACAAGGATAGACGTAGTGTGGTGGTCAGTGTTCAGCTGACCGATGCTCTGACTGCCGGAGCAGCTATGGCATCATCAGCCCGCTCCCGGGAAGTCCCACCGGCTCTTCCCAGGCTGCTTACTTTACCGATGAGACAAACTCAGGATAGGCTTCAATGCCGCACTCCGACGCATCTACACCTTCATATTCGGCCTGTTCGCTCACCCGGATACCCATGACTAATTTCAACAGATACCACACCACCAGACTGGTGATAAATACCCAGAAGAAAATCGCCGCAGCGCCTGCCAGCTGGCCAACGAAGGTACTTCCTTCCTTGGTCAGTGGTACCAATAGCAGACCCAGTAAGCCAACGACACCATGGACAGAGATAGCGCCTACCGGATCATCAATTTTCAGTTTATCCAGGCTGATTATTGAGGCGACAACCAGTATACCGCCAATGGCACCAAACAACGTGGCTTGCAGTGGTGTTGGGGTAGACGGCTCTGCGGTTATTGCAACCAAACCTGCCAAAGCGCCATTAAGTGCCATAGTTAAATCAGCCTTACGAAACAGCACCACTGATAAAATTAGCGCAGCAACAGCGCCTGCGGCGGCAGCAGCGTTAGTATTAAGAAACACAACCGCCACGGCATTAGCATTACTGATATCACCCAGTTTCAGCACAGAGCCGCCGTTAAAACCAAACCAGCCCATCCATAGCACCAGCGTCCCTAGCGTCGCTAAAGGCATATTGGCACCGGGAATCGCATTAACCTTGCCATCTTTGCTGTATTTGCCTTTTCGCGCACCCAGTAACAGCACACCGGCTAATGCTGCTGCTGCACCGGCCATATGTACTATGCCAGAGCCGGCAAAGTCTGAGAATCCGAATTGGTCGTCCAGATTAATCCCAAACATCCCTTCCGCGCCCCAGGTCCATGAACCATGCACCGGGTAGATAAAACCGGTCATTACCACGGCAAATGCCAGAAAGGCCCACAGTTTCATCCGCTCAGCAACCGCACCCGAGACAATTGACATCGCCGTAGCAACAAATACGACCTGGAAGAAGAAATCTGAGGCACCCGAGTATATCGCGCCGCCGGTAAAACCGTCTTCCCGCTCAGCGAAGCCACTTAATGTCGAATCGACATCGACCGCATTAATACCACTGAGAAAGTATTCCCCGCCGTACATGAAGGCATAACCACACACCAGATACATGATGCAGGCTATTGAGTACAGCGCGACGTTTTTAGTCAGTATCTCAGTGGTGTTTTTAGAACGAACCAGGCCGGCCTCCAGCATCGAAAAGCCAGCTGCCATCCACATAACCAACACCCCACAAATCAGAAAGTAGAAGGTGTCCATGGCATATTGTAAGTGAAAAATTTGTTCTTGCATGACAGGGCTCCTTAAATCGCTTCAGCGTCAGTTTCGCCGGTACGGATCCGAACGGCACGTTCCAGCTCATAAACAAAAATTTTACCGTCACCGATCCGGCCGGTATGAGCCGCTTGCTGAATTGCCTCCAGCAAGCGATCAACCTGATCGTCCAGTACCGCAATTTCCAGTTTTACTTTGGGCAGGAAATCGACCTGATATTCAGCGCCGCGATATAATTCGGTATGTCCTTTCTGACGGCCAAAGCCTTTTACTTCGGTAACCGTTAAACCTTCTACCCCAATGTCTGCAATAGCTTCGCGAACATCGTCCAGTTTAAACGGCTTGATGATGGCACAAACAAGCTTCATGATGGTTTCCTTATGTACTAATCTTCTGCGATTGCACATAACACAAGAAAACCTTGTGCCACTTTTTAAATTTACCTTTGTTACAAAGACATAGCTTATTTTAGACACCGTTTAACGCACCAGACGCCCCATAATGGTGCGGCAATTCCCGTTGACTGTGCAAAGAAAATGCCGCCGCAGCGCTATTGCAACCGCGACAAATGCGGCTATGCTGTATATCAGATAAACACAATATTCGTTGTCTCAGCATCCAAGGTTTTATTATGTACCTGGCTTTCAGATGTTGCTGTTCTCTGTTACCTGTGCTGTTGGCTCTGCTTTCCCTGCCACTGTATTCAACATCATTTTCTGAAGTTCCGGCAGCCTCACGGTTTGCCAGAATTGATATTGGACAAGGATTATCTCAGACTACCGTCACTTCACTTGCCCAGGACCACAGCGGCAATATCTGGATTGGCACCCAGAGTGGCCTGAATCGCTATGACGGCTTTGCCGTTCAGGTATTTCTGCCTGAGCAGCAACTCAGTCAGTCTCTCAGTGATAACTTTGTCACGTCGTTGCTGGTGGATAACCAGGGAATGCTCTGGGTTGGCACCCTTAATGGTCTGAATCACTTTGATCCGGTCGCTGGCACCTTTAAAAACATCAGCCTGGCACATAGCGGCAGGGATTCAGAACCGCTGGTACTGGCGCTTCATCTGGACACACAACAACGACTGTGGATTGGCACCAATCAGGGGCTGGCGATGTGGCAGCACACCAGCCAGCAGGCACAATGGTTTGGTGATACCAATCAGTATATCACTGCATTATCGGCCGATAATGCAGGCAACTTATGGCTTGGCACCCCGCGTGGTCTTATTCGCTTTGATCACCAGACAGAGCAGCTTATCACTGTTAAAAACTTTCCATATCCCGATGCCTCTGTCATGACGCTCTATCATGATAAAGCGGGCCGGTTGTGGGTGGGCCTGGAGCGCGAAGGGCTGCTGATGCAGCAGCCAGGGGCAGCCGACTGGACTGAACTTGACATTACCAGCTACAGCAATGGGGTAAGCAGTAAGGAAATTCGCAGCATTATTATGGACAATGCCGGTGATATCTGGGTAGGCACCCAACATGGGTTGAGCCGGTTATCGCAGCATAACGGGCGCTGGCAACAGCAGGTTTCCTATCATCACCAGCGCAATAATCCATCCAGTCTTGGCAATGGCAAAGTCACGGCACTGTTGCAGGACCAGGACGACAGTATCTGGATTGGCACCTGGAATGGCGGCGTATCCCGGCTGAATCTGGCCAATAACCTGTTTATCAGTATCAGCCGCGATTTAGCGCTGATGGACAGCGCCAGAAACCCCGCTACGATCAGCCTCGCCGCCTATAACACTACCTTATGGGCAGGTACCGCTGATGGTCTGTTTACCCTGGACTTAGCAGGGGTAAACTTTAGTCTGGCCACCGCTATCAGCAAAGGCTTAACCTTCTATTGCAGTCTGCAACGTTCTGACGAGATATGGTTTGGTCATGGTCAGGGTATTGTCGCAGTTAATCCTGCCAATGGCGATTACCGGCAAGTGCCATTGCCGGCTGACGTACCGCCGGGTCCGGTGCGCCGTTTATGGTATTCAGATAATCTGCTGTGGCTGGCCATTGATCAATTCGGGCTGGTGGTGCTTAACGAAGCAAGCCAGCGCATCGTGGCCCAATATCCGTTCAGCCGAGCTATTACGTTTATTGAGCCTGTCGGCCAGCACTATGTCCTGGTGGGATCTTATCAGGGGCTGTCCTGGTTTCAGGCAGCGGATGCCAGCCTGATCTATGAACATTCACTCGCCGCCGGCGATAGCGCCGTGCTTACCACCTTGCCTGCCGCCCCCATGGCTTATCTGAAAACGGCTGATGATCGTCACTGGCTGGCAACTAATGGTACCGGCTTATTTGAATTAATATTGCCCAGACCATTTCATGACCCCGCTTTGGCCCGTTTCAGACAATATTCTGAGGCCGGGGGCTTAGCCAGTGGTCAGTTAAAAGCAGCAGAACTCGATGAGGCCGGCAACATCTGGTTAAGCAGTGCCTTCGGTATTTCAGTATTCAGTCCTGCCTCTGAACGCTTCCGGAATTTTGGTTACCGGCATGGCGCCCTGCGCAGCGACTATATTAATGCCTCCAGCACTACCATGGCTGATGGCACTATTGTCTTTGGTGGTATGGATGGTTTTACCTTATTTCAGCCACAGCAGGTGCTGAACTATTCTGCCGGTACCATTGCAGCACCTGCTATCCTGGATATTGAGGTGAATGGCCGGAAAATAGCACTGCCGCAAGCAACGTTAACAATACCGGCCACGGATAATCGCCGTTTCAGTGTGCATTACTCCACCCGCGAATTTATTGAAACCACCCAGGTACAATTTCAGTACCGGCTCGATCCGGTAACGTCTGACTGGATCACCCAGAATGATACCGGACGCAGTGCCAGCTTTGAACGGTTACCCCCGGGTGATTATCTGTTCCGGCTGCGGGCCGGGTTAGCCGAATCTGGCTGGAGCAATGAGACCACGCTGAAAATAAAGGTGAAGCCGCTGTGGTGGGAAACCTGGCTGGCCAGAACCCTGCTGGCAGGCCTGTTGCTGGGCATGCTGTACGGACTGCATTTATTCCGCTTAAAACATCTTCGCAAACAGCAGGAAGAAATGGCCTGGCTGGTTGAGCAACGCACTGAGGCTTTAAATGAACGTAGCCGCGCGCTGCAGGAATCCAAAAATAAAGCCGAGCAAACCTTGCTGCAGCTTGAATCAACGGTCAAGGAGCTGGTCCGAACCGAAAAAATGGCAGCATTGGGCCAGCTGGTTGCCGGGGTGGCTCACGAAGTTAACACGCCATTAGGCGTGGCACTGACCGCTAACAGTGTGGTGACAGAAGAAAGCCAGCTGTTACAGCAAAAACTGGCCAGCGGCAATATCCGCCGGCAGGAGCTGGATAACTACCTGAGCAAACTGGTGCAGGCCGGACAGTTGCTTGACAACAATCTGCAGCGTGCTGCCCAGTTGGTTGCCAATTTTAAGCAGGTGTCTGTTGACCTTACTGCGGACAACCAGCGCCAGTTTAATCTTGCCAGGTATCTCGATGAATTGCTTGATAGCCTGAGCTTGATGTGGCGCAACCGCAAAGTCCGGTTACAGATGGATTGTCCCGACACCATTGTAATGGACAGCTTTCCCGGCACCATTGGCCAGATAATAACCAACTTCACCCAGAATGCGGTAATTCATGGCTTTCAGGGGCGGGACAGCGGTGAAATTACTATTGAATGCCGCCGCCTCGATGATCAGGTAGAAATCCGTTTTGCTGATAACGGTACCGGCATCAGCAACGAGAATATTGAACGGATATTTGACCCTTTTTTCACCACGAACCGGCAACAGGGCGGCAGCGGCCTGGGCTTACATATTGTGTTCAATCTGATTACCCAGAAACTGGGCGGTACGGTAAAAGTCAGCAGCACACCGGGCAAAGGCACCTGTTTTACGCTACGGTTACCGTTAAAAGCCACGGTGGATTAGTCTGACAGGAACTGCTGCCACTGACGCAGCAGCTTCAGCAAATCTTCCAGTCCGCACTGGCTGCTCATGCTCTGCTGGTCTAACTGCAAATCATCTTCAGCCAAAGCTTGTTGCTGGTTAGTTTGCTCGTCGGCACTTTGATAAAACAGGCTGTTATGGCTAATTGTTACTTCACTGTTTTCAACTTCCAGCAAAAACTCCCGCCCATGATACTGCATGCTTTGTTGCGGTTTTAACGAGCTCAGCTGTTGTATTAATGATGAATAGGCTGCTGCCTGCTGGCCAAAATCGTCCAGCAAAAAACGGCCTAACACCTCATGTTCGCCAGCAAGCCGGATGCTGAACTGGCGGGTTGTGCGATCAAAAATAAAATCGTATTCCATTTTGTGATTCCACGTTTAACTGGCAGCAAGCGGCGCCTGCATACTCTGCCGGGCTCGCCACAGTAACTCGCGCCTGCAACGCTCAGACACCCTGTGTCGGCCCAACAGAGCATCCAGGCCCGCTCCACTATAGTTATATTTCGTCAATTATTGCATGCTAACTGTTCGCTGCTAATTAACACCTAGAAAAAAGGCCTGCAGTTGCAGGCCTTTAGCACAACAATGGCAATTACACCGCTTGCTGGATAATCACATTATCTGCTTTTTTGGTGTACTGCGGCATCTGATGGAAATTCAGATAACGGTAGGTATCGGCCGCGGTAGCATCAATTTGCTTCGCGTATTCCAGATACTCCGCTACTGTCGGCAGTTTGCCAATAATAGAGGCAACCGCTGCCAGTTCCGCTGAAGCTAAGTAAACATTCGCCCCCTGACCTAGCCGGTTAGGGAAGTTGCGGGTAGAGGTTGATACGACCGTTGAGTTCTCGGCAACGCGGGCCTGGTTACCCATACACAGTGAACATCCCGGCATTTCAGTGCGGGCACCGACTTTACCGAAAATACTGTAGTAACCTTCCTCAGTTAACTGTGCCTGGTCCATTTTGGTCGGCGGCGCTATCCATAACCGGGTCGGTAACTGGCCTTTGTATTTATCCAGCAACTTACCAGCAGCCCGGAAGTGACCGATATTGGTCATACAGGATCCGATAAATACTTCGTCAATGTTATCGCCAGCCACCTCAGACAGTAAACGGGCGTCATCCGGATCATTTGGTGCACACAATACCGGCTCTTTAATATCCGCCAGGTCGATTTCAATCACTTCAGTGTATTCAGCATCAGCATCGGCTGACATCAGCTGCGGATCTTTTAACCAGGCCTGCATCGCCTGAATACGGCGCTCAATGGTACGGACATCACCATAGCCTTCTGAAATCATCCATTTCAGCATGACGATATTCGATTCTAAATACTCAGCAATAGACTCCTGCGACAGCTTGATAGTACAACCTGCTGCTGAGCGCTCGGCAGAGGCATCGGATAACTCAAACGCCTGCTCCACCGTTAAGTTTGGTAAACCTTCGATTTCCAGAATACGGCCAGAGAAGATATTCTTCTTGCCTTTCTTATCCACGGTTAATAAACCTTTCTGAATCGCCACGTACGGAATGGCATGCACTAAGTCACGCAGGGTAATACCAGGCTGCATTTCGCCTTTAAACCGCACCAGTACCGACTCCGGCATATCCAGTGGCATAACACCGGTCGCAGCAGCAAAGGCTACTAAACCAGAACCGGCCGGGAATGAAATACCGATCGGGAAACGGGTATGGGAGTCACCACCGGTACCTACGGTATCTGGCAGTAACATCCGGTTTAACCAGCTGTGGATAATACCATCGCCCGGACGCAGTGCCACGCCGCCACGGTTCATAATAAAGTCTGGCAGGGTATGGTGGGTATCTACGTCTACCGGCTTAGGATAGGCGGCAGTGTGACAGAATGACTGCATGGTTAAATCAGCAGAGAAACCTAAGCACGCTAAGTCTTTTAACTCATCGCGGGTCATCGGGCCGGTGGTATCCTGTGAACCAACGGTCGTCATCTTCGGCTCACAATAGGTGCCAGGCCGGATCCCTTTTACACCACAAGCTTTACCAACCATTTTCTGGGCCAGGGTAAAACCTTTGCCAGAATCAGTTTTGGGTAACGGCCGGCGGAATTTATCTGACGGGCCTTTGCCTAAAAATTCACGGGCCCGGTCAGTTAAGCCCCGGCCGATAATCAACGGAATACGGCCGCCGGCGCGAACTTCATCAATTAATACGTCTGTTGCCAGGCTGAACTCGGCCAGTACTTCGTCAGTACCATGGCGAACAATTTTGCCCTCAAATGGCAGAATATCAATGACATCGCCCATTTCCAGGTTGCTGACATCGACTTCTATCGGTAAGGCACCGGAGTCTTCCATAGTGTTAAAGAAGATAGGGGCAATTTTGCCACCTAACACAAAACCGCCACCGCGCTTATTTGGCACATAGGGAATATCATCCCCCATAAACCACAGTACAGAATTTGTCGCTGATTTACGTGATGAACCGGTTCCTACCACATCGCCAACATAGGCCAGTGGATAACCTTTCTGATTCAGCTCTTCTAATTGCTTGATCGGGCCAACAGTACCGGGCTGATCCGGGTTAATGCCTTCGCGGCTATTTTTCAGCATTGCCAGGGCATGCAGCGGGATATCCGGCCGTGACCAGGCATCCGGTGCCGGGGATAAATCGTCAGTGTTGGTTTCGCCTGATACTTTAAATACCGTAACGGTAATTTTCTCTGCCAGCGCAGGCTTGGCTTCAAACCACTCGGCATCGGCCCAGCTTTGCAGTACCTGTTTGGCATAGGCATTACCGGCATCAGCTTTTTCGGTCACATCGTGAAAGGCATCAAAAATCAGCAGAGTATGTGACAAGGCTTTCGCCGCAATCGGGGCCAGCTTTTCGTTATCCAGCAAACTGATTAACGGCTCGATATTGTAGCCACCCATCATGGTGCCTAACAGCTCGGTTGCCCGCTCAGCAGTGATCAGGCTGCAGCTTGCTTCACCTTTGGCCACAGCGGCTAAGAAACCGGCTTTCACATAGGCCGCTTCATCCACCCCGGGTGGTACCCGGTTTACCAGTAAATCAACCAGGGTGTCTTCTTCGCCTTTTGGCGGGTTTTTTAACAGTTCAACTAAGGCGGCTACCTGCTCGGCATTGAGCGGTTTTGGCGGGATACCTTGCGCTGCGCGCTCGGCCACATGTTCGCGATATTGTTGTAGCACAGTATGATCCTCTTGGTCGTTGCCGGCAGTCTTGCTACTGCGGCGTCATTCTTAGAATGAATGGGCGCGATTATATGAAAATTCGGGCCAAATTGACATCAGGCCGTTAACCACGCCACTTATAGTGGGTATAAATGGCGTGAATGGGAAACCGGATGTTATATATTCTTTGTTATAGTGGTCAGACCTCAGCATCTCGGTGTTGCTGCCGATTTGAGTGCAAAGATGCCGGTTACAACGCCCGCTCTGGCTCGCCACAGCAATTACTTCGGGCATCCTGCCCTTCGCGAGCCAGCAAAGCTGTTCAAATTCGTTCCCGACGAATTTGTCGCCTGTTGCCTGTAGCAGAGGTTAGAATCCCGAACTGGGCGCCACAGAGTGTCTGAGCAAATGCGCGAGCATTTGTGAGTTGCTGTGGCGAGCCAGCGCGGGAATTGTAACCGGCGCCATATCACTTGGCTATTGGACACTCATATACAAAAAAGGCTGAGCAGTTGCGTGCTCAGCCTGTGTAGTCTAGCAGAAAAATATTACCCTATGGTTTTCAACATGCACGTAGGCAGCAAGACCGTCAATCTCCATGAGCTTAGCGTTACTAAGTGATTGGAGTTGATGGTCGCAGCTAACACCCGTGCATTTTGAAAGACGACGGGTAAATTACCAGATCTTAACGCGCTGCTCCGGCGCGATATACATCGCATCGCCTTCTTTAATATCAAAGGCCGTGTAAAACTCAGGAATATTTGGCAGTACGCCAATTACCCGGTAATGTGCCGGCGAATGTGGCCCGGTACTTAACTGGCGGCGCAGCGCTTCTTCGCGAAACTTAGTGCGCCATACCTGGGCCCAGCTGATAAAGAACCGTTGCTCGCCGGTATAGCCATCCATTACCGGTGCGTCTTTACCGTCCAGCGATAACTTGTAAGCTTTTAATGCTACCGTCATGCCGCCTAAGTCACCAATGTTTTCACCCAGCGCGACGGCACCGTTAACATTAACGCCCGGCAGCGGTTCAAACTTATTGTACTGACCTATTAACTTCGCACCACGCGCCTGAAACTGACCTTTATCCTGCTCGGTCCACCAGTTCCGTAAATTGCCGTTACCATCATACTTGGCACCCTGATCATCAAACCCATGGCCAATTTCATGGCCAATCACGCCACCAATACCACCATAGTTTACCGCGTCATCCGCATCCATATTAAAGAACGGAGGCTGCAATATTGCCGCAGGAAACACAATTTCATTATTTACCGGGTTATAGTAAGCATTAACGGTCTGCGGGGTCATAAACCACTCGCTTTTATCAATCGGCTGGCCCAGCTTCGCCACCATCTGATCGTAATTCCAGTGGCTGGCCCGAATAAAGTTACCGACTAAATCATCGGCTTTTATTTCTAAGGCCGAGTAATCTTTCCATTTATCCGGGTAGCCAATTTTCGGTGTGAACTTGCTTAGCTTATCCAGCGCTGCCACCTTGGTATCTTCAGTCATCCATTCCAGTTCTTTAATGGAAATTTCATAAGCCTTAATCAGGTTGGCTACCAGTTCCTCCATCCGCGCCTTGGCTTCAGGTTTAAAGTGGCGCTCCACATAAAGTTTGCCGGTCAGTTCACCCAATACCTGATCTGACGCATCTACCGCCCGTTTCCAGCGTGGTTGCTGCTGCTCGGTACCACTTAACGTAGTGCCATAAAACGCAAAACGACGGTCAGCAAAGTTGCTGCTCAGTTTGTCGGCATAACCATGGATGGTTTTTAAGGTCAGGTAGTCCTGCCAGCTTTGTATGTCAGTGGCGTCGACAACCTTGGCAAATCCGGCAAAGTAGCTCGGCTGGCGCACGATAATGTCAGTGACGCCGGCCAGTTTGACGCCATCTGCAAACGCGGCCCAGTCGAAACTGCCCATGCTGCTGTTAAGCTCAGTCACGGTAACTTTATTGTAGGTCTTATCTGCATTACGGTTGTCTAACCGGGTCCAGTGGTGCTCTGCCAGGGCTTTTTCAAGCGTAAACACGCGCTCAGCGGCAGCCGCAGGTTCAGCATGACCTGCCAGGCTGAACATATCGGTTAAGTACGCTTTGTAATCGGCAATAAGTTTTAGCGATTTTTCGTCATCATTAAAATAGTAATCACGGTCTGGCAGCCCCAGGCCACCCTGGCCCAGATAAACAGCATACTCAGTAGAGTTTTTGGCATCGTTGTTAATAAACCAGCCAAACGGAATGGCAATACCATCACGTTGTAACCGGGCAAATAATGCGGGTAACTGTGCTTTGCTGTCCAGTGAGTTAATCGCATCCAGTTGCGGCTGGAGTGGTGATAAACCCAGCTGTTCAATGGTCGCTTCGTCCATAAAACTGTTATAAAAATGGCCTAATTTCTGCTCGTCAGAGCCGGCCTTTAAATCAGTACGGGCCGACACTTCATCAATAATCGCTTTAACCGCCTGCTGTGAATTGTCGTTTAAAATATGAAAGGATCCGTAAGATGACTTATCAGCCGGAATGTCAGTCTCGGCCAGCCATTTACCGTTGACGGCCAGAAAGAAATCTTCACTGAATTTAACCGCCGGGTCGAAATACTGGCTGTCCACGCCAGACACCCGTGGGGCCTCAGCCTGAGCAACCGCCGGCTCACTGGTTTTGGTGGCAGCAGGTTCGCTGCAAGCGGTTAAACCTAGTGCCAGCGCAACGCTGGCAGCAATAATACTGAGTTTTTTCATTATCTGTTCCTGAAATACGCGGATAGAAGTAGGTTATGGTGATATTATCGGGGCTATCTTAGCGCTGTCATCAGCCAAAGCCAAATATCGGTGGCGGCCAAGTTGTAACAGAATATATTCGCTAGGCACACTGATAACAGCCGGGACTGCGCGGGCAGCTGTTGCCCCTGGCGCAAATTAACTGGGCCGGTTTCTGCAAGCTTCTGGCCACCCAGTTGATATTTAAAATATTAGCGACACTGGTTAGTGAGGTCTGAATAGCTTTTGGCACTCTGGCACCACCGGCACTGCTAATGCACAGCTGCTTAAGCTCACCGGCCATTGTATCGGCATCCACCCCCTGTGCCAGTAGTGCCGGATTCAGGTCAATGCCGGCGCACAATACGTGACGATTACCTGCCAGATCAGTGACTTTAGTCGACTCACAGCAGTAAATCCGTGGCTGGCCGTTGACATCCAGTAACGACAACTGGGCTGAGCTTGCCACCCCGTCCACATCAAACATCCGAAATACTGCCCAGTTCTGACACGGGTCTTCCACCTTGCGCATATTGCCCCATGGCAACGGAATACCGTTACCACGATATACGGCTTTCAGTTTACCCGGGGTATAAGCATCAAAATAATGCCAGTGCGTATAAGGCGAGACGGCTGTCATGCGACGCATGGCGACCGACGCGGATACACCTGCCTGCTGGTGGCTGCTGATCTCATACCCCTGCCGGTCGAGTAACTGGCGAAACGGTAGCTTGGGACACAGCAGCGCACCGGCAAAAAAGCTCGATTCAAAATCGCGCCAGGCATGCAGAATATCCTGCGGCTGCACGCCACTTGAATGTGACAGCTCATCATCATGAGTACCCCCTACTGTCATACTGCTTTTGACGCCATCTTTATTATGCAGCACCGCATGACCAATATGGACTGCCAGCTCGTATTTTAAGCGGGTGGAAAACTGCTGCAGCAAACGGTTTAAATGCAAGGTGGCGGGCGGGGTGAAAAACGAGGTGGACACGTTTTTCGACAACACACCTAGTTCATCCAGAATATCTTTGGGTGGCTCGTCAAACCAGCATACTTTCAGTCCCAGCTGTTTAATAATGGCCAGCAGCTCATCGACACTCAGCGGCATCCGTTTCTGACCGACCTCTTCTGCTGCCCTTTCCAGTTCAGGGAAGTGGTTCTGATGATGCTCCTGATGCGCCCGGATCAGCAGCTGGGCAAACTGCTTACCACTGGTACCGGTTTGTGACAGCATCTCCGGAATAGCAATTTGCAGAATGTCATTCGAGAATAAAAAGCCCGGCTCCAGCGCCATACCACTGATACCACCACGGCTGCCTTTTTGCGGTGTCAGATCCTGTTCATGGTCCTCACCGTCCAGAAACCAGTCAATGTCTTTTTGAAATACTTCTGCTATTACCTCGAGCATTTCAATACCGGGCGTACGCTTACCCCGTTCAATCATTGACAGATAGGAGACTGACGGCGCCTGCTCCGGATTAACCCGGATGCAACGGGTAGACAAGTCCTCCATCGTTAAGTTATTGCGCTTTCTCAGGTTTCTTATTTTAGTTCCTAAAAAATGCGACTTTCTGAGCAGGCTTTTATTGGTTTTCATTTTGTAAAATTCACACTGTAAAATTTTTATTGTGAAATTATGCTGATTTTTAGCCTAGACTAGTTTTTAACCGATAGCAACTGGTCTGCGTTCTAAAAGACGCGCCGGTAACGAAGGTCCGGAATCCTGATAGCGCAGCCACAGAGTGTCTGAGCGAACGCGCAAGCGGCAGCGACAAATTCGTCAGGAACGAATTTGAACAGCGTCAGCTGGCTTGCGGAAGGCAGGACGCCTGCAGTAGTTCTGTGGCGAGCACAGCAGGAGTTGCGGGCCGAAGTGTTAAATAACTTTTGGTAAAAAGACCCGACAAAAACGAGGATAACAACATGACGACACTGGCCCCTACCCCCAGCCAACACACGCCAAACCAACCTGCCTGGATGGCGACCGAGCTTAGCGTTATCAATCAGCTGAACGAGCGCCATGTCAAGCAGATCATGGATTACTCAAAAGGCTTTCTGGATAAAACGTTTCCGCTTGCTGCAGGCTCGCATAAAGATGTTGTCTGCTACATGGT
>NZ_JAWVZF010000006.1:0-47171 GCF_033722355.1 Arsukibacterium sp. | reverse complement strand
CCAGATTAAACGGTCAAAAGGGGTATTATAGACATAGTGTAATGCTACAGTCAGTTCAACCGTACCCAGACCAGAGGCAAAATGTCCGCTGCTCTGGCTGACAGTCTTCAGTAAAAAGCGGCGCAGTTCAGCACTGAGCGCGGGCAATTTATCCTGAGGTAACTTACGGAGCTGCTCAGGCACATTGGCTGTAGCTAACAAGGGGAAATCGGTCATATCTAATGCCATCTTCAATGCCTTTATTAAAACTTACGGGCGATAATGTAATGCGCAAACGCTTGTAACTCATCGGTATCGTAGGGCAGGCAGCTAAGTGCTGCCAATGCATCCTGATAAAGCTGCTGTGCTTTTGCTTTTGCTTGTTCCAGGCCTATAAGTGCCGGGTATGTCATTTTATTTGCTTTACAGTCAGACCCCTGGGGTTTACCAAGCACAACGGTATCACTTTCAATATCCAGAATGTCGTCCTGTACCTGAAACGCCAGGCCCATTGCACTGGCAAAGGTGGTCAGGGCGTGCAGTGTTGCCGGGCAGTCAAGTTCACTGCTGTAGTAAGCCAGTTGCACCGCACATTCAATTAAAGCGCCGGTTTTTAAACGGTGCATCTGCTCCAGCGTGGCTAAGTCAGTATGCTGATTAGTCTGTGCTAAATCTATCGCCTGTCCGGCACACATTCCCGCTATACCGCTTGCTCTGGCCAGAATCGATATCCGCTTCAGCCTGCGCGCTGAGCTAAGATCGCCTGATCCATCTGACAGCATATCAAATGCCAGTGCTTGTAACGCATCGCCTGCCAGAATAGCGGTAGCTTCATCAAATGCTCTGTGGCAAGTCGGCTTACCACGACGAAGATCGTCGTTATCCATTGCCGGCAAATCGTCATGAACCAGCGAGTAACTGTGCAGGCATTCTATCGCGCAGGCGGCGCTGTCAAGATTGGTTAGTGAGGCACCCAGCATAGTGCCACAGGCATAGACAAAAAAAGGCCGGATCCGTTTGCCGCCGTTGGTCAGGCTGTAGGTCATTGCCTGATGCAAACGAGCCGCAGTGTCAGGCTGGGCGGCAATCCGCCGTTGTAGTTGTTGTTCAATCCGCTGTTGATACAACGTCAGGCTTTCTGGTGCCAAGTTATTCTCCTGGCGGTGGCGTAAAGGCCTGCAGAGTTTCCTGCTGTTGTTGCTGCAACAGGAGCTGGACTTTCTGTTCAGCGCTTTGCAGTTGCTGCTGGCTTTGTTTTACCAGGCTTACCCCACGTTCAAACTGGGTTAGTGAGGCATCAAGCGATAAGTCGCCCTGTTCTAATTGCTGTACAATGTTTTCGAGTTCGGCCATAGCCTGCTCAAACTGGCTCAGGTCGGCTTTTTTCTTACTCATAATTATCCCCAAAAAAACTGTGCGCAACGTTACCTTAGCAGGCTATTATGGTCAATCTTAACGGATAAGTGAAAGCCTAAATTAGGTCTTTTCTGTAATTCAGTGCTTAATATTTACGAAGTTTTGTCGATAACCGACTATACGCTAATATATCATAATGATAATGCCCGCTTGGGGTCTGTATTAAGGAGTAAATAGTGGATATAGCAACCCTGATTGGCTTAATTGGTGCCATCGGCTTTGTAATCATGGCGATGGTTATCAGTAGTAGCGGTGATGTCGGTATGTTTGCTGATCTCGTCTCGGTGCTGATTGTGGTAGTGGGCTCTATATTTGTGGTGATTACCAAATTCACGTTAAGCCAGTTCCTTGGGGCAGGTAAAGCGGCAACAAAAGCGTTTATGTTCAAAATAGAAGCACCGGAAGAATTGATCGAAAAGGCCGTTCAGTTAGGTGATTCCGCCCGCAAAGGCGGTTTTTTAGCGCTGGAAGAAGCTGACATACCCAATGCCTTTATGCAAAAAGGCGTCAATATGTTGGTTGATGGTCACGATGCTGATGTGGTCAGAGCCACCTTACTGAAAGATATTAACCTTACCGAAAAAAGGCATGAAACCGCGATTGCCATTTTCAGAAGTTTAGGTGATGTGGCGCCGGCAATGGGTATGATAGGAACCCTGATAGGTCTGGTGGCCATGTTGTCAAATATGGATGATCCGAAAGCGATTGGCCCGGCTATGGCTGTAGCCTTGCTTACTACGTTATACGGCGCCTTTATGGCGAACGTTATTGCTATCCCGCTGGCCGATAAGCTGGCGATTCGCAATCAACAGGAAAAAATTAATAATCAGCTGATTCTGGATGCGATTCTGGGTATTCAGGATGGGCAAAACCCGAAAGTTATTGAAGGCATATTACGCAATTACCTTGCTCAGGGTAAACGCGAGGTCGCAGCCGGAGAGCCGGCATGAGTGATCAGGACGAGCAGGAATGTAAATGCCCGCCGCCAGGCTTGCCCCAGTACATGGGGACTTTTGCTGACTTAATGGCGTTATTAATGTGTTTCTTCGTGCTGTTATTAGCGTTTTCTGAAATGGACGTGCTGAAGTTCAAACAAATTGCCGGTTCCATGAAGTTTGCTTTTGGCGTGCAGAATAAAATTGAAGTTGAGGATATTCCCAAGGGTACCAGTGTTATCGCCATGGAATTCCGCCCCGGTCGGCCAGACCCGACACCGATTGAAACGATTCAACAGCAAACCATGGAAATTACCCAACAGGTTATAGAGTTTCAGGCAGGGGAGGAGGACTCAGCCGGTGGCCGTCAGGAGCAACGGGATGATATGACTGGCGGTCAATCTGCCGCCAATGCCGAAGAAACTGCAGATGCCGAAGCCGCTGCAGCCGAGGCCGCTGCAGAGGCGATGCAGGAGCAGACGAATGAGATGGTTAAAAAGCTGGCCGAGCAGCTTGAACAGCAAATTGTGGATGGCGCCATTGAGCTCGAGTCGCTTGGGCAACAAATAATTATCCGGATCCGGGAAAATGGTTCCTTCCCGTCAGGATCTTCGTTTTTACAGCCCAGATTCCGGCCTATTATTCAGCAAATTGGTACCTTGTTAAACGATGTCCCGGGTGAGATAACGGTCAGTGGCCATACCGATGATATTCAGGTATCAGACGAGCTGCACAGTAATAATTGGGAGTTGTCTGCCAAACGGGCTGTATCTGTGGCTACTGAGCTTATCCGTGCGCCGGACTTTGACCGGCAGCGTGTGGTCGTAATGGGGCATGCCGACACCCGGCCACTGGTAGAAAACGACTCTGAATTAAACCGCCGGCGCAACCGCCGGGTTGAAATATCGATAATGCAGGGGAAACCTAAGGAATCAGAACCAATAAGTTTTGAACCTGAAGCTAATTAGGTCTGCTAAGCATCAAGTCGCTTAATCAAATCTAAATAATACGATAATTAAAGCCAGAGCGCGGCACGGTATTAGGTGTTCCTCTGGCTTTGCGCTATAATCCGCGCCACTTTTTTAGCGCTGTTACTGTCATGTCTGAACGTTATGCTTGAATTTATTATTAAACTGCACCCGGAAATATCAATTAAAAGTAAGTCGGTTCGCAAACGCCAGACTAAGTTGCTGGAGCGAAACCTGAAAACCATTCTGACTCAGGTTGACCCGGCTGTCGTCATTACCAATTCATTTGATCATCTGACGGTCAGTTGTGTCAACAACACGCCACAGATCCGCAGCAAGCTTATTGAGCGCCTGGGCTGTATTCCGGGGATTGTCACGTTTTCTGAGATGCGTACCGCGTCCTTTACCGACTTGCATGATATCTATCTGCAGGTGCTGGCTGTTTATCAGTCACAGCTGGCAGGCAAAACATTTTGTGTAAGGGTGCGACGGCAGGGCAAGCATAGTTTTAGTTCGATTGAAGCCGAGCGGTATATCGGAGGCGGCCTGAATCAGCAGGTTGCTTCGGCGAAAGTGCAGCTGAAGCAACCTGATATTACCATTAAGCTGGAAATTAAACAGGATAAATTGTTACTGTTAAGTGAGAGTTTTCGCGGCATGGGTGGCTTTCCGCTGCCATCGCAATCCGATGTGTTATCGCTTATTTCCGGCGGCTATGACTCAGCGGTAGCCAGCTATCTGATGATCCGTAAAGGGCTGCGCACCCACTACCTGTTCTTTAACCTTGGTGGTGCAGCGCATGAGGCTGGCGTGCGGGAAGTCGCATTGTATCTGTGGCAGAAATACAGCCTGTCGCACCGGGTAAAGTTTGTCAGTGTCGATTTTGCTCCGGTGGTTAATAATATTCTGGAACAGGCAGATAACGGCGTAATGGGAGTTATTCTGAAAAGAATGATGCTTCGGGCCGCAAGTCAGGTTGCACAGAATCTTGGTATCAAGGCCGTGGTAACCGGTGAGAGTATTGGCCAGGTATCAAGCCAGACAATTGCCAATCTGGCGGTGATTGACCGGGTGATACCCGATTTAGTGCTCAGGCCGCTTATCTATCATGATAAGCAGGACATTATCGACATTGCCCGGCAAATTGGCGTGGAAGAGCTCGCAAAAAGTATGCCTGAGTATTGCGGTGTAATTTCGAACAAGCCGACCGTCAATGCCGTGCCAAGCGACATCGAACAAAACGAAAGTAAATTGGATATGTCGTTATTGCAGCAGGTGGTCAGCGCGGCAAAAGTGCTGGACATCCGGACGATTGACTACCAGGCAGAGCAGGAAGCACAGGTGGTAACCGAGCGCAGCGAACTGTCGGCTAATGCTGTTATTCTGGATATCCGTAGTCCTGAAGAAACGGAGCAGTTGCCGTTCGAAGAAAGTGGTTTACCGGTTATTGAGTTACCCTTTTTCCGGTTAGCCAGTCAGTTTGCCACGCTTGATCCCAGCCGTCATTACTACTGTTACTGCAGTAAAGGAGTAATGAGCCGTTTGCAGGCTGTGTTGCTGCACGAACAGGGACACCGGAATGTTTCCGTGTACCGGCCTGCTAGTTAGCAGTAGCTAATGCGACAATCCGGTTGAGCATTTGCAGATTGGCGGGCACTGCAATCCCCAGCTGCTCTGCCTGCTGACATACGTAACCACAAATGGCGTGGATTTCAGTTGGCCGCTTCGCAGCAACG
Organism: Arsukibacterium sp.; assembly: GCF_033722355.1. Classification (GTDB taxonomy): domain Bacteria; phylum Pseudomonadota; class Gammaproteobacteria; order Enterobacterales; family Alteromonadaceae; genus Alishewanella. The sequence continues at coordinate 42,137 of NZ_JAWVZF010000006.1, read as the reverse complement.
TCTTGTTGCATAGACGAAAAATTATTGGCGGTAGCGGCTATTACCCGGTAAACCTCGGCCACGCTCTGGGCTGGCTGCATTGGATAGCCCAGTGCGGTAGCAACCTGACAGACTTCAGTTACCAGGGCCTTAATCTGTTGCTGGTAGCGGGGGGACGCTAGTTGGCCGTTGCGACAGTTCTCTAATGCGCTTAATGGATTAATCGCTGCATTAACCGCCAGTTTCTGCCAAAGTAGCGGCTGAATATCACTGACCACTGTCAGAGGCCCCAGCGCTGCTGTCATTGCTGTAATAATAGCATCGTCTTCAGTACTGGCAGCAGTCAGTTTTGCCAGATAGCTTTGCCCCAGTCCGGTGTGAATAACCTGATCAGCTGCAGGTTTGTATGCGGCCTGGCTGGTTGATAGAAACCACAATCCCTGGTCGGGATGTCGTTCCTCAAGCAGGGGTTTAAATGGAATAATACCGTTATGGCTTATTACCAATTGGGCGTCAGGCCTAAGCGCCGGTGCTAACTGATTAATTGCATTTGCCACATCATAGGCTTTTACTGGTATCAGGACACGCGGTATCAGACGGTCAGCTTGCTCGGATGGCAGTCGCATTTGCTGTTGCTGATGGTCAATGCCGGTATATGTCAGTTCAACTGGCGCCGGTCGCTTCAGCCACAACCGCGGCGAATAGCCGGCATGATAAAGCCTTGCCGCCGCCAGCAAGCCAATAGCGCCGCGGCCGACTATGGTCCAGCTTAACGCTGACGACGTGGACGGATTTGATGCCACAATGCACGAACCAGATAAAATACGATGACCCCGGCGATATCGGCCAGCCAGTCTAACCAGTCACCACTGCGACGGGTGAAGTAGTGCTGAGCCAGCTCTACTGCGCCGCCATAAATTCCCAGTAAAAAGAATGCGGTAACAGGGGCAAGTTTAAAGCCTTTCCATAACAGCGCCGTCAGTAAGGTAAAAATGCCAAAATGTGCCAGTTTATCAATATGAGCAAAGCCTGCTCCAATCCGGTGGCCGCTCAGCTCAGCCAGAAAGCCGGCGGTAGCCAGCACAAAACACACGACACATACCCAACGATAAAAAATCTGTGGCACAGCAACCCCCGACATAGAAACGGCGCTCGGATTGTAACAGTTTTCTGGTTATAATCACCAGCAGACAGAATGGCTTATGCTAAGGAGATTTAACATGCCCTCATTCGATATCGTCTCAGAAGTCGAGCAACAGGAAGTACTCAATGCAGTTGAAAATGCTAATCGTGAACTCGCCACCCGTTTTGATTTCCGGGGTGTGCAGGCAGATTTCACTCTGAAAGACAAAGTGATCACGATGAAAGCTGAAGCAGAGTTTCAGCTGCAACAAATGCTGGAAATTTTTCTGGCTAAAGCGGTAAAGCGTGGCCTGGATGTTCGTTCATTTAAAGAGGGTGAAGTCGTTCACTCTGGCAAAACATATAGCCTGAGCGTCAGCCTGTTGCAGGGCATAGAGCAGGATATGGCAAAAAAGCTGGTTAAGCTGATTAAAGATAATAAACTGAAAGTACAGGCGGCTATTCAGGGGGATCAGGTGCGGGTGACAGGCAAAAAACGTGATGATCTGCAAGAAGCAATCGCCCTGGTTAAAAGCAGTGAGTTAGAGCAGGCTTTTCAGTTTACTAATTTTCGCGATTAATTGTTTTTTGCTTTTGGCCGTCTGGATATCTATTGACATTTTTCACTTCAGCGTTACACTGCACGCGGCCTGATAAGGGCCGCTTTTTTTTCAGGTGCTGCAGCGCGCTGCAGTTAAACGGGAATCTGGTATAAGCCAGAGCTGCCCCCGCAACGGTAAACAACTATCAAAGCTTTGAATACCACTGTCAGCTGATGGGAAGGTAAAGTTTTGGCGCAAGCAGGTTGTCAGCCCGGAGACCGGCCTGAAAAGCCCATAAACTAACGAGGATGTGCGGTGGGCACATTGTAGGAGCTTTGATGTTTAAACCTGCTTTTGCAACTATACTGGTTGCGTCCTGCTTTCCGGTTGCTGCCGGAAGTCAAATTGTCAGTAATAATAGCGCTGCTAACGCGGCGACAGCTAGCCAAGCGCTTAGCCCTCAACCAACTGAAGCCTCAGCGATAGAGCATATTAGTATATATGCCAACCGTACCAGCAGGCCGGCGCAGGACGTACTGGCCAGCATAACCGTGCTTGATCGGGCCGATATCGTGGCGCGGCAGGCCAACGATCTACCCGAATTACTGGCTCAGTTAGCCGGTATTAATATGTCACGGGATGGTGGCCGTGGACAAAATAGTAGTGTGTATCTGCGCGGTGGTAATACCGGCCATACCCTGGTGCTGGTTGATGGCGTGCGCACTGGCTCTGCTACACTGGGCTATAAACCTTTATCAATGGTGCCTCTGGAGCTGATAGAGCGGATTGAGGTTATCCGGGGGCCCCGTGCTGCCTGGTACGGCTCAGATGCGTTAGCGGGGGTTATTGCGATTACAACCCGGCGCAGCAGTACCTTAGAATTGCATGCTGATGCCGGTAGTTTCGGTCAGGCCGGGGCCAGTATCAGTGCCAGTGAACAACTGCAAAAAATAGCATTATCAGCCATTGCCGGTGTCAGCCAGGCTGATGGTTTCAATGCCCAGCCAGACCAGGATCCTGATAGCGATGGCTATCAGCAGCACTACCTGAAAATGTCGGCTGATTACCAAACAGACTTTGGCTTGTGGTCAGCTCAGGCTGATGTCAATTCAGGGTTTAATCAGTTCGATACCAGTTTTGGTACAGAAGATGAAACCGACACCTTGAGCCGGACTTATTTGTTTGCCTGGCAGCAAGACGTTGGCAGCTGGCAGCATCAGGCTAAGCTCAGCCAGGCGCTGGACAGTGACACGACCTTTGGGCCGGATTCAAGAAGTCCTTTTGTTACTGAACGGCAAGAATTTAACTACCAGCTGGCGACAGACTTTGCCGCGGGTCTGGAATTTGTCGGCGGTGTTAACTGGTATCAGGAACAGGTCGCAAAATCTGCGACGGCTTATGAGCAAACCAGCAGAATTAATCGCGCGGTCTTTGCCGGCCTGAATTACCAGTATAATGCGGTGCAGCTGGAAAGTGCTGTCCGCCACGACGCTATTGACCACTATGGTGCAGAAACAACCTGGCAGCTTGCAGCAGGCTATCAGTTTAGTCATCACTGGCAATTGAGGGCTAGTCGGGGCACGGCATTTAAAGTACCGTCTTTTAATCAGTTGTATTTTCCGGGCTATGCAAACCCTGATCTGCAACCAGAAGAGTCGAGGTCAGATGAACTGGCACTGAGCTACGTTCATTCTGAGACAGAGCTGCAGCTTGCCTGGTTTGATCGCAAGGTCACAAATCTTATCCAGGGTATTGAACAGGCCGAAAATGTGCTGTTGGCAACGGTTAAGGGAGTTGAGTTCAGCCTACGCAGGGATTGGCAGCATTGGAGCAGCAATGTCAGCTATAGCTGGCTTGATACTCAAAACCGCAGCAATGACCGCAAACTGGAGCGCCGCCCCGAAAATACCTTGCATTGGCGTGGCAGTTATACGGCTGACAGCTGGTCGGCCTTTATTACGGCAGATTATCAGAGCGCCACCTATCAGGGGGCTGACTGGTTTAGTGGCGAGCCTTTCCCTGATGCGCCTGCTCATACGGTATGGGGAGCAGGGCTGAGCTATGTGTTTTCACCAAAACTGACGTTCAGGGCAAGACTGGCAAATCTGACTGATAAGCAGTATTACACCAGCCGGGGTTATGCTACAGCAGGTGCTAATTTCCGGATATCGGTCAGTTATATTTTGCAGTAAGCCGTCACCTCTCTAATCAAGCCAGGCTGAGATCAGTCTGGCAACTTCATCGGCGGCAGTCATATGACAATGATGGCCGCCATTAATCTGCCTGACGGTTAACCGCTGGTAATGCGCTTTTGTCTTCGCCAATTTCGTGACAAAAGGCCCGTCAGTGGCTAAAACTGCCAGCACCGGCGCTTGTACGGCCTGGCATAGCTGTTGCGCCTGGCAATCAGAAAGCCGGTGTACCGACGTGCAGCGCAACCGGTAGTCATTACGCCAACAAATACCAGCAGGCCCTTTGATAGTACCTCGTTCTGCCAGAAGTAATGCATGTTTTAAGGCAAAGTCACTGTTGGCCTGTCTTGCTTTTGCCGCTGCTGTAAGATCAGGATAACTTGGCCTGCGTTTCGGTGGCGTTTTCAAACGCGACAGGATCCCCGCGCGTAGCTGGGCACTGCTGCTTTGCTCTGCGCTGACAAAACCGAGACTGTCAAGCAGCACCATACGTGCCACCAGCTCTGGAAATGCTGCTGCCAGCGCCGTGGCTACCATTCCTCCCATAGAATGACCGATAACGGTAAGTTTCTGCCAGCCTTGCTGCTGGCAAAGTGCCACGACATCCTCAACCCAGTCAAAAAAATAATAATGTGCGTCGCTGCTGCGCTCAGCAGAGTGACCATGGCCGGGAAAATCCAGTGCCAACAGTGGCAGCCGCGGTAGATTCGCGGCCAGTGGTATAAAACTCGCTGCATTATCCTGCCAGCCATGCAGACACAGTACTGGGGGCTCAGCAGCGCTAAAAGCAGACCGGTTGGCCAGAGCAGCCAGTTGCATGCTATTTTTATAGCCAGCTAAGCTAAAGTTAACTGAGTGATCCATCAAGGGGAGTTCCACCGTTTACCATCATTAATTGATAAATAATTTTCATTACCGGCATTGTGCCAACGTGAACCGGCAATTGACAGCTTGAGGTACAGCCTGTGATTGTCGGTGAGCTTCAGCAGTAAGCCGGTTTTATTAAATAGGTTAATACTATGTCTTATACTCATAATACAATTACCAAACTGCGCAAAAGCAGTCCGGCCCAAACCGAATTTTATCAGGCTGTGGAAGAGGTATTAGACTCGTTGGTGACGGTATTGGATGAAGACAGTCGCTTTTGTCAGCATTCCATTATTGAACGTATGGTTGAACCCGAGCGGCAAATTATGTTCCGGGTGGCCTGGGTAGATGATGAAGGAAAAATACAGGTTAACAAGGGCTACCGAATTGAATTTAACTCCGCACTGGGACCTTATAAAGGCGGATTGCGGTTTCATCCGAGTGTGACGACCAGCATAGTAAAATTTCTTGGTTTTGAGCAGGTGCTGAAAAATGCCTTGACTGGCTTGCCGTTGGGCGGCGCTAAAGGTGGCGCAGATTTTAACCCCAAGGGGCGTTCAGATGGCGAAATTATGCGGTTCTGTCAGGCATTTATGAACGAGCTATACCGGCATATTGGCCCCAGAACAGATGTGCCTGCTGGCGATATCGGGGTGGGGACTCGCGAGCTTGGCTATATGTTTGGCCAGTATAAAAAGCTAACCAATCAATTTAACGGTGTACTGACTGGCAAAGACATCCTGTGGGGCGGCTCACTGGGACGGAAAGAAGCAACCGGGTACGGCTGCGTTTATTTTGCCAAGCATATGCTCGAAGGCATTGATGACACGCTTGAAGGTAAAGAGTGTCTGGTGTCTGGCTCTGGTAATGTGGCTATTCACACCATTGAGAAACTAATCGATTTGGGAGCCAGACCCATTACCTGCTCGGACTCGGACGGCACTATTTACCAGAAAAAAGGCATTGATATAAAGTGTTTGAAACAGATAAAAGAAATCGAAAACGGCAGGCTCAGTGATTACGCCAAACACAATCCTGATGCTGAATATATCAGCAGGGAGAACTATCCCGATGATGGCAATGCCGTATGGCGCTTTAGCGGTCAGGTGGCTTTTCCCTGCGCGACTCAGAATGAGTTAAACGCAGCCGACGCCCGTGCGCTGCTGGATAACGGCTGTATTGCAGTGTGCGAGGGCGCCAATATGCCCTGTACATCGGAGGCTGCTGATTTATTTCTCAAAGCAGAAATCGCTTATGCCCCCGGCAAAGCTGCCAACGCAGGTGGGGTGGCGACCAGTCAGCTTGAAATGGCCCAGAACGCCAGTATGCAGCGCTGGACCTTTAAACAGGTGGATGACGAGCTCAGAGACATCATGCTGGACATCTACCAGCGCACCCGCGATACCGCTGCTGAGCTTGATCAGCCAAACAATTTAATCCTGGGGGCGAATGTCGCCGGTTTCAGACGGGTGGCTGATGCCATGATCCAGCAGGGCGTGGTGTAATGGCGTAACCGGTACTGATTTATAGTGTTATTATCTTAAAGACAGGCTTAGCGATCCGGCGACAGATACTCATTGTCGTAAAAAGTTCTGAGCCAGTGCGGACGGTAAACACTCATCAGGGTAATCGCCATACCATTTAGTAATGCTTCTGCAAACCAGATAAGTAATGCCAGCTGCAGGTAATTCTGATAAATACTGCTCCAGCTATAATGGCCCTGCCAGTGAAACCAGAGTGCTGTCAGTGTCATTTTAAAGGTGATGGTCAGTGCGGCATTGGCAAACCCGGCCACAAAAATATAGATAAACAAATGACGCGGTAAATACTGATAAGATAACGCGAATATCAGGTAACTGAATAGTGCTGGCAGCATTACCGTCAACAATGCGGTGCTGCCTGCATCAGCCAGACTTGTTTTACCGACCGCAACCAGAAAGAAAATCGCAAGACTACCGATCAGCCAGGCTATCCGCCAGCCATGACATAACACCAGCGTGGTTATTCCGAGCAAGTGCAGTTCAAGGCCAGGTTCAATACCGGCCTGTACTGACCAGAGTAGCGCTGTCACTACAATGGAACTTAGCCATAAATGCTGGTAACCGGTATCCGACTTTAGCTTAAATACCAACTCACGAGGGAAAAACCGTAATAACAGTGCCAGCCAAAGCAGCCAGGTGGCACCCTGCCATAAGTTCATCGGCTTCTCCCGTTTACCCAGATTTATATCAGTATACCGGGCCGGCTGCTTTGGATCAGCTGCAAATTATTTTACCAGGGTGGTGGCAGTCTCCAGATAGCGTTCAGCCTGCTGTTTTACTTTAGAGAACTCCATATTTTCTGAGCCCAGATGAACGTCCTCTAATACGGCTTTTAATGTTGTTGTTTCGCCGTGAATCTTTTCAAGCGCATTTTCAAGTGTGTAAGTCAGCTGGTGAATTTCCACCATAGCTTCCGGGCTCAGATCGCCTTGTATCAATTGCCGGAGTTTCTGATTATTTGTCCGGAATAATTCGATAGCTTCAGTTAATGTTGCCGCTGACTGGCCTTTGAAATGATCAGGTCGCTGGTCATCAGCGACAGCAGCGCAAGTGAAGCTGACCAGAAACAACCCGGTAGCAACAGACAAAACAGTTTTCATAAAACCCCTTAATGCATATGATAATAGTTATCAGTTACAGTACCATAATCAGCCACAGTTGCAATAAGATTTTCAACCCATGATTGGTTTAATTCAGGGCGTTGCTGCGGTGCTCGCCCATTATTAAAGCCCTGGATAATCTGGTGTCAGATTACTGCTGTTTAGCCATCAGATGGTCGATTAACGCCAGGTAGGTCTCCAGATCATTGATGTCAGCATGGGGCAGAATAAGATAGCGACCATTGACGACCAGTGCCGGAACACCACCAATTTCATTGCTTTGCATTTCGCTGGCGCTGCGCTGCATTTTAGCCATCACTTGCTCGCTGTTTTGTGCGAGATTAAAAAAAGTAGTCTGATCTACCTGATGTGCACTTAAAAACTGTTGTAAATCGAGCGGGGTCATTTGTTGCTTCTCGCTGTACAACTCGAGCAGTGGCTTGGTTAAATATTCAAGATCCATTTGCTGCAGCGTATAAAATATCCGGGCATCGGTCTGCCAGTGTCTGGCAACAGCCGCGTGTTTACGGACCAGCGTCAGCTCAGGACGGCGCAATAAAATGGTTTCAAGAACCGGCTCAAAACGCTGACAGTGTTGGCAGCCAAACCAGAAGTATTCTACCAGATAAGGGGGATTAGCCTGCTCCGGGTCGATATTGTTGACCAGGCGATAATGTTTATCGACTTCAAATTGCAACATCGGGCTGGTTTGTTGCTGTGAAACAGCGGCGCTGTCAGCAGGAAGACCTGATGTATCCGGTTCAGCACACGCCACCAGTAAGCAACTGATACTGGCAACTGCCAGTGCTTTAGTCATTTTCAGCCAAGAATTTATACCCGTCATATGCACCTGCAAGTTTTTCGTAAAAAATACTGTAACTACAGGGCTGCAAAGGCATGTCAGTTAGCGAGAAACTGACTACTCCGCTGCCCTGAGGGTTACTGCCAGTTTTAAATCTTCTTATATTTTATCCGGTGAGGCTCCAGCGCTGCCGCGCCATAAGTGGCTTTAAGCCATGCTTCGTAGTCTGAGTAGTTACCTTCAAAGAAATTTACCTGTCCTTCGTCACGGTAATCCAGAATATGCGTTGCTATCCGGTCCAGAAACCAACGGTCGTGCGAAATCACCATGGCACAGCCCGGGAAGTCGAGCAGAGCGTTTTCCAGTGCCCGTAACGTTTCCACATCTAAATCGTTGGTGGGCTCATCCAGTAGTAACATGTTACCACCTGCTTTAAGAAGCGCTGCCAGATGTACCCGGTTTCGTTCCCCGCCAGATAATTCGCCGATAAATTTCTGTTGATCATTGCCTTTAAAATTAAAACGGCCGACATAAGCCCGGCTTGGGATCTGAAAGTTACCAATTTGCAGCATATCCTGGCCGTTTGAGATTTCCTGCCAGACGGTGTTTTTTGGATCCATACTGTCACGGAACTGATCAACACTGGCCACTTTAACGGTATCACCAATTTCGATGCTGCCACTGTCCGGCTGTTCACTACCGGTTATCATTTTGAATAATGTGGATTTACCTGCACCATTCGGGCCGATAATGCCAACAATAGCGCCTTTAGGTACGCTAAAACTCAGATCGTTGATCAGCAGGCGATTAGCAAAGGATTTGCGCAAATGACTGACTTCCAGCACTTTGTCGCCAAGCCGTGGCCCAGGCGGAATAAACAACTCATTCGTTTCATTGCGCTTTTGAAACTCCTGGCTTTGTAACTCTTCAAAGCGCGCCATTCTGGCCTTGCTTTTTGCATGGCGGCCTTTGGGGTTAGTACGTACCCACTCCAGTTCTTGTTTAATAGAACGCTGGCGGGCATTCTCCGTTTTTTCTTCCTGCTGTAAACGTGCCTCTTTCTGTTCAAGCCAGGATGAATAATTTCCTTCCCACGGTATGCCATAGCCACGGTCAAGTTCCAAAATCCAGCCAGCAACGTTATCAAGAAAATAACGGTCGTGGGTAATCGCGACCACGGTACCGGGATAGTCGTGCAGGAAACGCTCCAGCCAGGCTACAGATTCAGCATCCAAATGGTTGGTTGGTTCATCAAGCAACAGCATATCAGGCCGCTCAAGCAGCAGCCGGCATATCGCGACCCGTCGTCTCTCACCACCTGACAAATGGCCGATGTTGGCATCCCAGGGCGGCAGGCGCAGTGCATCTGCTGCCCGCTCCAGAGTATTGTCAAGGTTGTGGCCATCTTTGGCCTGGATAAGTGCTTCCAGCTCACCCTGCTCGCGGGCCAGTGCATCAAAATCAGCGTTTTCTTCAGCATAAGCTGCGTACACCTGATCCAGTCGGGCAAAAGCGTCTTTAACATCGGCGACAGCTTCTTCAACAATTTCCCGGACTGTTTTGCTGGTGTCCAGCACAGGTTCCTGAGGCAGGTAGCCAATTTTGGTGCCAGCCAGCGGCCGTGCTTCACCTTCATATTCGGTATCAACGCCTGCCATAATCCGCAGCAGGGTTGACTTACCTGCTCCGTTTAAGCCCAGCACACCGATTTTGGCGCCTGGGAAAAAAGACAAAGAAATATCCTTTAAGATGGTTTTTTTCGGCGGGACAACTTTTGACACCCGATGCATGGAATAAATGTATTGCGCCATAGTGCTCTTGCTATTAGTGATTAAGGTTGGCGCAAATTGTACGTTATTTTCAGGTGTCAGGGAAAGCCAATGGCTGGCGCAACGATAATGATGGCTTTTTACCCGCTAAATCTGTTCTAATAGCAGCTATTATTAGCCACAGAAATGCAGGTATGTTATGGCCGAGTTTGAACACGATCCGAATTTTCAGAAATTTATTGAAGAAGCCAAAACCAATGGTGTGGTCTGGACACTCGCCGATGGCGAAGATCTGTTGGTGGTAGAGTCTGTTGAGTATGAAGAAACGGACGTAATGCCTTTCTGGTCTAACAAAGCCGATGCTCAGGCTCACTGCTCAGACGAATGGTCTGGCTATAAACCGGAAGCGATTCCGCTGGATGTGTTTTGTGAAGGCTGGTTAAAAGAAATGTACGATGATGGTGTACTTATCGGCACCAACTGGGATGAGTCATTAAATGGTCCGGAAGTCGAGCCCCGTGAGCTGCTGGAATCTCTGGCGAGGGTTCAGTAACCACGGCGAATGATGATTAACCTGGTATTTCAGATAAAGTTGAGTTGATTACTAAACTAATGGTTTTATTGCGCCGTAAAAGCAGCACCTAACCTTAGTTGGATTTAAGCTATGTTGTCAGAAGAAGCAATGTTAGTGCGCAGCGCACTTGAGGCACAGGGGCTGGAAACCCCGATGCTGGACAATGGTCTGTCCAGAGATGAGAAGTACCAGAAAATCTCACAGTTAATGACGGAGGTTGTCGGCACCCTTGGTCTGGATTTAACCGATGACAGCTTAAGTGAAACCCCGCATCGCATTGCAAAAATGTATGTTGACGAAATTTTCGGCGGATTAAATTACCGTAATTTTCCGAAGATTGCGTTGATAGACAATAAAATGCAGGTGCGGGAAATGGTTAAGGTGAAAGATATCAGCTTTACCAGCACTTGCGAGCATCATTTTGTGACCATTGATGGTAATGCGACGGTGGCATATATTCCGCAGGGCAAAATTATCGGTTTATCAAAAATAAACCGCATTGTCCGGTTTTTTGCACAGCGGCCTCAGGTACAGGAACGTTTGACCCAGCAGATATTGCTGGCGCTGCAAACTCTGCTGCAAACTGAAGATGTCGCGGTCACGATGGAAGCCGTGCATTATTGTGTCAAATCGCGTGGTGTCATGGATATGAATTCGAAAACGCAGACCACTGCGCTTGGCGGATGTTTTAAAAATGACGGCCGGACCCGGGCAGAATTCCTGGCCCGTTATTAACTCTGGTTCTGACTGCAATATAAAAAGGGGCGTCGGCTCCTTTTTATATTGGATTAAAACCTTACTGGTCTGGCCCTTGCTGCCTGATAAATTGAGTTGCCTGCTCTGCGTTTAAGGGTTTGCTGTAGAAATAGCCCTGTATTTCATCACAACCTAATGTTGCCAGAAAATCGCATTGCGCCTTCGTTTCGACACCCTCAGCAATGGTTTTTAATCCCAGATTGCCGGCCATATTGATAATGGCATTGACGATGGCTTTGTCCTGATTATCTGTTAATAAATCACGGACAAAAGATTGATCTATTTTCAGTTTGTTCAGCGCAAAACGTTTCAGATAACTTAACGAAGAGTAACCGGTACCAAAATCGTCAATTGCAATATTAATACCCCTGGATTTAAGCCCTGCAATCAGTGCTATGGCCTTTTCCGGTTGCTCAGCCATGGCGCTTTCGGTAATTTCCAGCTCTACCTTCGCTGCAGGCACACCGCTGAATTCAATCACATTATTGACAAACTGCTGCAAATTTTCCTGTCGAAACTGAACACTCGATAAGTTTATTGCCATATTCAATTGCCGGTAGCCGGCGCTATGCCAGATGCTCAGTTGTTGCAGCGCAGTTATGATGACCCACTCACCGATGGCTACTATTAAACCATTGCGCTCAGCCAGCGGAATAAACTCTGCTGGCGAGACCTGACCGAAATCTTCATGGTGCCAGCGAAGCAGTGCTTCAAAGCCGATCAGCTGATTGCTGGCCAGAGAATACTGAGGTTGATAAACCAGACTTAACTGGTTCCGATCTATAGCCCGGCGCAGCGCATTTTCCAGCATTAAATTCCGGGTATGAAATTGCTGCATATCTGCGGTGAAAAACGAATAGCGGTTGCGACCGCTTTCTTTTGCTTTATACATCGCAATATCAGCATGCTTGTATAACTGATGAAACTGCTGGCCATCCTCTGGATACATGGCAATGCCAATTGACATTGATAGGGTAAGCTCCTGACCGGCCAGATAATAAGGCTGTAAAACAAGCGGCAGCATGCGCTCAGCTAAATGGGCGGCGCCATTGGCATCAGTATCAGGTAATACCATGACGAATTCATCACCACCAAGCCGGCACAACGTATCTTCGGCGCGGCAGAGTTTGCGTAGACGGTAGGCCACCTGAATCAGCAGTTCATCACCTGTTTCATGGCCAAGCGTTTCGTTGATCTGCTTAAAGCGGTCTAAATCCATAAACAACATGGCCAGGGATTGCTTATGGCGTTCAGCATGCAATAGTGCCTGTTCGGTTCTGTCCATCAGCAGGCTGCGATTAGGCAGCTGGGTTAGCGGATCAAAGTGAGCCAGAAACTTTATCTGGGCTTCATCCTCTTTATATTGAGTGATATCACTGAACAGGGCTACATAGTGACTAATCTGATTCTGTTCGTCTTTAATCTGACTGATAGACAGCCATTCCGGGTAGGGGCTGCCATCCTTGCGCCGGTTCCATATTTCGCCCTGCCAGCTGCCCTGCTGTGCTATGGCCTGCCACATATGTTCGTAAAAGTTTTTGTCCTGCCGTCCGGATGCCAGTATCTTGGGGTTCTGGCCAATAACTTCACTGGCACTGTAACCACTTATTTTAGTGAAGGCCTGATTAACCATGACAATTTTCTGGTCGGCATCGGTAATCAGTACGCCTTCTGAACTCTGTTCGAACATCCTTGCCATTAATTGTAATTTCAGTTCTGCTTCTTTTCGTTCGGTAATATCCAGATGAATACCGACCGTCAACGCTGTTTTCTGTCCCTGTTCGTCAAGCAGGGTTTTCCCCCGGGATAAGATCCAGCGCCAGCTGCCATCGGCATGCCGCAGGCGAAAGGTACTGTCATAAGTGCTGTCAGGTTCGCTATGCTGTAAATAGTGCCAAAAAGCGGCGCAGGCTTGTGCTTTATCTGCGGGATGCAACAGATTAATCCAGCAACTATTCAGATTATTGGGCTGACTGTCGGCAAACTGACTTCTCTGATAACCCAGCATGCTGTAATACTCGCTGCTCGCCGTTAACTGATTATGCTGTTGCTGAAATTCCCAGCTGCCGCTGTCAGAGGCTGCAATAAACGACTTTTGCCGTTGCAGCTCAGTATGCAGCGCAGCCGTGCGTAACTGAACCAGCCGTTCAAGCTGATATTTATGCATCCGGGTCTGGATCAGCTGTGCCGTCAGTGCCGCCAGCATGGCGCTGAACAATAATGCCAGCAGTTGCTGGCCGTACGCGGTAAACTGATCACCCCAGCCAAAAACCGGTACCAGTTGCAACTGCCACTGACTGTCGCCAAGTTCAATAAACTGAACGACCGGGTTACTAAATCCGGTTGTAACAGACTGCCGAATCAAGACCGAGTCATTATCTTTGGCAACTGATGTCAGACGGTAATGTAAACCTTGCTGGCGCAGCGTATCCAGCCGGTCTAACGAGGTTAAATCGGTCAGCCGCAGAGTGACATTTACCAGCCCCCACCACTGCGGGGGAGCGGCTTCGATGAAAACCGCCAGCCTGCCAACAATGCCCATACCACCCTGTTTCAGTTCATACGGGCCGGTAACCTTAACATCATGACTGGCCAGACTTGCTTTGGCTGCAAGTGCCTGCTCAGGGTCCCGCATAATCTGGTAGCCCAGCAGATCACTGTTGCCGGTTTGAGGATACACTGCGGCAATTGTGCCTTGCGGGGCTACTGACAGAGCCGTGGTGTTTGGATAACGTTGCCACAATTTTGCGGCAAATGCGTCGAACTGACTGATATCGCCCCTGTTCTGCTGAACAAAAGCGGCCAGTGCATTGGCTGCACTGACTTGGTAATTCAGTTCATGTTGCACGGCCTGGGCAAAACTACTGGCGCGGGCACTTACCAGACGCTGTTGATTCTGCTGTCGCTGATCTTTGAGATAGTCGGCCAGACTTAGCGATAATGCCAGTGTCAGAGCAAATACCAGAACTGTTACTACGATATTAAAGCGACGCTGTTTTTTTAAAAGTTGCGGCATAAATGATTGAAGCGAGTCAGCAATTGAGGTATTCAACTGCTTATTGTAGCAAAGAAGTGCTTGAAACCGGCAGCGATTATCACTCCTGCCGGTTTACCTGGCCAAAAAAAGCTCAGCCGTTAATCATCCAGCTCCCAATCGTCGAGCAATTCACGTAATCTTCTTTGCTCCATCAAATCGTCAATCCGCCGCCGGGCTTCATACTTCTGTTTTGCTTTACTGTCTTTGCTGACTTCTTTGCGCAGCTCGATGTCAGTAGCCAGATCATCTTCTTCAATTTCCGGGTTAACCGCTAACAACATAGACAATACCTCCGCTTTTTTTGCCTATTTACCGTTATTCCGTCGGATTAAACAGTGAATTTTTTTTTATTTTACGATAAAAAATTTTTACTCAAGCGCGATATGTAATTCAGCGGCGGCCAGCAGCGGTTGAAATACCTGTTTACGGGGCGATATATTTCGTTTGCTTTCAATGATAGTCTCAATAAAATCAATCACTTTTTCTTGAAGTCTAACTTTGTTAAGGCGGTTAATCCGGGCAATACCCCCCGGGCTCATGACATTTACTTCAATCAGTTTGCCGTTAATAACATCTATACCGGCAAAAAATAAACCGTCACGGGCTAACCTCGGGCCAATATGGGCACACAGTTTCTTTTCCTGTGCGCTGAGCTGATATTTAACCACAGTGCCGCCGGCATGCACATTGGAGCGCACATCATCAGCCGGTGGAATGCGTCGCATGGCACCGATAGGCTGGCCATTTAGCATCAGGATCCGGATATCGCCCTGCTCGGCACCTTCAACGTATTCCTGCAAAATTACGTAGTTGCCTCTATCACCATCCCCGATATAGAAATCCAGCAGCGAGCGGGCACTTTGCACCGCCGATTTTTCCATAACGATAACGCCTTTACCGCCGTAGCCATTCAGTGGTTTTAAAATCATCTTTTCATTGACTGACTCTGCTAGTACCCGGGCCAGATAGTCTTTATTCTTAGAAACATGGGTAACAGGGATAAACTCATTAGCCGGGTCGTGTAACGACGCCGTATACATTTTGTTATTCGCAATCCGGATGCCGTCTAAGTCATTCATAATAAACGTATCTTCACGTACTGAATCAAGAAAGTTCAGCACAATCGGGTCCAGCGGTGGATTAAGTCTGACAAAAATGGCATCAAACGCAGCCAGTGGCAGTTTTTGCTGATTAAACGCGACCTTCTGGTAAAAACTGGCAATATTGCTGGAGATCTTTTGCCCCTTAACAACCACTTTGCAAAAGGCCATAGCAACACTGTCACGTACGGTCAGGTTATTGGCGTGAGTAATGGCGACGCTGTGGCCGCGGCTTACTGCCTCATGGATCATCCGGATGGTGCTGTCGCCATCAGGCATAACTTTTTCCCACGGATACATCAGAAAACAAATACGCATGTATTACTCTTTCAATCAATGATGTGCTAAGCATAATGGGCCCGCAAAAAAAAGGAAGCCCAGAATAATTTGGTTGCATCCAGTTACTGAATTCTTTCGTACTTTAAAAAGAATAATAACAAGGAATTTCACATGGAAACATCGCAACAACAGCTGTTGGAGTGGCTATATGCTACTGCCAATGGTAATCGCTCAGCCTTTGAAAAATTATATCAGGCCTGTTCCGGAAAGCTATTTTCAGTATCGCTGCATTTGCTGCGCCGCCACGACTGGGCTGAAGATGTACTGCAGGACGCCTTTGTCAGGATTTGGCATAACGCGGCAGATTATCATGCGGATAAAGGCACGGTGATGACCTGGATGATCAGCATCACCCGCTACCGGGCCCTGGATTTACTGAAGTCACGCCGGATTAAAGCAGAACATCTTGATGTAACCGACGATTTAGCGGCAGAGATAAAGCCGGGGGAGGTGCTGGGCTTAACCAGGGAAAAGGTTAAGTTGGATGAATGTATGGAAACGTTAAGCCAGGAACAGCGTCAGTCAATTCAGTTGGCTTACCTGAATGGCTTAAGTCACCACGAAATTACTGAGCACACCGGCTCGCCACTGGGTTCGGTGAAAAGCTGGATCCGGCGCGGTCTGACGCAGTTAAAGAGGTGCCTTGAAGGATGAACTATTTATTACCCCAAAGGCTTGATGCACTGGCTGTCAATTATGTGTTGGGCGGCATGCAAGGCAGAGCACGGCAACGGTTTCAGCGCCTCATTGCCACTAACAACCAGGTACGCAGTACAGTATGGCACTGGGAGCAGCACTTGAACCCACTGGCAGCATCGTTACCTGCTACCACTCCACGTGCTGAAGTATGGCAAAAAATCCAGCGCCGGCTGGGCTGGCTCTCGCAGGAGCAGGTTGTCAGTCGCAGTAGCCGGCCACTGTGGCTCAGTCTGGCCGCGGCAGCCTGTGTCATGCTGGCTGTTATATTTTTACAACCAGTTACGCTAATACCAGCAACAACCGAAGTGGCGATTATTCAGACCACTGACGCCAAAGCACTGTGGCTGGTTTCGCGAAAAGAGCAGCAGCTGATGTTAAAAGCGACAGCAGCAGTCACTGCCTCGACGGAAAACGACTATCAGCTCTGGATGTTACCTGCAGACGGCCAACCTCCCGTGTCACTTGGCATTTTACCTCAGCAAGGTGAAGTAACAGTGCAATGGCCTAAAGCGGCTTTGGGGATTGATATCGCTGCCCTGGCGGTCAGCTTTGAGCCTTTGGGGGGCTCGCCCACCGGCCAGCCAACCGGACCAGTGTTATTTACCGCCGAAGTTATCGCGATATAAGCACTAATTCAGATGTAAAAAACCGCTGCGGCGGTTTTTTTGCATTTCTTCTCTCTGACTGCATCCAGTGCGACGGGTCTGTCGTTACTAGGTGGCAACTTAAATAAAAAAAGGATCCAGATTATGCAACGTTCACTCTTATTTTTAGCAGTTACATCGGCACTGAGTGCGGCAATTATTGTTAATGATGTTCAGGCATCGAGCCATCGTGAAGCACCCAGTATTACCCGCTCGCCCACAGTCGATGCGACTGATTTTTATGTTTTTAACAGCTATGAGACCGGTCGTGAAGGCTATGTCACGCTCATCGCCAATTATATTCCACTACAGGATGCGTATGGCGGCCCTAACTATTTCGCGCTGGACCCATCGGCAGTTTACAGTATTCATATTGATAATGACGGCGACGCCATGCCTAACATGACTTTTAACTTCAGGTTCAAAAACACCCTGGCTAATGATGGTGCAGGCGTGGAATTACCTATTGGACCGACTGGTAATCAGCGGATGGTTGCGGTACCGCTTAAAAATGTTGGCGGGATCAGTAGTGACAGCAGTGCAGCGCTGAACTTTATCGAGAACTATACGGTAGAGCTGGCATCTGGCAATTCAAGCAGTATGTTAATACCGGGCGATGGCGCCATGCATTTCACCAAGCCTTATGACTTTGTTGGTACCAAAACGTTTACCAGTGCCGCCGATTATCAGACTTATGCAGACCAGTATGTCTACGATGTAACATTACCAGGCTGTGAAGCATCAGCACGGATCTTTGTTGGCCAGCGTAAAGACCCGTTTGTCGTAAACCTTGGTGAAACTTTTGATTTGGTAAACTACGTACCGGTAGAAGGAGACAGCGCACCAGGGGCTGGCGACGGTGATGGTTTTCCGGGTGGCATTACCCAAAGTAGTGCCAATGATGACTTGCGCGACAAAAATGTTACATCGCTGGCGGTGGAAGTGCCTAAAGCCTGTATTACCGGCAGTGGTAATGGTGTGATCGGCGCATGGACAACGGCCAGCTTGCCTCAGGCCCGCATTTTAAACCCAAATGCGACTTTTCAACGGCCGCAAGTTAACGGTGGCGCTTTAGTTCAGGTTTCACGGTTAAGTAACCCGCTGGTGAATGAGTTGGTTATCGGTCTGGCGGATAAAGATAAATTTAACAGCAGCAAGCCTGCTGCTGATGGCCAGTTTGCTGATTATGTTACCCATCCAACGTTACCTGCCTTACTGAATATTCTGTTTAAAGATGCGGTAAATAGTACGCTGGGTACCAGCATAGAAAATTTAGCGCCGTCTAATTTCCCGCGGATGGATTTGGTTAATGCATTTTTAACCGGCGTGGCCGGTGTTAACCAGTTGGCAACCGTCACACCATCTGAAATGTTGCGGTTAAATACTGCAATCCCAGCAAAATCAGCTGCGATGCAGTCTCCGTTTGGTGTGGCTGGTGATGATTTGGCAGGCTTCCCCAATGGGCGTCGGCCGGGCGATGACGTTGTTGATATTGCGCTTCGGGTAGTGATGGGGGCGCTATGTCACGATATTCCGGTGAATGGCACGCCGACCAACCTGGGGTACTGTATGCCTGAAGATGCACCAGTAGGTAATGTCCCTTTTACAGATGGTGCGCCAATAAATGCATCAATGCTGAACAGTCAGTTCCCCTATTTACTGACACCGCTGGCAGGCTCACCTAATTAAGGAGGTTGTAATGAACAACGTCATGTTAAAAACAACCGTTGCATTAATATTATTAACAGGATTAGCAGCATGCGACAGTAGTAGTGATAAGCCCAATCAGCCTCCTCAGTTCGGTGGTACCAGCTTTGTTACTGAGACAGATGTGGTTATTGCAGACAAGTTGACGGCGACTGATCCTGATGGTGATCAGCTCGGTTTTAATTTGTTGTCAGAGCCCGACAATGGTTCAGTTGTCCTGCAAAGTAGTGGTGATTTTGTGTATACGCCTGCTGCAGAATTTACCGGCGATGATAGCTTCAGAGTACAAGTCACCGACGGCGAAAACATTGTACAAGCGACAGTCAGTATAGATGTACAGGTGGCAGTGGTATCGTTTCTGAATTACAGCCGTAGCGCTTTTAGTCAGGATGCCAGTGCTATACCGTTACCGGTTAATGGTCGTGAGTTTACGATGGATGCCATGGCTGAAGCAGATTACGCCGATCTGTTACAGGGTCAGTAACAGGGAGTAAGGCGGGGCGGTTTGCGCCCCGTTTTTTTAATAGCCTATGACAAAATACCTACTTTATATCATGTTGCTGCTGAGCCAGCAGTTACTGGCAGACGCTTTTCGGCCTGCAGCTGACGATAAGTTCATATTAGCCGCACCGTTACCGATGACTAGCCGAATGGCTGAGTTAGTTGCCCGGCATGAGGATAAACCTGAAGGGAATATCACGTTAGAGTTGACTAGCTTATATCTGCAAGGTGCACGTCAACCGGGGTTTGAAGACTGGTTTCATGAAGCTGAACAATTACTTGATACCCTGAGCGAACAACATTCAGATGTACTCCAGTATCAATTGTTGAGAGCCGATATTCAGCAGCAGCAACACCAGTTTCAGGCTGCCCTTAAAACGCTGGATGCGGTTTTTGAGAATGATCCCCAACATATTTATGCCAGTCTGATGGCTGCGAGAATTTACCTTGCAACAGCCCAGCATGATGCTGCGCAGCAAGCGTGTGCCAGATTATGGCAACAAGATTTATTTTTGATGTCGGTATGCAGTTTTGAAGTTGCCGGGCGCAGGGGCAATTGGTCAACTAGCTATCCGGCGCTGCGCGATCTTTTTCAACGTCAGGCAAGTATACCGCCAGCTATTGACATATGGGTTCGGGGCATTTTAGCCGAGCAAGCTGAACAACTGGGCCAGTTAACGGATGCACAGCAGTGGCTAAGTCCGGTGTTAGCCAAGGCACCAACCAGCTTGTGGCTTAAATGGGCTGATTTAAGTCTTAAGCTCGAAGATGCAGTGCAGGTTTATAATAAACTGGCGCTGAAACAGCAGGATCTTCGTATCGCAGACAGCTTGCTGGTCAGGTTGGTCAGAGCGGAGCAGCAAATGGCAATATTGCCAGACAATGCGAAGTCTCAGCGTTTTTCGGCTGAATTAGCGCAGCGGGTCGCACTGCGAATTGCGCGGGGAGACACCGATCATGCTGCTGATCTGGCCTACTACTTTTTACATATTGAACTTGATGCCGCTGCTGCAGTGCACTGGGCCACGTTAAATTATCAGAGCGCCAAAGAGCCTGATGATCTTGCTTTACTAATCCAGAGCCAACGAGTTTTATCACAACGTAATCAATTGGCTGAACCTCAATTAACGGAAGCTGAAAAATGAAAAACCGTAAATTAATTGCAGCGCTGCTGTGCCTAGTGTTAACGCCATTCGCCCTTGCCCATAAATTTAGCACCGCCTATATGGATGTGCAGGTTATTGACGGTCAGCCTGCGTTACTATGGAAGGTCGCACTACACGATTTGGCTAAGGCAAAATTGATTGTTGCACAGAACAACCATCAGGTTTCATGGCAGCAAGTGATGGATAGCGCACCTGTACTGACGGATTATCTAAAACACCATTTGTTCTTCAGTAGTGAGGCAAAGCAATGTGACATATCGCCAGCGCCGGCCAGTAACTGGCAGCTGCAGAAATTGCAACGCGATCTCTACTTACTGCTTCCTGTCCGGGTGCGCTGTGATGTCTTGAGCAACTGGCAGCTTACCTACCGGGCGTTATTTGCCAGTGAACCCAGTCATAAACTGCTGCTATCCTGGCAGGTGCCAGGTGAGAGCGCTAAGGGTGTACTGGCTGCAGAGTCTGTTACTTTTCCGCTTAACTGATACATCATTTACAGGCATAACTATGAATTTTTACCACTACTCTTTGTTGGTGAGTACCCTGGTATCGTGCTGTCTGCCAAACAACCTCGCTGCTGATCCTGTTTCAGCTCATATGATAGAGCAAATTACAATCAGAGGTCGCCAAACCGATTTACTTGGCCACGCCAGCTCTGCCTCTGAAGGAGTTGTTGGTGATGCAGAGATAAGTGACCGGCCCCTGTTGCGCACCGGTGAGGTGCTCGAATTTATTCCCGGTATGGTGGTAACCCAGCATAGCGGCAGCGGTAAGGCTAACCAATATTTTCTAAGAGGCTTTAACCTTGATCATGGTACCGATTTTAGCGTCAGCATCGATGGCATGCCAATTAATATGCGAAGCCATGGGCATGGCCAGGGTTATACTGACTTAAGTTTTATTATGCCCGAGCTGATAAGCCAGATTAGCTATCGCAAAGGTGCTTATTATGCTGATGATGGAGATTTTTCAACTGCAGGTTCTGCTCGTTTTAGTATACAGAACCAGACACCAGCCACTATTACTGTTAGCGCCGGCCAGAACAATTATCGGCGGCTGTTAGCTAAAGACAGCATTATACAAGGCAACGGAAGTCTGGTGCTAGCGGGCGAGCTGCAGCAATATGATGGTCCGTGGACCGATATTAATGAAAATGTAAAGAAGATAAACGCGCTGACACGTTTCAGCGAGCCATTAGGTACGGGCCGTTTTTCGGTTACCGTAATGGTGTATGACAACAGCTGGAACGCTGCTGATCAGATCCCGGCACGTACAGTCAGCAGTGGCCAGATTGACAGACTCGGTTCAGTCGATACAACGGTGGGGGGGCAAAGCAGCCGCTACAGCCTGTCAGCAAGCTGGCTTAGCGATGGCTGGCAGATAAGTGCTTATGCCATTGATTACAAAATAGATTTGTGGTCAAACTTCACTTATTTTCTGACAAATCCCGTTGCCGGTGATCAGTTTCAACAAGTCGACAAACGACAGATTTTGGGTGGTCAGCTAAGTCATCACTGGCATCACCGGGTGGGGCAGTTTGCTATAGAGCATGTCGTTGGGGGGCAATTACGCTATGACGATATTGACGAAGTAGGGCTCTACAACACCCGGGCCCGGCAGCGTTTAAGTACGGTGCGCAGTGATCAGGTTAAGCAGGGTTCAGTAGCTGTTTTCGGCCAGTCAGATATTCAGCTTAATGCCGACTGGACAGCCCATCTGGGGCTGCGTTACGACTACATGGATGCGATGGTAGACAGTGCACAAACGACGGCTAATTCCGGCGATGCATCTGACGGTATCGTGTCACTGAAAGCCGGCATCAGTTATCAGTTTGCGCCAAACTGGCAGGCATATCTCAATACCGGTCAGGGGTTTCATTCCAATGACGTCCGGGGCGCCACTGCAGTTGCCGACCCGGTGACGTTAGAGGCAGTAGCGCCTGTCGATTTGCTGGTAAAATCTGACGGCGCCGAGCTTGGCTTGCGCTTTTTTGATTATACTGCATTTAATGCCTCGCTGGCACTCTGGTATCTAAAACTTGACTCTGAGCTACTTTATATTGGCGATGCCGGGACCAATGAGCCAAACCGGGGCAGTAAGCGCTATGGCGTTGAGCTGGCTGCTTATTACTGGCTGGGGAGTAACTGGAGTTTAGATGCTGAGCTGGCCCTGACCCGTTCGCGGTTTACCGGCGATGTTGATGAAGAGGGTAATCAAGTTGATGGTTCGTTGCCATTGGTGGCGAGTATGGGGCTGATTTATGAAGCTGACCGGCCCTGGCAAGCCAGTTTACGGTTGCGCCATTTTGGTAAACGGACGTTAGATAGCTTTAATCAGCAGCGTTCAGCGGCAACAACAGTGGTCAATGCCGCGTATCAGTATAAGTGGCAGCAGTGGCAGCTGGGTGTCGACTTGTTAAATCTGCTCGATAGCACTGATAACGACATTGACTACTTTTATACCTCACGTTTGCCTGGGGAGCCGGTGGAAGGTATCGAAGATCGTCATTCGCATCCGTTAGAGCCCAGAACCCTGCGTCTAAAACTTACTTATCGTTTTTAATTTACCGCGGTTACTGTTTCACAGATCGGTTTACGTTAAGCTTACGTAACAACAGGGCGTAATCCCCAACAAATCTTCGGAGAGTTAAAATGAACAAATGGATCGGTGTCGCGGCACTGGCAGGGTCGTTAATGGCTGTTCCTGCATCAGCTAACCAGTGTGGCGAAATACTCAGCCATGCCATGCAGCAGTTAAATACCCGGGAAACAATTGATTTATGTGAGCAGTACCAGGGTAAAACGGTACTCGTGGTGAATACCGCCAGCAAATGTGGTTTTACCAAGCAGTTTGAAGGGCTGGAAGCGTTATATCAGAAATATCAGGATAAAGGCCTGGTGGTACTGGGTTTTCCATCAGATAGCTTTAAGCAGGAATATGATGATGCGGAGAAAACGGCTGAAGTCTGTTATCTGACCTATGGGGTTAAGTTCCCGATGTTTACCACTACCAAAGTAAAAGGGGACGACGCCAACCCAGTGTTTAAAGCGCTGATTGCTAAAACCGGTGAAACACCGTCCTGGAATTTTAATAAGTATCTGGTAAGTAGCGATGAGCAAACTGTAAAACACTTTGGCAGTCGCACAGCGCCAGACGATAAAGACTTTATTGCTGAGCTCGAAAAGATGCTGATGGCAGGTAGCGACTCAGAAAAGACTGGTAAGTCTGGCGAGTAAGCCCACCGCTGGTCATCTGCTCTGGCTACAACACTCGCTTTGGCTCATCATAGTAACTCGCTCGCACTGACGTGCTTGCCCAGACACTCTGTGATGACCAAATCGAGGTTCTAGCCGCAGTTGACTCATTACTTACTGCAGTTGATTACCGATATAAATGATTTTTTACATCAAGCCCACTTGCAATATTTTAATATCAATTTGCTTCAAAAGCCTGGTCGATTGTGGTGGGGTTTGCTTCAGCGGCTGTTCTGGCCAGCACATCACAGCGTTCGTTCTCCGGGTGGCCGGCATGGCCCTTTACCCAATGCCAGTTTACTTTGTGTTTCGCTGCTGCAGCATCTAACCGCTGCCATAAATCCTGATTTTTAACCGGTTGTTTCTGGCTGGTTTTCCAGTTATTACGCTTCCAGCCAGCCAGCCACTGCATAATACCCAGCCGCACATACTGACTGTCGGTGGTTAACTCTACCTGACATGCTGACTTTAAACTTTCCAGCGCAATAATGGCCGCCAGCAGTTCCATCCGGTTGTTGGTGGTGAGGCGAAAGCCACCGCTGAGCTCTTTGCGATGCTGGTTATACACTAAAATAGCGCCATAACCACCGGGCCCGGGGTTACCCAGACAGGAACCGTCGGTATAGATCGCAACACTTTTCTGCATAAAGCCTTTCCTCAAAGTAAAACGGCGTATAATCTAACGTAAATGCAGTAAAAAGCGAAATCTCTGATGGCAAAGCGACAAATTATTCTCGACACCGAAACCACAGGTATCAACCCCCGTGAGGGCCACCGAATTATTGAAATTGGCTGTGTTGAACTGGTTAATCGCCGTTTTACCGGCAATAACTATCATGTCTATATTAACCCGGAGCGGGAAATTGAGGCTGAAGCCGTTGCAGTGCATGGTATTACCAATGAGCGTTTAGCACATGAGCCTAAATT
This sequence comes from Arsukibacterium sp., assembly GCF_033722355.1. Lineage (GTDB taxonomy): Bacteria > Pseudomonadota > Gammaproteobacteria > Enterobacterales > Alteromonadaceae > Alishewanella. The sequence continues at coordinate 17,522 of NZ_JAWVZF010000006.1, read as the reverse complement.
CCGGGATATTGCAAAAAGCTTTTTTGATTATATTCAGGGAGCCGAGCTGGTCATTCATAACGCCGCATTTGACGTCGGCTTTATTGATCACGAATTCGCCAGGCTAACACCCGCATTACCACCGGTACAGCAATACTGTGCCGTACTGGATACGCTGAAATTAGCGCGGGAGCTGCATCCGGGGCAAAAGAATAATCTGGATGCCTTATGTCGTCGTTATGATATTAACAACAGCCATCGGACCTTGCACGGTGCATTGCTTGATGCAGAGATCCTGGCTGATGTCTATTTGCTGATGACCGGCGGTCAGGTTAGTTTAAATCTGGCTGCGAAACAGGAGCACAGTGAGCAGGGTGAAAATGCGCCGGCTACACTTGTTCGCAACAGTAAATTAAAGGTTATTCGCGCCTCGGCCGATGAAATGCTGGCACATGAAAGCCGGCTTGATCTGGTGCAGAAAAAAGGAGGAAGCTGTCTGTGGCGAAACTAACGGGGCAATGCTATTGGTTGCTGCTGTGTGCTGCGTTGCTCTGGCCTTCGATATTGCAGGCACGGCAGGATAATGCTTCAGCAGAACCTGCACTGACAGAGGAGCAGGCCAGTACTCAGGCAGAAGGTTTTGCGTTATTAGGTGATTTACCCACTAAAAATCAGATCCCATTTTTTGAGAATCGTTTTCGCATCGACAGTGAAGTTGAAACGATAACCCTGTTAATGTTTCGTCGACCCGGCAGTGCGTCGGTGGTTTTAGTCAGACCCGATGGCAGTAAATTGTATTTCAATACCGCCGAAGAAAATAATGTACGCTGGTATGACGCTGCCACCTACGATTTAATTGAAATTAATAATCCGATGCCCGGCCCCTGGCAGGCTATTGGCCGCATTTTGCCCGAAAGCCGGATAATGGTGCTGACTGATATTAAGCTGGAAGTGGACCCGCTGCCAGATAACCTGATGGTAGGGGAAACCGTAAAAGTTACAGCACGGCTGCTAAACGGCGTGACAGCGGTAACTGCCGGTGATTTTCGGGAAGTATTGAGCCTGGAAGTGATTTTTATCAGTACCAATAATGCTGAATTCGCTAATTTCGGCCGGGGCATCATTCAGGTGGCAACCTTTCGGGATGATGGCCGCGGTTTCGATGAACGGCCGCGCGATGGCATATTTACCGGTGAGTTTAAACTTGATTTTGTGGCCGGGGAGTGGACCCCCAAGTATATTGTCCGTACTGCGCTCTATACCCGGGAATTAGAGCAGGATCCAATCATATTAAAACCAGCACCGATTAACCCCGAAGTTAAGCTTGCAGCCACTGAGACTGATAGTCATCAGGTCACCTTTAATCTGACCGAGGACGGGGTGGATGCAGCAAGTCTTCTGATCCAGGGGCGGGTGCGTTACCCTGATGGCAGCGTCGATCAGTATGCGCTGAATGCACAGGATAATCCGGACAATACACTCAGTGTGCTGAATAAAGGTTTTGGTAGCTATATTCTGGATATTGCTGTTTTTGGTAACTGGCAGGATGGTCGCGAATTTATGTTGACGATGCCGGAACTTAGTTTTGTTGTCAACCAGCAAACCTTTGCTGCACCGGAACTGGAGCAGCTGCCAGAACAAATTCTGGCAGAGCTGGAAGCGGAGCAAGCCGCAGCAGAAGCAGAGCAGGGGTTTCCCTGGGCACTGGTAATTGGTATCAATCTGTTTATTCTGATCACAGGCAGCCTGGCTATCTGGTTTATTATGAGTGGTAAAAAGCCTGCTGCTTTATTATTCTGGCGTAAACAACCTGCGGTAACACGCAATGCAGTCAAGCGATCGGCCCCGACTGGCAATGGCACTAAAACGATGACTTCAGAGACAAAAGCACAAAAAAACAACGATCTGGATGATATTCTGGATCTTTCCCTGCCGGATGATTAAGGAATAGCCAAAAGCGACAAAAAAGAAGTTGACGGGCTATAGCCTTATCCGTATCATTCCCGCCGCACCAGACGATACCCAAATGAAATTGTCTGGTGTAATTAGCGCGGAGCGGTAGTTCAGTCGGTTAGAATACCGGCCTGTCACGCCGGGGGTCGCGGGTTCGAGTCCCGTCCGCTCCGCCAATGTTGTTGCTTCTTCGGAGCGGTAGTTCAGTCGGTTAGAATACCGGCCTGTCACGCCGGGGGTCGCGGGTTCGAGTCCCGTCCGCTCCGCCAATGCAACACATAGCTTTCTGATTCCGGAGCGGTAGTTCAGTCGGTTAGAATACCGGCCTGTCACGCCGGGGGTCGCGGGTTCGAGTCCCGTCCGCTCCGCCACTTCAGTAAAGTAATTAGCAGAGCTTAAGCTCACTCCAGCGCGGAGCGGTAGTTCAGTCGGTTAGAATACCGGCCTGTCACGCCGGGGGTCGCGGGTTCGAGTCCCGTCCGCTCCGCCACTTCCTGGTTCTGTTAAGTTTGCTGCTGTGGCAAAGTTAATCGGGTTTATTGCCAGTCACCTCAGGGCAGACGATAGGTAAGGTTAACCTGAAGCTGCTGCCATGCCCCGGAGTCGAATCAATACTGATAGCGCCACCCAGCGTGTTGGCAACCAGGTTGTAAACAATCGCCAGTCCCAGGCCGCTGCCACCGTTACTTCTTTTTGTGGTATAAAAAGGTTCGAAAATACGTTTTTGTTCTGCTTTGGCAATACCTTTGCCATTGTCCCGAACTGTTAATTGTACTGTTTCACGCTGCGGTTGCTCGATCAAAAACTCCACTTTATTTGTTCCTTTCGTTTGCTCAAAGGCATGCATGCACGCGTTAATGACCAGATTAGTAATAACCTGAGCAATGGCGCCGGGATAGGTGGTGATGGTGATAGATTGCCGGCAGTGAATCTGATGGTCGACATCATAAGCTTTGGTATAAGGCTTTAATGTTGTTACCAGAGTGCCAATATAGTCTGCCAGATTAATTGTCTGAATATCATAACTGGACTGATCGACCGCTGTTTTTTTAAAGTTTACAACCAGCTCAGCGGAGCGATCCAAAGTGCGCTCTATGACAGCATGGCTGTCGCGAAGTGCCTGAATTGTCGTTTCCAGCTTACTGCGACTTAAGGTATTACTTTCCAGTAATTGCTGAAGTTTATCGGTCATTTCAATGCAGTGAGAATTAGCAGTAATCGCAATTCCCAGTGGCGTATTCACCTCATGGGCCACACCTGCGACCAGCGCACCTAATGATGCCATTTTTTCAGACTCGACCAGCTGTGCCTGAGTTTGCTGCAGTTCATCAATATGTTTTTCCAATTGCTCGGTACGCTCATTAACCCGGCGTTCGAGCTGCTGGTTTAGCTGTTCGAGTTGTTGCTGATATTGTTTTTTCTGCCGGGCGGTCAGGGCTCGGCCATATAAATCGGCTAATGCTGCAACAAAATGCGTTTCATCATCGGTCCATTTTTTCAAGGTATGTTTTTGTTCACAACAGATAACGCCAATCATTTCACCACCAAAGCGGATTGGCACGTCCAGCATTGATACGATGTCAGAAGGAATCAGATAGCTTTGGGTAAATTCAGATGTAGCTGGATGGCTGCAGGCATCATTGGCCCGGATCACCCGCTGATGATCCAAAGCACTGAAATATGCAGGGAAATCCTGTCGGTAAAACACGGCTTTTTCACTGCTGGCAGGTAACTCATTATCCAACAGTTGTTCACAGCTAATCGATTTTCGCTGTGAATCAAAACACCACAGGCTGACCCGGGCTATTTTTAAGCCATTTAGACAGGCTTGCAGCAATAGCAGTTCGGCGGCATCGCTGTCACCGCTATCCAGTACCGGGCTTAAAGACACATTAAGCAAAATAGTTTCAAGCGTTGTATCCACATCAACCAACTTTTGATAGCGGCAGGCTTAACTGCCGGCAATTATCGCAGCAATCGGGCTAATGCTTACTATAGCAATGAATTTACCAGAGGACGAATAATCAACGCTTCCCAGATTAATGGCCTAAGATTTTACACCTGAGCGCTTTAATGGAATTCGTCCGGCAATAAACCAGCCCGCTACCATCATTAAAACAAAGCCGCTGGTACCCGCATTGAAGGTTGGCAGTGCAGCAATAGCCGGTCCCGGACAATAACCTGTTAAGCCCCAGCCAATACCAAAAATAGCCGAGCCGGCCAGCAGCGATTTATCCAGATGCTGTTTCGCCGGTAGATAGAAGCTGTGGTCAAATAGCGGTGCATCTTTCTTTAAAGCTAAGCGGTAACCCACGGTATAAACCATCAAAGCTGCTACCATGACGAGCGCCAGGCTGGGATCCCAGTTACCGGTCAAATCCAGAAAGCTTAGCACCTTCTGCGGGTCTATCATTTTAGAGACGGCAATGCCCGCTGAGATCAGTAAACCGGATAAAAACGCGAATAAAAGCTGCATAAATCACCTCATTAATCAGAATACGCTGGCAATCAGGAAACCAGTAGCCATAAACATCAGCGTTGCGGCCACTGAACGTGGTGAAAAACGACCGACCCCGCAAATTCCATGGCCAGAGGTACAACCACTACCCCAGGCCGTCCCCAGCCCAACCAATAAGCCGGCAGTGAGGGTGCGAATGCTTAAATCGGGTGTACTAAAGCTGAAATCCTCCAGCAATAAACCGACTAATATTGGACCAAGTAGTAAACCTGCAACAAACGCAAGTCGCCAGCTACGACCATCGCGCTGAAATAATGCCTGGCTGGCAATGCCGGAAATACCGGCAATCCTGCCCAGGGTAACAAGCAGCAGCAGGGTACCAAGACCAATCAGACTACCACCTATTAATGCTGAAACCGGGGTAAAATTTTCCATATTATTCTCCCTGATTCTGTGGCAGGGGTTGGGTCGCAAAATTCGCTGCAAGCCAATCCTGCATACCACCGGCCACAGAGAAAACCTCTGTAAACCCCATGCGTTGTAACGATTCTGCTGCCAGCGCAGAACGGCCACCAGAGCGACATATCAGATATAACGGCGCTTCAGCTAATTGTGCCAGGGCAACCTCTGCGGCGCAGCCACTGGCGGCAACTGCCGGATGATTTGCCAGCTGCATCTCAAGCACACCTCTGGGGTAGTTTACTGCGCCTGCGATATGGCACTGAGCAAATTCTGCGGGTTCGCGCACGTCAATCAGGCGGGGTTGTGGGTGCTGCGCTAAATATGCTGCCAAATCCGCGACTGTCGTTTCTCTGATCCCGGCTCTTGCTTCGGCAATCAGTTGCTGTGATGTTTTCATATGCAATTCCTTAATTGACGTTAAGCTGAATTAAAGGACTGACTGTGTAATAACGATAACAGCCATTACTATTAAAAATACCGCAAAACCTCGCTGTAGCTTGTCTTTGGCTAAGCGCCTGCCGATCCAGCCACCAAAATAACTGCCCACAACGCCGGCCAGGATCATTAAGCCCATCACAGACCAGGCAAACTGAACACCCTGGCTGCTGAATACCAGATAATATTTAGCAAAACCGACAAAGGATTTCATGGCAATGATGAGTAAGCTGGTCGCAACACTGACGGCGATCGGTAAACCAGCCATTATTACTAAAGCCGGTACAATCAGAAAGCCGCCACCTACACCAACAAAACCGGTAACGGCGCCAACCAGCAAACCATCGGCAATCACCTTGGTTTTATTAAAGTCAGGCAGCATCGCCACTTCTTTCAGTTTACTGCGCCACATTAACACGGCTGCAACTATCATCAGTATTGCAAACACCAGCAGTTGCCAGCGGCCATCGACACGCGTCCCAGCCCAGGCGCCAACGTAGGTACCGACCATACCCGGTAAGCCAAACCACAGCACGTGGCGCCAGCTAATCAGTTTTTTCATACCGTTATGGACAGATCCGAACAAGCTGATTCCAGCCACAATTAACAATGACGAAGCGATCGCTAACTCTGCTGGCATGTGAAGCAGATAAAGCAGAACCGGCACGGTCAGAATAGAGCCGCCTGAGCCAAACAAGCCAAGGCTTAAACCGATAATTAATGCGCCAACTAATGCTGCCACGCTGCCTCCCACATATTCTTAAAAGGAATAAGCTTATAACCAGGCTTTATTCTAAGGTGTTTTAGACAGGCTGACAATTAAATTTTAGTATTTTCTAATTTAAAAGGCCAAAATGACGTTAGGTCAGATTTTTAACAGGTATCAAGTATACAGCAGGCTTAAAAGTGGCCTCCCTGGCAGATTGTGTGCAGCGGGTGACACAATCTGCCAGGGAGGCAGGATAGGAAAGCTCAGGTTTCTCAGCGCAGTTTTTGCTGGATTTCTGCAACCACAGCAGTAATATCAAGCATCATTTTTTCACCAGTGCGGCGGTTTTTATATTCCACCTGCTGGTTATCAAGATTACGCTCACCAATCACGATAGTATGAGGCACGCCAATCAGCTCTATATCAGCAAACATCACCCCGGGGCGTTCCCGGCGGTCATCAAATAATACGTCAATACCCGCCGCAGCTAATTGCGTATAAAGTTGCTCTGTCACTTCAGCAATACGGACAGATTTATGCATATTCATTGGAATAAGAGCAACCTGAAACGGGGCAATTGCATCTGGCCAGATAATGCCGTTCTCGTCATGATTTTGTTCAATCGCCGCGGCGACAATACGGGATACGCCGACACCATAACAACCCATAGTCATTATCTGATGCTTGCCTTCTTCATTTAAAACGCCGGCTTTAAGCGCTTTCGAATATTTTTCACCCAACTGAAAAATATGGCCCACTTCAATACCACGCTTGATTATCAGGGTACCAAAGCCACAAGGGCTGGGATCTCCGGCCACAATATTCCGGATATCTGCAACCTGATATTGCGGAATATCTCGCTCCCAGTTGGTTCCGCTAAAGTGATAACCGTCTTGATTCGCACCGGTAACAAAGTCGGCAAGATGGGCTGCGCTGCGATCAGCAATGATCCTGATTGACAAGCCAACCGGGCCTACTGAACCGGGCCCGGCGCCGCATACCGCTCTGACTTGCTCTTCTGTCGCAAATTGCAATGGGCTGGCAATCCCTGCCAGCTTCTCTGCTTTTAACTCATTTAATTCATGATCGCCGCGCAATACCAGGGCAATAAGTTGTTGTGCTCCGCTGTCATCAGCTTCTGCCAACACGAATAACGTTTTAGCGATAGTGTCCTGCGCAACGTTTAACAACGCCGCCACCTCAGCTACCGTACCGGCGGCGGGGGTCGCGACTCTGGTTAATTCTGCCGCAGGTGCTGCTCTGCTGCCGTTAGGTGCCAGGGCTTCCGCCATTTCTATATTGGCTGCGTAGTCGCTGCTGTCAGAAAATGCGATAGCATCTTCGCCGGACTCCGCCAGCACATGAAACTCATGGGAGACACTACCGCCAATAGCGCCACTGTCAGCTTGTACAGGCCGGTAATCCAGCCCCAACCGGTTAAAAATATTACAATAGGCGCTGTACATAGCGTCATAGGTTTGTTGCAGGCTGTCCTGACTTAAATGAAAAGAATAGGCATCTTTCATGATAAATTCGCGGGCTCGCATTACACCGAATCGCGGCCGGCGCTCGTCGCGGAATTTAGTTTGGATCTGATACAGATTTAACGGTAACTGTTTATAGCTGGTAATTTCCCGCCGCACTAAATCAGTAATAACTTCCTCATGAGTCGGGCCCAACACATAGTCGCGCTGATGCCGGTCTTTAAAACGCAGCAACTCAGCGTCCATACTGAACCAGCGCGCAGACTCCTGCCATAATTCAGCAGGTTGAACCATTGGCAGCAGTACTTCAATAGCACCGGCTTTGTTCATTTCCTGACGGACAATTTCTTCAACTTTACGTAGTACTCTGACACCAGTCGGCAGATAGCTGAACATGCCGGTACCTAACCGGCGAATCAATCCGGCTCGTAACATCAGTTTATGGCTGATAATTTCGGCGTCGGAGGGAGTTTCTTTCACCGTCGATAACAAATACTGGCTGGTACGCATGCTACTCTCAGAAAATAGTCAGAAAATTGCGGCCATTCTAGCAAGTCATTTAGTCTGGCAGAAGTTGAATCTGATGTTTTATTGGCTTATTTATTACCTGCTGCTCTGAAATCATGCCTCCAAGGGTATAAAATTCGCCGTTTAATTCCAGCAGAGCATGAGCATCCATTACCGGAACACTGTCTGCGGCAGTTCGCCACTGTTGCCTTGAAACCGAGTATATCCAGACCTCGCTGCTTGGGATGGCGCTTTTTCCATTAAAACCAATGCCGTTGTAATGATAACCAAGCTGGCTGCCACCGACAAAGATGATAACCGGTTCGCCATTAATTTCAGCTCCGGTCGCAGCCATTCTGAACCGAGCCTTTCCGGTTGGGTGACCTACCTTTTGCCAGCTAATCTGATTGGGGTTGCTGCCAATAGTACCCTGCCAGCAGGCAGGTTCTGCGACAAAGTTACGCGGCTTTGCATGCGGGTATTCGATAGCGATACCATCACACAGTAGTAACGTATTATCAATAATACCACCGGCTAAACCAAACACCGGTTTTCCCGGAAACGGGGTGGCCTGCGACCAACGCTGGGTAAAATTATCAAATAGCTGCAGCAAATTGACGTTGCCATGGTCACTCCAGCCGCTGGCCAGATAAATATAGCGATTCTGATAGGGCAGGGCGACGGCATCGTCTACCGGTACCGGCATATCGTTAAGCCGGGTATAGCGCTGGGTTACCGGATCGAGCCGGTAGCTGTCCGTCGCGGTTTGTTTACTGCCATCAGCACTGATCGTAAAGCCACCGAAAATAAAAAAGCTGTTATTTAACGCCACAGCACTGGCTGCGGCACGCCCTTGCAGTCGTTGCTTACTTGGCACGGGTGGTAATTCAGTCCAGCCGAATTCACCCAGCGTATGCATCCATACTTTATTATGCAGGTCATTATGCTGTTTGCCAGGACCAATCCCCATCGCGCTGATAATATAGGTTTTACCCCGAATTGTCGCACTGGCAACGCTGTTGTTACTGACCGGCTCGGGTAAATCGGGTATGGCTATGCTACTGGCTGCGACGGTCAGCAAACTCAGATAGCTGAGAGATTTCAGTAACATGATTATGTTCTCCATTGACAGTCCATTTAATATTAAACTGGTACAAAGTCATACCGTACTGCTGTGCGGCATCGCGTTGTTTTTTATAAGATGGCCGTGGGTCCTGTTTCAGCACTTTTTCAGTTAACAGCGCCAGGTCCGGATACGCCGTCTGCGCCTGACAGAAGTCTCTTGCCTGCTCACTGAAGCTGACGGTCATCAGTGTTTCCGGGGCACTGTCAGCAAATCCGCCTATCGCATCTTGCAGGGCATCAGCATAAGGTAAATACGGTTTAATGTCTAAGATGGGCGTGCCATCCAGTAAATCTATACCACTTAGCTCTAACACCAGTTTGTCTTGCTTTCGGTATACCCTGTCCAGTTTTACGACAGAGAGGCCAATTGGATTAGGTCGGAATGTTGCCCGTGTTGCAAAAACACCTTTTCGGGTATTTCCACCCAGTCTTGGCGGTCTGACCAGGGGCGACCAGCCTTTATCAGCCGTTTGATGAAATACAAACACCAGCCACAAATGACTGAAAGTTTCGATACCTCTGATGATGTCATCATCAGCATAAGGTGGTGTAAGTATCAACTTGCCCCGGGCTTCGGGTATCAGCCCGGGCTGGCGTGGGATAGCAAACTTCTGTTTATACGGTGATTCAATAGTGCCGATAACATTAAACTGAAAAGAGTTCATGGTAACTACGCGTTGCGAGCAAAAATAATCCCGCATTATGCAGTTGCCTTCATTAAACAACAAGCATCAATACAGACGTCTGAATGTCTTTGACTCCATATGATTGTTAGGTAACAATGGCAAGAAAATGTTAAGTGAAGAGTAAAAATGGAACGGAAAACCCTGTTAACCGAATGTCCGGACTCCAAAGGACTGATCGCTCAGATTACTAATATTTGTTATCAATATCAGCTTAATATTATCCGTAACACTGAATACGTCGATCCGGTGACGGGCCAGTTTTATATGCGTACCGTGCTTGAGGGCATATTTGATGACGCCGCGTTACTGTCTGATTTGGATCGGGTTTTACCAGCCGGTAGTCGCCGTAGCCTGTTAAGCGATGGGGCCAGACGCGTGGTTGTGCTGGTTACCCGGGAAGCCCATTGTCTGGGTGATATTTTAATGAAAGTGTTTGATGGTTCACTGGCATTAGACATTGCCGCCATTGTCGGTAATTACCCTGAATTAGCTGCGCTGGCAGCTAAATTTGGCATACCCTATCATTACATCAGCCACCAGGGGATTAACAGGAATGAACACGAGCAGCAGATTCTGGCTGCGGTAGCGCCTTATCAACCCGACTATCTGGTGCTTGCCAAGTTTATGCGGATCTTAAGTGCAGACTTTGTTGCCCGGTATCCTAACCGGATCATCAATATTCATCACAGTTTTTTACCCGCTTTTATTGGCGCCAATCCTTATCAGCAAGCATTTGAACGTGGGGTAAAAATTATTGGTGCGACGGCTCACTTTGTTAATGAACTGCTGGACGAAGGGCCCATTATTGAGCAGATGGTTCGCACGGTGGACCATAACTTCAGTGCCAACGATATGGCCAGAGCTGGCCGGGACGTTGAAAAAGCGGCATTAAGCCGGGCATTGCAGCTGGTAGTGGAAAACCGGGTACTGGTCCACGGCAATAAAACGGTGGTGTTATAGCTAAGATTTTACTTTCTGCAGACTATCTCTAATACTTCAACCACCTTAATTATTTTGAGCTGCAGGGACGTTACCATGAAAGCGTATATATTAATCTGTTGTTTGTTTTTCTGTCATTTTAGCGGTGCTGCCCAGACAGTAAGCCTGCACCCGAAGCTGGAAGTGTTCCGGCCCTATCTGGGGCAGTACTGGCAAGGTAATCTGGCGCAGCCTGGCAGCGATAAACCTGTTATTGACCGTTCGCACTGGTCGAGGGCCCTTAATGGCCAGGCAATTAAAACAGTGCATTCAATTAATCACGGGGAATATGGTGGCGAGTCTTTTATTTTCTGGGATCAGGCAAAAGACAGCCTGGCTTACTACTATTTTACAACTGCCGGTTTTTATACTTACGGCACTATGCAGTTTAATCCACAAACTGGCGAAATCACTGCATTAGAGAATGTTGAAAACAATCAGAACGGCATTACCAAAGTTAAATCACACTCTAAAATAATGCCGGATGGTAGTTTACAGGTGCGGTCCAGTTATTTGCAGAATGATAAATGGGTTGAAGGCCACAGTGCGGTATATCAACCCGTTGCTCCCCAGGAGATTTTATTTAAATAATGACCAGCAGCATCCTAACTGTCGACAGGATCCATAGCATAAATGTTATCTATTTTATCAGCACTGGAGTGACTGACCCTTAAGTCTTTTACCCTGCCGTTGTGCAAGCTGTAAACCCAGCCGTGGACCGCCAGTGGCTGACCACGTTCCCAGGCTTCCTGCACAAAGCTGGTATGACACAAGTTCCGGACCTGCTCGATGACGTTCAGTTCAATCAGCCGGTTCAGGCGCTGGTTATCATCGCTGAAGCTGTCTACGTCTTGCCGGTGCATTGCATAGACATCTTTTACATTACGCAGCCAGTTATCCACAAATCCGACCCGTTGCTTCATCATGGCGGCTTTTACGCCACCACATCCATAATGCCCCACTACCAGAATATGTTTGACTTTCAGAACATCAATCGCATATTGAAGAACGGACAGGCAATTCATATCCGAGTGCAACACCAGATTTGCGACGTTCCGGTGAACAAACAGTTCGCCAGGCAGCAGGCCGACTATCTCATTAGCCGGTACCCTGCTGTCTGAACAGCCAATCCAGAGATATTCAGGTGTTTGCTGCGCCGATAACTGCTTAAAAAAACCTGGCTGCTCACGTTCAATCCGATCTGCCCAGTTTTTATTGTTGATGAATAACTCTGTGAAGTCTGGCATAACACTGATCCTGAGAATAGTCGCGCTAAGATAGCTGATTCTACCGCAATTAAGAGCACCGACCAGCCTTTTGCTGTTCAGGTACTGCAATCAACCGCTCTGAACAAGATCAATATTCCGGGTGACCTTTGCGGGTAAAGCTGGCTATACTAAGCTCAACTAAGCTACTTATTTAATGGAAAGTATCGCAAGGAGTTGCAATGATCCCGGTTATTTTATCTGGCGGGTCCGGTACCCGGCTCTGGCCTTTGTCCCGCGCAAAAAAACCTAAACAATTTCTGTCTCTGGTTAACGAAAAAAGTATGCTGCAAAATACCCTGTTAAGGTTAAAGGGGATAGAGCAGTTGGCGCCGCCACTGGTAGTCTGTAATGAAGACCATCGCTTTATGGTGGCTGAGCAACTTCGCGAGCTGAGTATTACAGATGCCTGTATCATGCTGGAGCCAGTGGGCCGTAATACCGCCCCCGCTATCGCTATTGCTGCGATACAGGCGTTACAGACAGAACAGGATCCGTTGCTATTGGTACTGGCTGCAGACCATGTTATTCAGGATATACCCGCTTTCCAGCAAGCGGTTGCTGAGGCCAGGGTGGCTGCCGAAGCAGGCAAGTTGGTGACCTTTGGTATAGTGCCGGTCAGTGCGCATACCGGTTATGGTTATATCCGCCGCAGTCAGCAAAGTATTGCTGGTATGGTCAATACGTTTGAGGTGACGGAATTCAAGGAAAAACCAGATAAAAACACAGCAGAGCGGTATCTGGCGTCAGGCGAGTATTGCTGGAACAGTGGTATGTTTATGTTTAAAGCCAGCAGTTTACTGGCTGAGCTTGAAAGGTTTGCGCCGGATATTGTCAGCGCATGCAAGCTGGCGGTGACATCGGCAAGTCAGGATTTAGATTTTGTCCGGATTGACAACCAGGCGTTCAGCACCAGCCCCTCAAATTCTCTGGACTATGCCGTATTAGAGAAGTCTGATAACACTGTCATGGTGCCATTACAAGCGGGTTGGAGTGATGTCGGTAGTTACGATGCACTGTGGGACGTGATGGCAAAAGATGCGCAGGGCAATGCGTGTCGTGGTGATGTTATGCTGGAAGCAACCCACAACAGTTATATTAATGCTGAAGAAAAGTTAGTAGCGGTAATTGGTTTAGACAACGTTATCGTAGTCGAAACCAAAGATGCCGTGTTAGTTGCTGATAAAAACGACATTCAACAAGTAAAAAACATCGTGCAGCGGTTGCAGAGTTATGGCCGGACCGAAGTGGATTTACACCGGGAAGTATTCCGGCCCTGGGGGAAATATGATTCAGTCGATCAGGGAACCCGCTATCAGGTAAAACATATTACCGTAAAACCCGGAGCTAAATTATCGGTTCAGAAACATCATCACCGGGCTGAACATTGGGTCGTAGTAAGTGGTACTGCCCTGGTAAGAAACGGTGATCAGGAATTTATGGTTACTGAAAATGAATCCACTTTCATTCCGATTGGCGTCGTTCATTCCCTGGAAAACCCCGGCAAAATTCCACTAGAGCTGATTGAAGTCCAGTCTGGCAGTTATCTGGGAGAAGATGACATCGTTCGTTATGCTGACAAGTATGGCAGAGGTTGAGATGACATCGTTATCCTGCTTTAAAGCCTATGATATCCGTGGCAAATTAGGGGACGAGCTGAATGAACAAATTGCCTACAGTATTGGCCGGGCTTATGCCCGGATTATTAAACCTCAAACTGTGGCAGTGGGCAGTGATATCCGGCTGAGTTCAGAATCCCTTAAGCTCGCATTAGCGTTAGGGTTGCTGACCGAAGGCGTAGACGTGCTCGACTTAGGTATGACGGGCACCGAAGAGGTCTATTTTGCTGCTCAGCATCTGGCAATCGACGGAGCCATTGAGGTAACAGCCAGCCATAACCCGATAGACTACAATGGGATGAAGTTGGTTCGTGCACAGTCGCGGCCAATCAGTGGTGATAGCGGTTTGTTTGCGATCCGTGATGAAGCCAGACAACTGCTGACTGATTTATATATGCCGTCAGCATTACAGGAGCTTACTGAACAAAGTAAGGTGATTGGTAATAGAAGCTGGCGATACGGGAAAGCCAGCTATAAAAAACACAGTATTCTCGCACCTTATATCGATCACTTGCTGGGATATATCAACAGCGCCAATATCAAGCCATTAAAGCTGGTGGTGAATTCAGGTAATGGTGCTGCCGGTCATGTTGTTGATGCGCTGGAGCACGCTTTTATCCGGCATAAAATACCGGTCACTTTTATTAAAGTTAATCATCAGCCTGATGGTCACTTTCCTAACGGTATTCCTAACCCGCTACTGGTGGAAAACAGGCAGACTACGGCAGATGCCGTCAGGCACTACCAGGCCGACTTCGGTATCGCCTGGGATGGTGATTTTGATCGTTGCTTTTTGTTTGACGAACAAGGTCAGTTCATTGAAGGTTATTATATTGTCGGTATTCTGGCAGCGGCGTTTCTACAAAAAGAGCCAGGAGCCAAAATTATTCATGATCCCCGGTTGTACTGGAATACTGAGGCTGTTTGCCAGCAATACAATGGCCTGGCAATTTGCAGTAAGACAGGTCATGCATTTATTAAAGAGCGGATGCGTGCTGAAGATGCAGTATATGGTGGAGAGATGAGTGCGCATCATTATTTTCGCGACTTCGCATATTGTGATAGCGGGATGATCCCATGGCTTTTAGTTGCCGAGCTATTATCATTGTCAGGAAAAAAATTATCGCAATTGGTTCAGCAAATGATTGCTGACTATCCCTCTTCCGGCGAACTGAACTTTAGGATCACGGATCCGCAAAAGGTAATTACTAAATTAGCAGCATATTATGCAGACCAGGCAATTCAAACTAATTATATTGATGGACTAAGTATGGATTTTGGTAACTGGCGTTTTAATCTTCGCGTTTCTAATACCGAAAATGTTGTCAGATTGAATGTTGAAACTCGTGGTGATTCAATGCTGATGACACAAAAAACAGCAGATATAACGTCTTTCTTAACTGAAACTGAATAGAATATGCTTTTTTGCTCAGTATATTTATTTCAGAAGTCTCTATCACTTTATTTAAACGGCGAAATTGCTTATTCTTTATTAAATTTTGTATAAAGGAGAGTGACGTGTCTTTATTATTAGATAAAAAAGAACTTAAGAAAGCAGCCAAAGAGTTGACGCTGGTTAAGTTGACAGAAGTCATTGAAACGTTAAATGGTGTACTGGCTGAACGCCAGCAGGAAGTTGAGCTAATCGCGCAGCTGGAACAACTTGCTAAAGCGCAGGGATACACGTTAGAGCAACTTGGTTACAAACAGAGCAGTGATGTTGTCGTAGCCGAAAACAGTGATAATGCCAGTGCCAAGCGACCAGTAAAACCGAAATTCAAGACGATTAATAAAGACAGCCAGTTTTTCTATGTCGAAAATGGACAGTTACAATTGCTGCGCACCCATACGATGAAAAAAGGCCTGCAACAACGGGGCATTCAGGTTGTGCCACTGGCGAAAGTAGATAAAAAATTTGCTAAGGATGTCGACAAACTGATTGCTGATGCAACAGCGCAGGCGATTGAAAATTACAACAATAAGGTAGCCATCTGGAATGAATGGGCGGTGGCTAACGGCGGCGAAATTCTGGAAAAACGCTGAGGCTTTCGTTTTAATAAAAAAACCGGCTTTTATGCCGGTTTTTTTATTATGCCATCGACGTCTGAATGCTATTTGGGCTGGGCATCAAGTGACTTGCCATTGACTGATTTGCTGGCGTCTGCCATTAAATACAAGTAGAGCCACATCAGATCTGCCGGTGTTTTTAAGCTCAGCGGATCTTCGCCGGGATAAGCCTTTGCGCGCATTGCTGTGCGGGTAGCGCCAGGATTAATACAGTTTACCCGGATTGAGCTGTCGGCGTACTCGTCAGCCATCACCTGCATTAACCCCTCTGTAGCAAACTTCGATACAGCGTAAGGTCCCCAATATGCCCGACCGCTTCGGCCAACACCTGATGATGTGAAAACCACTGAGGCTGCCGGTGCTTTTTTTAACACCGGAATTAAAGCCTGAGTCATTAACATCGCACCTGTCACATTTATTTGCATAATATCTTGCCAGCTGGCGAGATTAATATGCTCAAAGGGGCTTAGTACCCCCAGTAAACCTGCGTTGTGCAGCACACCATCCAGCTTACCAAACTCCCGCTCAATGGTGGTTGCCATATCTTTATAATGACTGGCCGTTGCGCCTTTTAAATCCAGCGGCACGATAGCCGGTTCAGCGTCGCCGGCAGCGATAATTTCATCGTATACAGCTTCAAGCTTTTTGACTGTTTTACCCAGCAAGATAACAGTTGCCCCATAGCGGGCATAGGTTAATGCAGCACAACGACCAATACCATCGCCGGCGCCGGTAACTAAAACCACTTTACCTTCTAACACCCCTGGCGGGGCTGTGTAGTTATCCATAAAATCTAACCTGTCTGTGTTAAAAAACGGCGCAAGCATACGCTTAAAACAACTATTTTGCATCTTTCTTGCTGCCAACCGTATTTTTACGCTAGCGATCTGGCAGACTTTGAGTTAACTTTAACTGGTCGTAGCTGTTTGTACTTGCAGCTACCTTAAAAATAAAAGAATTCGTAATAAACAAAGCAAGGTTTTGCTTTGTAATAAAAAAATAAGCGTTAAGGACGGGGAGATATTATGAAAAAGCTTGCTATTAGTATCGCTGTTGCGGCAGCGGTCGGTCTGGCTGGTTGTGGTGATTCATTAGAAGATATAAAACAGGAAGTCGGTGAAGACACAGTGGTGCCAGCTTCCAGAGTGGTTTTTGACCCTTCAGCGGGCCGGGTGTCAGTTCCAAACGACTTATTATTCCAGGGCACCACAGACGGTACCCTTACTCTGGATAGTGGGGAAAACCCGAATTATACTAACCCGCAGACGGCACTAGGTGCATTAGATGGGTGGTCTACCCAGAATCCTTTCGCTATTGATATCAGCTTTCCGGCAGGCGTCACGTTAAATGCAGATAGTGCGCAGACTCCCGGCGCGGTGAGGGTATTTAAGGCATTAATGGGTGACCCAATGTCTGCTGAGGCGGCATGCACCCAGGTGCCACGGGGTGCAGCTTGTCAGATCACTGAAGAGTTAGTGTTTGGTCAGGATTTTGTCACTGCTGCGCGTGGTAACAGCGTGGCTGTGGTTCCGTTAAAACCACTGGATAGTGCCACCACCTATTTGCTGGCACTGACAGATATTTTGCAGGATAGCACTGGCGAATCTATCAAACCATCAACAACTTATGAGCTGGTTAAACAGGATATTACCACCTTACCTCTTGCCACTGCTTCACAGCGGGCATTGCAAGGCGTGATTAACAGCTTTGAAAATGTCATGGTAAGAGATGAAGGCCTTGATAAAGACAATATTATTTATACCGCTGCCATTACCACTCAGTCTGTTGGTGCCGT